>JAEUHW010000242.1 GCA_016793245.1 Planctomycetota bacterium
GAGCGGCGCGCAGGTGTGCGCCTCATCGACGATCACGAGCTCGGGCGCCGAGCGCAGGAACTGCAGGCGATGGCGCTCGGACTTGATGAGGTCGGTCGAGATCACGACCACCTCGTGCTCCTCGAAGATCGTGCGCTGCGCGGGCAGCCCGCGCTCCAGACGCGCGATCGTGCTCGCGAGCACGAGCTCGGCCTCCAAGTGGAACTTCTCGCGCATCTCGCGCTGCCACTGCTCGGCCAGGTGCGGCGGGCAGAGCACCGCGAGGCGCCGTGCGTCCCCGCGCTCCAGGAGCTCCCTCGCGATGAGCAGCGCCTCCACCGTCTTGCCGATGCCGACGTCGTCGCCGATCAGGAGACGCACCGCCTCCTGACGCAACGCGAGGAGGAGCGGCACGAGCTGATACGGGCGCGGCTCGACGGCGATCTTCGCGAACGAGCGGAACGGTCCCGCTCCCGCGCGGAGGCCCAAGCGCAACGCGTCGCGGAGCAGCCGGCCCGAGCGATGGTCGCCGAGCGAGGCGAGAGTCGGCGGGCGGAAGCTCGCGGGTTCCACCTTCTCGAGCGGCAGGTAGATGCCGGTCGCTTCGTTCTCGCTGCCGCCGAGGGGACGTAAGAGGAGCAGGTCTCCCTGCGATTCGGGGAGGACCATCCACTCGCGGTTGCGGGCGCGGACCAGGGTGCCGGGAGGGTAGGGCATCGGCGGGGCGGGCGGGGGGGATAACGCTCGGGGTGCTCTCGGGAGCGGGGCTCGGCGCCCAGCATGGCGTCCGGGCGGCGGCGGTTGAAGAGGGAAGCGGGGGAGGGCGGCGAGAGCGGGAGAGGCGGCGGGGAATCCGGGAGGGTGCGTCACCGGAGGAGAGGCTGGTCGTCTCGGGGAGGCGCGGGGGACACCGTCGGGGTTCTCGACAAGGCTGCAGCTCCGGAAGCCATTTGGCGGCAATGCCTTGCAGCGCTTGCGTCACGCCTCGCGCCGGCTCGGCGGCACGGCTCCGCCGGGTCACCTCCACACTTCACTTCACACTTTGCTTCACATGTTTGTACGGTTTGGGCTAGGCTCCGGCACTCCGTGCTCGTGTTCGCTTGCCGCTCTTCCCGAGGCTGCTGTGCGCGACCTTCCGAACCCGCTCCGCGGCGGCCCTCCCGCCGAAGTCCCTCTCGAGCGCGCGCCGCTCGAGCTCGTCATCGCGCAGGTGCGCTTCCCTCTCGTCGCCGCGATCTCGACCCTGCCCTTCCTCGCTCCGTTCCAGGAGGCGATCCGCACGGAGTACCCGATTCTCCGAGAGGAGCAGATCGAGCGAAGAGTGGGCGCGGGGCCGAACGGGAGGAACGAGTTCGCTACGGCCTGGAGCTTTCATGCGACCGACTCGGCGTGGCGCGTCGTGCTGACCAGCGACTTCCTCGCGCTGGAGACGCGGCGCTACACGAGCCGCAGCGACTTCCTCGCACGCTTCGAGAGGTTGATCGCCGCGCTGCGGCAACTCCTCGGCAGCACCACGGTGCAGCGGCTGGGGGTTCGGTACATCGATCGCATCACGGGAGCGGAGCTGCAGCACATCGGTGAACTCGTGCGCGCGGAGCTCGGCGGGCTCATCGCCACACCCCTTGGCGGTCAGCTTCTCCAGTCTCTCGGCATCCATCACCTGCAGCTCCCGGAGGAAGGCGCACAGGCCATGATTCGCACCGGACTCGTTCCCGCCGGACAGAGCCTCGATCCCAACGCCATCGAAGCGCTGCCGGAGCCGAGCTGGGTGCTCGACATCGATGCCTTTCAGCACTACCCCGACGGCTCGACGCCGTTGGATGCGGGCACCCTGCTGCCCCGCACCCGGAGTCTCTGCGAGCGCATCTACGCGCTCTTTCGTTGGTCGGTGACGGATCAGTTCCTCTCTCGCTTCGGAGCGAACGCGTGAATGCCTCCACAGTGGCAGAGTTGGCGGAGGAGCGCTCCACGGCAGCGGGTCGCCCGCGCGCCGTCCGGGGAATGCTCTCCTTCTGCCTGCTCGCGAGCAGCGGCATCGGATTGCCGGCGGGGACGTGCGGCTTGGCCACGGGCGCTACCTTCTCGAGCCAAGAGCTGGAGCTCGGGACCGGGGCCCAGACCAAGCGGTGTACGACGGCTGCCGCGAAAACGCACCAGGCGCCGATCCTCACGACGCGTTCCGCTATCCACACGCTCCGCGTGAGCTCCGGCCTCACCTGGGAGCAGATCGCCGAGCTCTTCCAGGTCTCTCGCCGCAGCTTGCACTTCTGGGCGAGCGGCAAGGCGCTCGCGGCGGAGAACGAAGCGCGACTCATGCAGGTCCTCGGCGTGCTGCGATACATCGATCGCGGCGACAGCCTCCGAACGCGGCGGGCACTTCTCGAGCCCGACCCGCGGACCGGAGTGCGTGCCTTCGATCTCCTCGCCGGGCAGAAGTTCAACGAGGCGCGCGAGCTGCTGGGCAAGGGAGAAGGGGGCGGCTTCCACGTGTGGCAAGAGCTCAGCCCCGAAGAGCAGGCAGCGAGGCGTCCCCCACGGCCGTGGGAGCTGCTCGACCAACTCCCGGATGAGGTCGTGCATCGCGACCTCGGCATCTCGCGACCCGCGCGCACGCTGCGGACGAAGCGCCGTGAGCACCCCTGATGCCGATCGACTCCGGGCGATCGATGCCGTCAGCAAGGAGTGGCGCCAGGGAGACTGCGTCCTCGGAGAGCTCTGGTTCGCCTTCGGCTTCAAGCCCAGCGCGCCGATCACCGAAGAAGCTCGCGCCGCCGCCGAAGGCGAAGCAGAAGTCGTGGAGGAACGGGTGCGCGGCTTCGTCGTCGCGACCCAAACCTGCGATCTCGTGCGCAGCTGTCGCGAGCGACACTTCCTCGAGGTCTGCACGCTCGTCGAGATGGAAGCTGCCGCCTTGGAAGAGGTGCGGCTCGGTCGGCGCCTTCGCTACGCGTATCTCCCCGGCGTCGCGAGCCAGCGACTCGTCGCCGACCTCGATCGCGTGATGACGCTGGAGAAGGGGGTTCTGCTCGACTGGCAACGCACGAGGGGCTGCCCCAGGCCCACCGACGCACAGGCGTTTGCACGCGCACTGGCACGCAAGCACTCGCGCTTCGCATTCCCGGACGACTTCGTGAGCTTCGTCCGCCCGCTGGCGAAGCGCATCCAGGAGAAGCACAAGCGGCAGTCGAGCGAAGGCGCTTGGCTGCGCGCAATGCGCGAGATCCGCGTACGAGTGGCACCTCGCTGGGATGCGCCCGAGGTCTCCATCACCTTCCTGCTGCTCCTCGACGTCGAGGACGAAGTCAGCGCGCTGGGCGACATCGAGCTGCTGCTGAAAGACTGGCGAGGGCTCGTACCTGCCACGCCGCGCTTCATCTCCGTGGGCTTCCTGCTCACGCGGCTCGAGGGGATGACGGCGATGGAGTACATCGAGAGCGAGGCGCTCGATCTCGAGCATCTCTCGTCGGCTCAACCCGAACGTTGATCGGCTCGGTACGGCGCTCGATCGGAGACCCTAGCGATCGCTCCGCGGATTATCAGCCGCTGCGGACAGCAGAGGTTCCAGGAACGGACTGGGCTCTCCGCTCCAGGTGATGATCAGCATCTCTTGCGCGCGAGTCATGGCCTCGTAGAGAAGGGACCGCTCTGCAGCCCAGGCAGCGGCGAGCGCGTCGGCTCCGGCCAGTGCTGCCTGCTCGATCGCAATCGGAAGAGGTAAGTACTTCTTCGATGCGCCAATAACAAACACGCACCTGAACTCAAGTCCCTTGGCTGCGTGCATCGTCGTAAGACAGACGCCTTCTATCGAAGCGCCCTCGCCTGCGAAACCCTGTCGAACGCATGGAACCTGCCGAGCCTTCAGCATATTCTCGAGAATCTCAAGCTTATATCTGACTCGATGGAAGACACCGATCTGGCTTGGCTGGTACATCAGCCTTACAAGCTGCGCGATGGTGTTGGCGGCAAATTCCAGATCAGTGCTTCGCCTGGTTCCAGGGAAGCCCTGAAGGAGCGGCTCTGGTCCAGCTCGAAGACTCCGAGCATGATCGCGGCGCTTTTCTCCCAGAAACTCGACGTCGATCGAGGGGACGATAATTGCTTCGGCGCACTTACGAATCGGCTCTGTAGAGCGGTAGCTAATAGTCAGCGTTCGCGACGCTGGCGACAGATCAAAGCCAAGGCCCCTCAAGTCGAACGGCATCGCAAAGACACGCTGCCGCGAATCGCCAGCGAGCATGATGCAAC
>JAEUHW010000254.1 GCA_016793245.1 Planctomycetota bacterium
CGGTGCTCGAGGTGGAGCGCGCGCTCCAGCGCGCGCCGGCCGCCGAGCGCGGCGAGGACGTGAAGGTGATGGGCGTCCGCACCGGCGCGCGCGCCGAGCTCACCTTGGCGTGCGCCATGATCGGCGGCCTTCTCCCCGACCTCGACGCCTATCTCGCGGCGCGCGAGCGCACACGCCTGCTCGCGGAGGACGCCGCGCGGCGCGGCTTCGGCGGCGAGGTCGCGCTCGCGATCAACACCGCCGACGATCCCGCGAGCGGCGAGGTCTACCTCACCGTGACGGGGACCTCCGCGGAAGCCGGCGACGACGGCCAGACCGGACGCGGCAATCGCGCGAGCGGGCTCATCACGCCGGCGCGGCCGATGACGCTCGAGTCGATCGCCGGCAAGAACCCGGTCAGCCACGTCGGCAAGCTCTACAACTGCGCCGCGACGGAGATCGCGGAGGCGCTCGTGCGCGAGCTCGACGAGCTCCGCGAAGCGCGCGTCGTCCTCGTGAGCCGCATTGGCCGTCCGACCCGCGAGCCGCAGGCCGTGCATCTCCAGCTCCGCAGCGCGCCCGGACGTTCGTTCGCGGCCCTCGAGGAGCGAGCGCGCGCGATCGCCGCCGCGCACCTCGAGCGGATCGACGAGCTCTGGCAGCGCTTGGTCCGGAGGAACCTGGCGACCGACGAGCCCGCGGGCTGAGCCGCCGCGAGGGGCCGCCGAGAGCGGCGCGCGTGTTCCCCTCCGGCCGATGGACGCCCTGGAGGATCGGCGACATGATCACTCGGGTCTCGCTCTTCCCCGCACCCGCTTCGCCGAGCCCACGCCATGCTGTCCCTGCGCCGGTTCTCCGCCCTCCTGCTGACACTGCTGTTGCTCGCGCAGCCGGTGCGCGCGACGTGGTCGATCCTCATCATCGATGTGACCACGGGCGAGGTCGCCGTCGGCATCGCCACCTGCCTCACCGGCTTCGACCTGAAGCCGAACACCATCGTGGTCGTGCCCGGCCAAGGCGTCGCCGCGGCGCAGTCCTTCGTCGGCCCGCTGTCGCTGCGCGAGCTGATCCGGAACGGCATCCGGAACGGCACCACGGCGCAGCAGATCCTGCAGCAGCTCGCGATCGCCGACTCGGGACACCAGACGCGGCAGTACGGCATCGCGAGCTTGGTCGGCGGCGAGATCACCTTCACCGGCACCGGCGCCGGAGCGTGGGCCGGCGGCGTCACCGGTCAGATCGGGAACCTGCGCTACACCGTGCAGGGCAACGTGCTCACCGGCGCGCCCGTGGTCACCGCGGCGGAGCAGGCGATCCTGAATACGCCCGGCTCGATCGCCGAGAAGCTGATGGTCGCGATGGAAGCCGCCGCGAGCATGGGCGGCGATGGCCGCTGCTCGTGCAACGCCAACAATCCGACGGCCTGCGGCGCGCCGCCGCCGTCGTTCACGAAGTCCGCGCACATCGGCTTGATGGTGGTCAGCCGACCGAGCGACGTGGATCTTCCCTGCACCCCCGCGCAGGGCTGCGGCGCAGGGGTCTACTGGATGGATCTCAACGTCGCCAATCAGAACGCGAACGCGCCCGACGCCGTCGTTCAACTGCGCCAGCGCTACGACACGTGGCGCGCGCAGCAGGTCGGCCGCGCCGATCACTTCCAGTCGACGGTGACGCTGAGCGGCAATCGCATCCGCGCCAACGGCTTCGACACGATCACGGGCACGGTGACGCTGCGCGACGCGAGCGGAGCGCTCCTCGGCAACAGCTTGCCGGTGACGGTCGGCCTGTCGAACCGCAGCACCGTGCCGAGCGCCACCTTCTCCGCCGTCACGCCGCAGCCGAACGGCACCTACACCTTCACCCTGCGCGGCAATTTGGACCCGGGCACGGCGATCGTCGATGTCGCGGTGAACGACGCCTTCGGACGCGTCGGCATCTGGCCGCAGCCGACGGTGACCATCGACGACCTCTTCGGACCGTGCGGTGTCAGCGCGATCCCCGATGGCCAAGGGGGCGTACTTCCGGCGCTGCGCGTCAACGGATCGTCTGGAGTGAACCGGCGCACGTCGGTCGGCTACGCGCAGCCCTTCACGCTCTCGCTCGAAGCTCCCGCGGGTGTACCGCCGACGCCGCCGGCAGGGCTCTTCCTGCTGTGGGCGCATCTCGGCGTGCCGCAGCCGAACATCGAGCTCCCTCTGGGCCCGAACCTGGGCTCGCTCTGCTTCACGCCCGCGCCCTTCGCCATCGCGCCGACGGTGCTGATCGCCGACTCGTTCGGGATCGGCGGCTACGCCGGCTGGGGGCCAGCACCCTTCTCGGTCCAGATCCCCGGGATCCCGGCGCTGATCGATCTCACGCTGCAAGGTGCGATGGCGATCGATCCGCAGGCGCAGTTCGCG
Organism: Planctomycetota bacterium; assembly: GCA_016793245.1. Taxonomy (GTDB): domain Bacteria; phylum Planctomycetota; class UBA1135; order UBA1135; family JADKAF01; genus JADKAF01. The sequence continues at coordinate 2,379 of JAEUHW010000254.1, forward strand.
GCGACGAACGCGCTGCACCTCACCGTCACTCCGCTCCCTCCGCCGGTGGTCTCGACGATCACGCCGTCCGCGCCGACGCCCGGCCAGACCGTGACCATCACGGGCGCGAGCTTCCAGGTCGGACTCGAGGTCGCCATCGACAACGTGCCGGTCTCGCTGCTTACGCGCACGCCGACCTCGGCCACCTTCGCGATGCCGTCCGGCGTCCGCTGCGATGCGCAGATCTCGCTGCGGAACCCCGGATCCTCCGCGGTCGTGCGCACGATCAACGCGACGCCGATCATCACGTCGATGCCCAACGCCAGCGGTCCGGCCGCCGGAGGCATGCTCTTCTTCGTCTCCGGTCAGAACTTGGAGAGCACGACCGTGACCTTCAACGGCGTGCCGATGACGATCACCTCGCGGTCGGCGGCCTCGATCTTCGGACGTACGCCGCCCGGCACGCCGGGCCCCGCGGTGGTGCTCTTCCAGAACCCCAACGGCTGCCAGACGACGCGCACCTACACCTATCTCTAGCGGGGCTGAGCCCCAGCCTCGCGAGCTTGCTGCCCGATGCTGATGCTGAGGCCGTCGGCATGCTCGCTGGCTCAACGGCTCACGCCATTGAGGCCGGAGTCGTCGACGCGAGATCGGTACCCGAATCCACGACGAGCGCGAACCTTCGAGCGCGTGAACCGCGACGACCGCTCCGCCAGCCCTCCGGCGAAGCAAGCGCCGCGCCCGCCGCGCGTGCACGACGTCGAAGGACATCGCGCGTCGAAGCGGGTTCGACGACGAACGCGATTGGAGAGCAAACGCGGCGGTCACGTCGCTTGCATCGCCTCCGGATGCGGCTCCGCTACATCGAAAGACGTCGTGCGCCGTTTCGGAGCCCGCAGGAGGCGGGGGCTCCGAAACTCATGCTACGGGAGAGACCGGACGTCGACGCGAGAGCCGCGTCGAGAGACATCGGTTCGTCACCCGCGCGGCGGTAGGGCGACAGCGCGCTTCTGCTGCGCAGCGAGATCGCGCAGCGAACAACGTCGCCGTATCGAGATTCCGACTTTCTAGGAAACCCACGAGTCCCCTTCTGCGTTCTACATGTTGGAACGACATCGGGGAAGGCGACGCAGCACGAGGCCGAGGAAGCCACATGCGCCGCAAGATGCAACAGCTCGAATTCGACTTTCGTCAGCACGGTGGCAAGCGGAAGGGCGCGGGACGGAAGCCGAAGAATGCCGAGGCCAGGATGCCGCACCGTCAGCGCGCGATGAAGAAGCGCGGCCAGCCTCTCTTGATCACCGTGCGTCTTGCAGATGGTCTGCCGTCGCTGCGCCGCTGTGGAGCGCTGAAGCTCGTGCTCGCCGCGCTCAGCGCGAGCAGCGATCGGCACGGAATGCGAATCATCCACTACACCGTGCAAGACAACCACTTGCACCTCCTCGTCGAAGCCGATGATCGAGAGTGCGTCGCACGTGGCATGAACGCGCTGCTGAGTCCACTCGCCCGCGCGTTGAACAAGCTCTGGGGGCGCCGCGGCAAGGTGTTCCCCGAGCGGTATCACGACGAGGTGATCTCGACGCCCACGCAAGCGCGCAATGCGCTGCGCTACGTTCTGCAGAACGGCAAGAAGCACGGCGTCGTGCCGCGCAACTCGATCGATCTCTGCTCGAGCGCGCCCATGTTCGATGGCTGGATGGAGCGCCCGTCGATCGCCACGACGCCGATCGTGGCCACCGTAGCGCCCGCAACTACGTGGCTGCTCTCCGCTGGCTGGCGCCGCCACGGCCTGCTCGACATCCACGAGCTGCCGCACACCAAGCAAGCTGGCCGACCGCGAACGAACCTCGCCCATTCAAGCCGCCGAGCCACCTCGCGCTGACGCGCTTGGGTCCGCCGCCGCGCGGGCGTAGAACCCCGTGTCCATCGACGTCGTTCTCGCGTCGACGTCCGATCGCCCCCATGAGCATGAGTTTCGGAGCCCGCGGGAGGTGGGAACCCCATAGCTCATGCGACCGAAGGGATCGGTCGTCGACGCGTGATCCACGTCGATAGATACTAGTTCGGCGCCCGCGCGGCGGTAGATCTACAGGGTCGCTCTGCTGCGCAGCGAGATCGAGCAGTCCTGGGATTCGGAACTGGACTTGAGAACAACGACTTTCGCGCCCCTGGAACTCTAGCTCAAGCTCACGGGCGGCTCGTCGGATCGCGGCGAAGGATCGAACGCCATCGCTGACCCGCGAGCTGGACCGAGAGTTGCCGCTCGAACCGCCTGGATGGAAGATCGCGCTCTCGCGCCGCCGTCGATAGAGCACGCGCTTGGAGAACTCGAATGCGCATCCACCTATTCATACCCTTCGGTCTCGCGCTGCTGCTCGTCGTCGGTGGCGCCATCGTCTGGATCAACGCGACGGCGCGCGAGGACGAGCCCGCTACGAATCAGGCGTTGAGCGCTCGCGAACGTGGCGACGCGAACCCTGCGCCGCTCATCGCCCCGGACGATGATCGCGCCGTACGACGTGTCCTCGAGACGAGCGCGGACGTGACGCCATCGGCGAGCCCCGCGCTCTCGTTCGTCGGGCGCTGCGTGAACACGGCCGGCGCTCCGGTCGAGGGTGTCGCGTTCGTGCTCCGGAGCTGGGTGAGCCAAGGCGAGAAGGAGCAGCCTCTGCAGCTGCCGGAGGTCGCAGCGCGCTCCGATGCCGAGGGCCGAGTGCATCTCCTCGCCGAGCATCGTGAAGGAATCTGGGCGACTTGCCTCCTCCTCGATCCGCGCTTCGTGCGCATGAACTGGCATTGGAACGAGCTGGCGCCCGGGACTCGCAGCGAATTGGGCGAGATCGTCGTGCAAGCAGGAGCGGTGCTGCGCGGGCGCGTTCTGGACCGCGCCGGCGCACCCTTGCTCGAACACTGGACGGTCGAGCTTAGACCGCAGGACAGCTCGAGCCCGCTCGGTTGGTCGCCGAGGGCCGAAGCCGCGGGTTCGGAGCGCTTCGAGATCTCAGGCCTCGCCGCGGGCGAGTGGCGGATCGCGGCGCGATATCCGAGCTTCGAGCTCTGCACCCTCGAGCTCGAGCTCGCCGCGGGCGAGACGCGCGAGATCGAGCTGCGTCAGCGCACGGCGCGCGATGCCTCACGCGAGATCGTGGTGCGTGCGCACATCGATCCCCTCTGTCCGCCGCCGCATCCCGATCATGTGCGCCTCGTGCTTCCAGGCGGAGAGAAGCGCCCCCCACGCGATGCCACGAGTCATCGCATCGAAGAAGACCACGTCTTCGCGGATCTCGAGCCCGGAGCCTATCGCATCGAGATCGACGACCCACGCTACCTCCCGTGGAGCGCGAACGACGTGCGACCTGGCCCACAGGTGGTCGTCGCCCGCCTGCAGGGCTCCAGCGCGCTCGAGCTCAGCGTCACCGATGGATCCACGGGAGCTCCCGTGGAGCGCTACGCCTTCGAGCTCGTCGAGCATGCTTCCGAATACCGAGGATCGGGGAGATCCAGCTCGGGGAGCTCGAACCTCGAGCGAGCACGTAAGGCCAGCGAACGAGTCGGCGGACGCGCCCGCATCGCTCATCTCGTGGCGGGTCGGTTGCGCTTCGTACTTCAAGCCGAGAGCTATCCGCCGCTCCTAGTCGAGGTTCCCTCACTCGAACCGGGCGAGGCGCGCGTCCTGAGCGTCGAGCTCTTCCGCGGCACTTCCATCGAAGGCGAAGTGCGGCGCGCCGGCTCGGGTGCTCCCGTCGAAGGCGCACTCGTCGCCTTGTTCGCGCCCGCCGAGGTGGACGACAACCCATCCTCACCGCTCCTGCCGAAGGGGATGTCGACGGGCAACGATCGCGAGCGCCGTCGAGAGCTCGCGCGAACGACTACGGATGCCGCCGGTCGCTTCCGCTTGGAGAACCTGCAGCCAGGTACTTGGATCCTGACCGCGACCAAGGCGGGCGAACGCAAGGATGCACGGCGAACCTGGCCGATGGATCGAGCGGCCACCTGCGCCAAGATCGAGAACCTGCGCATCCAAGGCGGCCAAACCGACTCCGGTGTCGTGATCGAATTGCCCGCGGCCTCCAGCTTCGTTGGCCGAGCTCGGGTTCCGGAGGGAGCGAGCCCCGTTGGTCTCGGACTCCAGCTGGCGAGGAAGGCGGTGCCCGGAGAAGACCCGGTGTACGCGCGGCCTTCGCGCGGGACGACGGCGTGGCTCGACCCGACGGGAGAGTTCCGCTTCGAGGAGCTGGCAGCCGGAGCCTACGAGCTGCGCGTGCTCTATCCGAGCATCGGCATCGGCAAGCCCGAACAGGCGCGGCAGCGCCTGCTAAACGGTCCTGCGGTGCTTCTGGAGGAGCTCCTCCTCGCAGAGGGTGAGAACGCGCGCCGCGACTTGGACCTCGCCTCCTTCCTCCCGGCGCGCATCGAAGCGCGCCTCCGCTTCCGCGGCGGCTCCCCAGGTCGATTCGCCGTGTACATCCAAACGCCGCCCGCTCCTCCCGGGCAGAGTCCGGAGCGACAGTTCCACCAACAGGCCGAAGGCAACGAGGAAGGAGTCGCGCTGCACGTCGAGGTCGCACCGGGTCCAAAGGTCGTGTTCGCCATGGGTGTCGATCGCTGGGTGCATGTCCTCGCGACCCATCTCGACGCGACCCCGGGATCCAGCCACCTGCTGGAAGGCGATGTCGAGTTCCACGGAGGCGCGCTCGAAGTCCTGGACGTGAACGGTCAGCCGCTCACGAGCGCACGCGTCTCGTTCCACGCCGTGACGGATCCTCCCGTAGCCGACTTCTTCAACCACCTCGAGCTCGATGCGCACGCACGCTGCGAGCTCGCGCTCCCGGCAGGCCGCTATCGCATCGCGAGCACGCGCCGCAGCGAGCAGGAGAAGCTCTACTCCGCGGAGTTCGATTGGCCCGGCGGTGCGCTGATCACGGCGCGGTTGGTCGAGGAAGCCAAGAGCAAGTGACGGCCGCTGACGAGCGCTGAGACCAGGACGGGCACGGTACGGACGAGCGCTGAACCCGGAGAGATCCTGAAGGCCCAGACCTCGAAGCCGACCGCGAACGTCGGCGCTCAGTCGCCCGCGCCGGCCTTGCGAAGAGCCGCGAGCCGCTTCGCCTCTTCCTTGCCGGCGAAGCTCTCCATGTTCTGCTCCGCGAAGCGCTCGAGCTGCGCGAGCGGGGCATCGCGCTCCTTCGGCTTCTTCGTCGGCAGCGCGAGGATCTCCCTCAAGTCGGTCCGGAGCTTCAGCTCCTACGGCGCGTCCTGGTTCGCAGCCCGTGTGGCGAGCTCATCCTTCGATTGCTCTTCCTGGCACGGTACGTCCCGCGCCGCCAGAGAGGCGCGGTGTTGTGCGCCCCAGATCGCGAGCTGCTGTACGGCGTGGCAGAGGGTGTGCGCGTGCTCGGTCATCGCGTACTCGACCTGGGGTGGTTTCGTGTCCTCGACGCGACGCGACACCATGCCGTGGCGCTCGAGCTCGCGTAGCTGCTGAGCGAGCACCTTCTCCGAGATCCTCTCGCCGATCGCGCGACGGAGCGCAGCGAAGCGCAGGGGTTGCTCGTGGAGATAGGCCAAGATCAGCGTCTTCCAGCGTCCGCCGACGACTTGCAGCGCCAAGTCGAGTGCGACGATGTCGATGTTCGCATCGTGTCGAGCCATCGGCTCCTAACCTCCAGGTAAGCCCTTGCAACCAAGAGAAGGTGAATCGACCATCCCGCGGCCTACGAATCCTCTCGTCCGTGACCAAGCAGGTGAACCGTGAAGCACCCGTTCTCCGTCGACGATGCCGCGATGCTCTTGATCGATCACCAGGTGGGCACGCTCAAGCTCGCGCGCAACATTCCCCACGCCGAGATCCTCCGCAACACACGCGCTCTGGCGCGCACTGCCGTCGAGACCGGGATGCCGTTGATACTCACGACGAGCCAGGAGGAGCGCTTCCAGGGGCCGTTGATCGCCGACCTCCTGCAGATCGCGCCCGCGGCGCATGCCGTGCGCGTGAAGCGACCCGGCGTCGTCGACTGCTGGGGCTACGAGCCGTTCCGGCGCGCCGTCGAGCAGACGGGCAGGCGACGCCTGATCCTCGCGGGCCTCACCAATGACGTCTGCATCGTCTACCCTGCGATCAGCGCGCGCGAGGCCGGATGCGACGTGCAGGTCGTCGTCGACGCCGGCGGCTCTCCGACCGCTGCTGCCGAAGAAGCCGCGCTCGCGCGCATGCGTACGAACGGCGTCGTGATCACCTCGACCAACCAGGTCCTCGCCGAGCTTGCCATGGACTGGGCCAGCCCGCGCGGGGCGGCGATCCAGAGAATCATGTACGAGGAGATCCTGCGGCACTTGATCGAGTCTTGAACCTCGCCGAGCTGGTCGAATGCCGGCGAACGAGCGCGGCGACGAAGCGCTGCCGTGCAGCAGCACCTCGTCGCCGCTCTCACGAGGGAGCGGTCGTGAATCGCACGCCGCGCCCGCGCAGGAACTCAGTCGCCCGCGCCGGCCTTGCGCAGATCCGCGAGTCGCTTCGCGGCTTCCTTGCCGGCGAAGCTGTCCGCGTTCTTCTCCGCGAAGCGCTCGAGCTGCGCGAGCTGGGCTTCGCGCTCCTTCGACTTCTTCGTCGGCATCGCGAGGATCTTCTCCAGGCCGTTCTGGAGCTTCAGCTCCTTCTGCGCGTCCTGGTTCGCGGCGAGCGCGGCGAGCTTCTCCTTCGCTTGCGCTTCCTGCGGCAGGCCCTTGCCGGCCTTCTGCACGCGCTCCAGCGTGCGCTTCGCCTCGAGCCAGTTGCCTTCGGCACCGAGGGAGTCCGCGCTCTCGAGGAGCCCGGCCACCATCGCTTGCAGCGACTCGGCGACAGCGGCGGCATCGGCGGGCGCATCGGGCTTCGCAGCGACGGCCTTCGCCTCGGCGATGGCGCCCGCGAGGTCATCCTTCGCGAGCAGCGTGCGGACTTTCGCGAGCTCCTTCGGCAGCGCATAGAGCGGCGTCTTCAGCGCGCCCTGGACGGCCTTCTGCACCAGCTCGGCCGTCACGCCGCTCGGGTGCCCCGCGTAGACCACCTTGCCCGCAGCGTCGAGGAGCACCGAGCTCGGGATCCCGCTGACACCGCAGCGTTGCTGGAACCTGCCACCCTTGTCGTAGGCGTAGCCGTACTTGGCGTCGTTCGCCTTGATCCAGGGATCGGTGTCGCTGGCGCCTTCGTTGGTGATGCCGAGGACGGTCAGGCCCTCGCGATCGAACTTCTGATGCAATTCATTGAGGTGCGGCACGGCACCCTTGCAAGGTCCTCACCAGAAGGCGAAGAACTCGAAGAGCACGGCGCGCCCGACCAAGTCCTGCGAGGACTTGGCGGCGATCTGACTGAAGCCCTCCAACTCGGGGAGCGCGACGCGCTCTCCGACCGGGAGCTGGGCCAACGCGGCGCTCGGCAGGAGCAGCGCCAACGCGGCGGTTCTGAGGGTATGGATCATGTGCGGAGTTCCTCCACGGGGCCGCGGGGGTGTCAGCCCATCGTAGCGATCCGAAGCCGCCCTGCGAAGCCGGGGAGGGATACGATCGAGTGGACGCTGGATGGGGTCGACGTTCCGGGACGGGATCCTCCCTGCCTTTCGGCCCAGCGGATAGGCTCGGGCAAGACACTCTCGCAGCGGAATACGGACATGCCTTCGGATCTCGAGCGCGCCGCCGGCAGGCTCCCGCCTCATCGAGCCCTCCTGCGAGCGCTCTCGCTCCTAGGTATAGCAGCTCCGCTCGCAGCGCAGGTGCAATTCGACGAGCTGCTGCCTCGCGGCTACCCGCCCGATGCCGAGGTGACCGAGGCGCTGCGTGTCGGGGACGTCGACGGCGACGGCGACCTCGATGTCGTGGTGGGTATCGGCTTCCCCGGCAGCCCGAATCGTCTCTACCGCAACGATGGTCGCGGCCGCTTCACCGACGTGAGCGCGGGGAGCCTTCCGGCGGACGCGGACGAGACCCGCGCGCTAGCGCTCGGAGACATCGATCGCGACGGCGACCTCGATCTATTCGTGGCGAACGACGCGCAGGATCGGCTCTACCGGAACGACGGCCTCGGACGCTTCACGGAGATCACCGCGACCCATTTCATCCCGGAGAACCTCACCGCAACCGCTGCCGAGCTCGCCGATCTGGATTTCGATGGCGATCTCGATCTCTTGGTCGCGAGCGAGGTCAATGCGAATCGTTTGTACCTGAACGATGGCGCGGGACGCTTCGCGCTCGCGGGTTCCGCGCACTTGCCATCCGTGATCCTCGCGACGCGCGCCCTGGCCATCGGCGATGTCGACGCCGATCGCGATCTCGACCTCTTCTTCGGCGGAGGCGGCCAGACGCGGCTCTACCGCAACGACGGCGCGGGTCGATTCAGCGACGCCACGGCGCAGCTCCTCCCCACCCGCAGCGATGCGGCGAACGGGATCGCGCTTGGCGACCTCGACAGCGACGGCGACCTCGATCTCTACATCGCCAACGGCGGAGCGACACCGCAGGACGCGCTCTTGCTGAACGATGGCACGGGGCGCTTTCGCGACGTCACCAGCGCGCAGCTCCCGAGCGAGCTCGATCTCGCCCAGTCCATGGCGCTGGGCGACGTGGATGGCGATGGAGCCCTCGACATCGTGATCGGCTTGCCGAGAGGGAACCCTGCGAAACGAAACGTGCTCTATCGCAACGACGGCACGGGACGATTCTCGGATCGTTCGGCACAGAGCCTGCCGTTGGAGAGCGAGGAAACGCGAGAGGTCCTGCTCGCCGACTTGGACCGCGACGGGGACCTCGACTTGCTTTGCGGCAACGGACAACAGCTCAACGGCGAGCCCGATCGGCTGCTCTGGAACGATGGAGCCGGACGATTCACGCACGCCAACGAACCAGCGTTGCCGCCGCTCTACAGCGGCGCACGCACGCTGGTGTTCGGCGACTTCGACGCGAACGGAGAAACCGACATCGTGCTAGGTTACGACAACGGCAACGACAGCGTGCTCCTCTTGCGAAGCGCAGACGGCCTCTATGCCGATCATCGCGCGACGCACCTCCAACCGACCGGAGAGTGGATCGGCGCAGGTGTCTCTGGCGATCTCGACCAGGATGGCGACTTGGACCTGATTCTCGGAGCAAGATTGAAGACCTTCCCATGGACGCAGTCGTCTGGCCAAACCCACACCTACTTCAATGACGGCACGGGACGCTTCACCATTCGATACGCGATCCCCCTGCCTCTCAGCCTCGGCAATGCCTCTGCTGCAGCGCTAGCGGACATCGACGGGGATCAGGATCTCGATCTCTACCTTGCCCAGGGCGCCAATCCAATCACGAGCCAGGTACAAGACTACTTGTTCCGCAATGACGGCAGCGGGAACTTCCAGTACATCACGGCAACGCATCTACCTTGGAATCCGAGCTCGTCCAGTGCGCTCGCGTTCGGCGACCTCGATGGTGACGGAGACCAGGACCTCGTGATTGGCAAGGACCAGATCCCCAGCTGCATCTATCGCAACGCAGGCGATGGCAGCTTCGTGAATGTCTCGACAACTGCGTTGCCGACAGGCTTGCCGCCAACGAGCGCCTTGGCCCTTGGCGATCTCGATGGCGACCGCGACCTCGACCTCCTCGTCGCTCCCTACGGAACTCGGAAGCGCCTCTGGATCAACGATGGCAACGGGTACTTCCTCGAGGAGACCAGCTCGCGCTTGCCCCCCGACACGGATGCGACGATGGCCGTCGCGCTGGGCGACATCGACGGGGATGGGCACCTGGATATCGTGCTCGCGAGCCAAGGCCAGGATCGGCTGTACCGGAACGATGGCACGGGCGTTTTCACTGACGTGACCGCCCCGCGCCTGCCCGTCGAGAGCGAGCGCGCACGCGCCCTCGCGCTCATCGACCTGGACCGCGACGCCGACCTCGATCTCTGGAGCAGCGACGAACGCGGGAGCCGGCTGATCTGGAATCTGCTGCGCCATCTGGATGCGCCTTATCGACTGCGACTGGGCCACGAATACGTGCTCGAGACTCATGCGGCCTACGGCCCGCCGCGCTCCTCGGATCTCGCGCTGGTGTTGCTCTCCACGCAACGGGGCGATCTCGTGCTCCCGGAGTGGGGGTGGCTCGGACTCTCCCCCGCGACGCTGCTCGCGCTTCCCCCGCTCGTGCTTCCACCGGCGACCGCGCGCGCGGAGCACGCGATCCACGTTCCGCGCACGCTCGGCTTCGTCGGAGCTCCGATCTACGCGCAGCCCTTGCACTTCCCCGTGCCTGGGGCGCCGCGCTTCGGCCCACGCGTCTTCGATCGCATCCAACGCTGAAGCGCGCCTGCGCTCACAGCTCCGCGAACGAGAGCCCGAAGCGCACCAGGTACTTCCTCAGCCGATCCGCGTCGTTCGCCGTGGCGCGCTTCCCGCGCGAGACGTGGAAGAGCTCGCGGCCGGCGGCCGAGAGCGAACGCGTGCGGCGGCAGATGCGCACGACCTCCGCGAGCTGCAGGCGATCGAAGCGATCGAGTGCATCGAGACGCTCCTCGCCGAGGAGCTCGAGCAGCAGCTCGTCGTCCCGCTCGGCGCGCGCACTCGCGGCATCGTCCTCGCGCTCGCCCGTCCCGCGCGTCGTCGGCCCGCGCCAGTCCGCCTCGAGCCGCGCGAGCTCCTCGCGCACGTCCTCCTCGGTGATGCGCCCGCCGACGGCGAGCGTCGCCAGACGCGTGATGCTGCCGTTCAGGTCGCGGAAGTTCCCGCGCCAGCTCGAGGCGGGCTCGGCGGCGAAGGAAAGATAGCGTCGCCGCGCTTCGGCGCTGAAGTGGACGCGGCGGCCGAGCTGCGCGGAGGCGCGTTCCAGCTCGTAGTCGAGGTTCGGCTCCAGGTCCTCCAGGCGCTCGCGTAGGCCGGGCAAGCGGAAGGTCCAGAGGTTGATGCGCGCGAGGAGATCCTCGCGGAACGCACCCGCGGCGACCGCGCCCGCGAGCTCGCGATTCGTGCCGGCGATCAACTGGAACTCGCTCTCGACCTCGCGATCGCTGCCGAGCGGCAGGAAGCGCTTCTCCTCCAGCGCGCGGAGCAGCATCGCCTGCTCGTCGAGACCGAGCTCGCCGATCTCGTCGAGGAAGAGCATGCCGCCGTGCGCTGTGCGGAGCAGGCCCGAGCGCTCGGCGAGGGCCCCGGTAAACGCCCCCTTCACATGGCCGAAGAGCGCGGATTGGGCGGTCGCGCCGCGGAGCGTGGCACAGTTGATCTCGACGAACGGGCCGGCGATCTGGTGGCGCTGCTTCTTCAGCTCGTAGATCTTCCGCGCGAGCTGCGACTTGCCGGCCCCCGTGGGCCCCATCAGGAGGATCGGTGCGCTGCTCCGCGGCGCCACGCGCTCCACCTGCGCGATCAGCGCGTTGAAGCCCGCGTTCCGCGTCGCGATCCCTGACTTCAGCAGCGACTCGCCTTCCTCGTGCTCGACGGCGAAGCGCTGCGCGATGCGATCGAAGCGCGAGCGATCGAGGTCGATGATCTGCCAGATGCCCTTCGGGTCGCGCCCGCCCGGCGAGGGGCCGGTCTGGAGGAGCTTGCCAGGGAAATGCCGCGTCTCGGTGAGCAGGAAGAGGCAGATCTGCGCGACGTGCGTGCCCGTGGTCATGTGCACGAGCAGCTCCTCGCGCTCCGGATCGAACGCGAGGTCGCGAGCCTCCTCGAAGAGCTTCGCGAACATCTCCTCGAAGTCCCACGGGTTCCGGAACGAGAGCTCGCGGCGCTCGACGCGCGTCTCGGGCGAGATGCTCGCGATGTCGGCCGCGACCTGCTCGTAGAGCTTCTCGAAGCGCCGCTCGACGAAGAGCACGAGGCGCGCGACGAGGAGATCCTCGTGCTGGCACATGGCGACGTTGGGGCGCCAGTGGTCCCAGCGATCGCGGAGGCCGCGGTCGAGCTGGGTGCCGAGGAAGCCGACGACGGTGTAGCCGGAGGTCTTGGCCATTGCGCTAGGGTTCTAGCGCATTCGCTAGATCCCCGGCAGGGCGCGCCGCGCGGCCGGGCATGGCATCCCGACGGAACTCCTGGCTAGGGAACGACTTGGATTCGTTCCCGAAGAACTTCGAACCGCGGAACGCCGCGTGCCCAGGGGCGAGCCGCGCGAAGCATCCTCCGCGCATCGGAGCCTCTGCACCATGGCGAACAAGAACCTCTTCCAGCGCCTCTTCGGCCGCCGCCTCCCGCCGGCCACCGCGATCAACGAAGAAGGGAGCCCGGCCTACGAGCTCACCCGCGAGCAAGCGCTCGCCCAGCTCGCCGCGACGGGTTGCCTGAACGGCACCTTCTACGCGACCGAGCGGGAGCAGCTCGATGCGGTGCTCGAGCTGGTGAACGCCTGCGAGCCCGGCTTCGTGGCGCGTGTCGCGCTCTACGCTCGCGAGCAGGGCCTGATGAAGGACATGCCGGCGCTGCTCTGCGCGGCGCTCGCCGCCCGCGACGGTGCGTTGCTCGCGGCCGTGTTCCCGCGCGTCATCGACAACGGGAAGATGCTGCGCAGCTTCGTGCAGATCCTCCGCTCGGGGGTCGCGGGCCGTCGTTCGCTCGGCACGCTGCCGCGTCGATTGGTCCGCGAGTGGCTCGCTTCGCGCAGCGAGGCGCAGCTCTTCGATGCCGCGATCGGGAATGCGCCTTCGCTCGCCGACGTGATCCGCATGGTTCACCCGAAGCCCGCGAGCGCGGAGCGAGACCAGCTCTACCGCTACTTGCTCGGCAAGGCGTACGAACTCGATCGACTCCCCGCCGAAGCGCAGCGCTTCGAGCGCTGGAAGAGCGAGCGCGGCGAGCTCCCCGATGTGAACTTCCAACGCCTGAGCTCGCTCGAGCTCGGCGAGGCGGAGTGGCGCTCGATCGCGCTCCGCGCCACCTGGACGACCTTGCGCATGAACCTGAACACCTTTGCGCGCCACGGTGTCTTCGCCTGCGCGGAGACCACGACCGTGCTCGCCGCCCGCCTCGCCGATCCGCGCGAGGTGCGCCGTGCGCGGGCGTTCCCGTACCAGATCCTGAGCGCGCTCCAGAACTTGGATCCCGCGGTGCCGCAGGCACTGCGCTCCAGCCTGGAGCAAGCGCTGGAGATCGCGACGGAGCACGTGCCCGAGCTGCCCGGCCGCACAGTCGTCGCGGTCGACGTCTCGGGCTCGATGGGCTCGCCGGTCACGGGCCACCGCAAGGGCTCGACGAGCACGGTGACCTGCCGCGATGTCGCCGCGTTGTTCGCGGCGTCGATCCTGCGCCGGAACCCGAGCGCGCGCGTGATCCCGTTCCACGATCGCATCTGCGAGGTGCAGCTCGATCCGCGCGCGTCGATCCCGGAGATCAGCGCCACGCTGCAGCGCTTGCCCTGCGGCGGCACGAACTGCTCGGCGGTGCTGAAGCACCTCGTGCAGTCCCGCGCCACGGTCGACACCGTGATCTACTTCAGCGACAACGAATCCTGGGTGGATGCCAGCGAAGGCGGCCGCTCCACGGCGATGCTCACGCAGTGGCGGCAGCTCCGCCGCGCGAACCCGCGCGCGAAGCTGGTCTGCATCGATCTCCAACCCTACCGCACCGTACAGGCCCCGGTCGCCGAGGACGTGATCCACGTCGGCGGCTTCTCGGATCAGGTCTTCACCGTGCTCCGCGCCGTGACCGCTGCGGAGAGCTCGCCCGACTTCTGGGTGGAGCAGATCCGCAAGATCGCGGTCTAGGCGCCTCGAACTGAGTGGAGCAGCTCGGGCGAATGCTGGCGGGACTACATCACCACGATTCCACGTCTCGCCAATTCCTCGTCGCACGGGCTGCTCCCTTCTCTCCCTCTCGTTCTTTCTTTCTCACGAACACCCGCCCGGGAATGCAGGCGGGACTACATCGCGTCGCGGGTTCGAGTCCCGCCGGTGCTCCTCGCGAGCACCGTAGCTCAGTCGGTAGAGCAGACGGCGCCGCGAGGCAACGAGCGGCGTCGGCATCTCGCCG
>JAEUHW010000263.1 GCA_016793245.1 Planctomycetota bacterium
GGCGTCGACGCGCTCCAGCGGAGCCCGCACCATCGCCAGCACCAGGTCGAGGTCGTGGATCATGAGATCCTGCACGACGCCGACGTCGGTCGAGCGGAAGGTGAACGGCGCCAGGCGATGCGCCTCGATGAAGAGCGGCAGGCGCTGCTGCGCGACCAGCGCCTCGAAGGCCGGATTGAAGCGCTCGACGTGCCCGACCTGGAGGAGCGCGCCGCTCCGCGAGGCGACGTCGATCATGCGATCGGCCTCCTCCAGCGTCACCGCGATCGGCTTCTCGACGAGACAGGCGACGCCGCGCGCGAGGAAGGGCTCCGCGGCGGCGAGGTGCGCCACCGTGGGCACCACGATGCTCACTGCGTCGACGCCTTCGTCGAGGAGCTGCTGCAGGTCGTCGCCGTGCGGAACGCCGAGGTCCTTCGCCACGCGCTCGGCCGCCTCGGCGTCGCGATCGATGATGCGCACGAGCTCGATCCGGCCCAGGCCACCGGGTTCCGCGGAGCTCTTCTCGAGGTCGCGATAGATCCGCGCGTGATGGCGCCCGAGGTGTCCGACCCCCACGACGCCGACGCGCAGCGGGCGATCTCCCAGCGGCTCAGGCATCGACGAGCGTGAACATCAGGGTCGCTTCGGAGACGAGGCGCCCCCCGACCTTGCAGCGCCCGGTGACCTGGCCGAGGCTCGGCTTCACCTTGATCGTCTCGACCTCGATGCGGAGCTGATCGCCGGGAATCACCGTGCCGCGGAGCTTCACCTTGTCGATCGACCAGAGCACGGCGAGCTTGCCCGTGTTCTCGAGCTTGCGCAGGAGCAGGACACCCGAGAGCTGCGCCATCGCCTCGAGCTGGAGCACGCCGGGCATGATCGGCGACTCCGGCCAGTGCCCTTGGAAGAAGGGCTCGTTGAAGGTGACGTTCTTGATCCCCACGGCGCGCCGGTAGCCCTCGAGCTCGACGACGCGGTCGATGAGCAGGAAGGGATAGCGGTGCGGCAGGAGACGCATGATCTCCTGGATGTTCAGCCCCGATTCGCGCGGCAAGTCGCCGCGCATCTCCTGCGCCTCGATGCGGTCGCGGAGCTGCTTCACGAGCTTCGCGTTCGCCGCGTGGCCGGTCTTGTTGGCGATGACGTGGCCGACCAGATCGGCGCCGAGGAGCGAGAGATCGCCGAGGAAGTCGAGGATCTTGTGGCGGACGGGCTCGTCCACGAAGCGCCATTCCTGGCCCTCGCGCCCGATCACGACCGTGTTCTCGAGCGTGGCGCCCTTGCCGAGCCCGGCGGCCTGCAGCTTCTCGACCTCTTCCGCCATGCAGAAGGTGCGCGCCGGAGCGATCACCTCGCGGAAGGTCTGGCGATCGAGCGGATAGCGGTAGGTCTGCGAGCGCGGGAACGCCTGCGTGATCGAGAGCGGCATGCCGGCCGAGCCGTGAGCTGCGCCACTCTGTCCGTTCATCGAAGGGCGACCGAACTCGGCGTGGTACTGGATGGTCAGCCCTTCGGCGGGATCCTCGCAGGGCAGCGCGACCAAGCTCGCGTCGCCCTCGCGCACATAGATCGGCTCGTCGAGGACGTAGACCTTGCGCGTCGCCTTCTGCTCGACGATCCCCGCGCTCTCCAAGAGCTGCGCGAGCGGCAGGGCGCTGCCGTCGGAAGCGGGGATCTCGGTGCCGTCGAGCTCGATCTCCAAGTTGTCGACGCCGAGCCCGAGGCACGCGGCGAGCAGGTGCTCGATCGTCTCCACCTCGGCCTTGCCGTTCCGGAGCGAGGTGCGGCGCGAAGCCGGCGAGAGATACTCGATCGTCGCGGGGATCGAGGGCTCGTCGGGGAGATCGGTGCGCGTGAACACGACGCCGTGCCCGGCAGGCGCGGGCTTCAGGCGTACCTTCACCTCGACACCGGAGTGCAGGCCTCGGCCGGTGAACTCCACCGCCGACTTGATGGTTCGCTCAGGTCGTCTCACGCGTCGCGACAGTCAACCTTCAAGGGCCAGCCGGGCAACTGGGAGGGTCAGCCGGGCCACGAGGAGGGCCAGCGGCGTCCCGTGGATGCGGGGGCCGAGCGCTCCGGACGCCGAGGAGGGTACTCCCAAGGGGGAGCGCGTCAAGCTTGCTCCGGGACCTACTTCAAGCTCGACGCGATCTCCTGGCTGATATCGAGCGCAGGATCGAGGTGCGCCGCCGAGCGATTGAGGATCCGGCTGTAGCGCTCCTTCAGCGAGAGACCGTCCTCCGCACCGCTGTCCGATGGCCAGTTCTGCAGCACGACGTCGATCCCCTGAGCCTTCGCGTAGACCGCGATCGCCAGATCGACGTCTTCGCTCCACTTCAGGATCGCTTGGGTCTGCTCGAGGCTCTGCTGCTCGGCATAGCGCTCCTTCTTCTTGCCCGCGCGGTAGCTCAGGACCTCGAGCTCTTCGATCATCTGGCGGTACTCGGGGCTGGACTTCAGCCCGGTGAAGGAGCTCAGGCTCTTCTCCATCGCCTGCCCCTGCTTCAAGAACTCGTCGAGCTCCGCCTTCCAGCCTTCCCAGCGCTTCGTCATGGCCTCGCGCTCCTCGCGAAAGCGCTCGGCGGTCTCGAAGACCTTGTTCATGTTCACGTAGCGCACGACGCTGGCGCGGAGAGGTTCGGCCTTCTCGCGCGAGGACGGACCGAGAGCTAGGCCGAGCGCGGCCGTCGCGCCGAGGACGGCGAGGGCGAAGAGGGTCTTCACGTGGAACTCCTGGGGCGTCGAACGCCACCGTTCAGAAGGTGCTGAGCCGGAACTGGAAGTAGAGGAGGTCGTCGGTGCTCTCGTAGAGCCAGGGGTAGGCCAGGCTGAACTCGAGCGAAGCCGTGGGCAGGAACGGCACGCGGATCCGCACGCCGAGACCGGAGCTCGCGCGGAGCTGCCGGAAGGTCGGATCGGAGAGCTCGAGGCCGAGTCCGCCGAAGTCCGTGAACGCGAAGCCGCGCACCCATTCGTACTCGTCCACCTGCCGCGGCATCGGCGTCGAGACGAGCGGGAAACGGTACTCGACGCTGCCCGTCCAGAGCGCCTGGCCACCCACCGGGAGACCGTTCTCCACGGGGCCGGCGCCGCGGATGTTGAAGCCGCGCAACGAGTCGAGGCCGCCCAGGAAGAAGCGATCGAAGTAGGGCACCTCGTCGGTGCTGCCATAGCCGTCGGAGAGGCCGAACGAGCCCGACAGGGCGAGCACATCCGCGCGGCCGCGCTCGTCCTTGCCGAGCGAGAAGAAGCGATCCGCGTTCACGACGCCGGTCCAGTAGTCGAAGTCCGACGGCAGCAGCGCCCCGGCGAAGAAGCTGTCGAGCCGGAGGTCCCAGCCCTCGGTCGGCTGCATCGGCACGTCGAGGTCGCGATAGCGGACGCGCGCGCCGAGCCCGCGCACGTGGTTCATGCCTTCCAGGCTCCAGATGCGATCGGAGGCGCGGCGGTCGATGTCATCGACTTCGATCGCGTCGTCGCGCAGGCCGAGACCGACCTGCCATTCGCGCGAGAGGTCCTTCGTGAGCCCGACGGAGTAGCCGGTCCGCGTCTCCAAGTGCGTGCGCCAGACGCGCAACGTACGGTAGAGCGCGAGATCGAGGCCGATCGGGTTGCGATAGAGCCCGAAGAGATCCGGCTCGCGGAACGAGATGCTGTAGCGCGAGACGTCGAGGCCGGGGCTCGCCTCCAGGATCAGCGCCTGCCCATCGCCCGAGAAGGCCTGCCCGAGGAAGAGCTCCGGCAGCGCGGTGAACGGCGAATCGGGTAGGCGAGTGAGCCCGAAGTTCTGATTGGTCCAGGTGAACGAGAGGAAGGGCCCGGAGTTCGAGCCCAGGCCACCGCCGATGTTGAACTGCCCGGTGCGGCCCTCTTCGACCTCGATCACCCAAGTCACCTTGTCCGGATCGTCGGGGCTCTGCTCCAGATCCGAGTAGACCGCGGGAAAGCCCTGCGCGCTCTCGAAGTAGCGCAGCGACTCCAAACGCGCGATCGAGCGCGCGATGAGAGACGAGTCGACGATCTGGCCCGGATCCAAGAGCAGCTCGCGCAGGATCACCGGCCGGCGCGTCTTGTCGTTGCCGCGCACCTCGACGCGCTCCAGCGTGCGCTGGCGCCCCTCGGTGATGCGCAGCACGACCGAGAGCGTGCCATCGTCGTTGGCGAACTGCTCCTGATCGATGTCGAAGCGCTCCTCCAAGCCGAAGTGCATGGGATAGCCGCGCTTCCCGTAGTGCTCGACGATCCTCTGGATGTCGCTGGAGAGGAGGGCCTCCGTGACGGGGTCCCCCGGCTTCATCTTGAGCAGCGCCAGGAGCTCCGCGGTCGGCAGGTCGTGGTTCCCTTCGATCGTGATCCCGCGCAGCTTGTAGAGCCGCCCCTCCTCGACGAAGAAGTCGAGGTACGCATAGCGCCCGTCGTCGCTGAACTGGATGTCGTACGAGACCTCGGCGTCGTAGTAGCCCTGCGAGCGGTAGAGCCGCGCGAGCGCCACGCGATCCTCGTCGACGCGGCGCTGGACGAAGGGCTGACCGCCCAATCGGAACGGCCAGATGAAGAACGGCGTGCTCGACTCGACCGCTCCGTGGAGCCGCGTCCCGAGGCCGAGGAAGCGCGAGGAGGGGATCGCTTCGTTGCCGTGGAAGCGCACGTCCAGCACGTAGACCCGCGGGCCCTCGAGGATCTCGTAGACCAGCTCGCTCTTCGCGGTGTCGACGCGCGTCGTCACGCCGACGAAGTGATGTCCCTTCTCGCGATAGTGCTCGCGGAGGCGCTCGGCGAAGCGCTGCGTGTCCTCTTCCTGCACCTTGCCGCCGTAGCTCAAGCCCAGCGCTTCGAGGAGCTCCGTGCGCGTGAAGCTGCGATTGCCGGTGAAGCTCAACTTCTCCAGCACCCCCACCTCCTCGGCGACCGCGATCACCTTGATGCCGCCCGCGGGGTGGCGCTCCACCTGGAATTGCACGCGCACCTTGTAGCGGCGCCAGAGGAGCCGGAGATCGT
Source organism: Planctomycetota bacterium (assembly GCA_016793245.1). Lineage (GTDB taxonomy): Bacteria > Planctomycetota > UBA1135 > UBA1135 > JADKAF01 > JADKAF01. Next base: position 4,984 of record JAEUHW010000263.1, read on the forward strand.
CGCTCGCGAGGTCGCGGCGCAGCTTGGCGCCCCGCTTCGTGTAGATCGCCTCCGCGTAGCGCCGGCTGCGCTCTTCGTTCAGCCCGCGCCAGACCAGCTCGGTGATCACCTCGCCCTCGAACTCCGCGGCCGGATCGGGGTCCTGGTCTCGCGCGGCATCGACGGCGGGTTCGCGCGGCGGTGCCTCCTGCGCGAGCAGTTCGCCAGCGGCCGAGCAGAGCACGAGAAATGCCGCGAGAGCGCAGGTGCGTCGCGCGGAGCTCCGCTCCGCGAAGCCGCTCGCGCCGCTCGGCGTTCTCGCGCTCTCTGCCGCTCCGTTCACGAAGCCCCGCGCTCGTAGGCCAGGTTCTCGAAGCGCATGAACTCGCGCGTGAACTGCAGCTCGACGGAGCCCGTCGGGCCGTTGCGCTGCTTCGCGACGTCGACGGTCGCTTTGTTGGCGTTGGCTTCGGTCTTCCCGTAGTACTCCTCGCGAAAGAGCAGCAGGATCACGTCGGCGTCCTGCTCGATGGCGCCCGACTCGCGGAGGTCCGACATGCGCGGGCGCTTGTCGTCGCGCGAGTCGACCGAGCGATTGAGCTGCGAGAGCGCGATCACCGGCAGCTTCAGCTCTCTGGCGAGTGCCTTCAGCGAGCGCGAGATGATCGCGATCTCGACCTGGCGCGACTCGGCCTGCGGAGCCTCCATGAGCTGGAGGTAATCGACGACGATGAACTGGATATCGTGCGCGGCCTTGAGACGCCGCGCCTTCGATCGCAGCGACAGCACGGAGAGGCCTGGCGTGTCATCGACGAACATCGGGAGCGCCGCCAGCGTACCGGCGGCGTCCACGAGTCGATGCCGCTCCGCGCTGCTCAGGCTGCCCTTCTGGAGTTTCGAGGCATCTACCTTTGCGAGCGAGCACAGGAGGCGTCGTCCGACTTGGGAAGTCGACATCTCCAGCGAGAAGAACGCCACGGCGACTTGAGAGAGGCGCGCGGCGTTCTCGAGCATGTTCAAGGCGAGCGCGGTCTTTCCCATCGAAGGTCGCGCCGCCAGGATGATCAAGTCCCCCGGCTGGAAGCCGAAGGTCATGTCGTCGAGGATGCTGAAACCGCTTCGAACACCGCTGCAGCGGACCTCCCGATCCGAGAGGCTCTCGACGCGCTTGATCTCCTCGGACATGAGGCTCGAGATCGAGGAGGTCTCTCGCGAGTCCGCGGAGCGCACGACGTCGTAGATGCGCTTCTCCGCGTTCTCGAGGAACTGGTCCACGTCCTCGTCGCGGAAGCTCTGCGCCTCGGCGGCCAGCGTCGCGCACTCGTTCATCAAGCCGCGCAGACGCGCGCAGTCGCGCACCAGATGCGCGTGATGCACCGCGCGTCCCGCTCCCGCGAGCGCCTGGCCGAGCAGGATCAGGTAGTCGCGACCGCCGGCCGACTCGAGTGAGTCCTTGCGCTGCAAGCGCTCGCCGAGCGTGATGAAGTCGACCGGCTTCGACTGCTCGTAGAGCTCCAGCGCGCTCTCGTAGATGAGCTGGTGCGAAGGCGCGTAGAAGTCGGAGGGGGTCAGGACCTCCGAGACGTCGGCGATACAGCCGTTGTCGAGCAGCATCGCCCCGAGCACCGATCGCTCGGCGTCCAGGTTCTGCGGCGGCAAGCCGGTCGCCCGCAGCTCTTCCATCGTCGCGCACCTCCGCTGTGGGCGCGTGCATCGATCGGCGCTCGCGACTCCCGCCGTTCGAGCTCCGCGGCGCTGCGCCTCACGGACAACCCCAAGCCAAAAACGATGCCGGACAACGCAAGAAGCCCGGCCGGTTTCCCGAGCGGGCTTCTCTTGCTACGAGCACCCGCTCCGCGGCGCGGCGCTCCGGAAGCTCGAGGTCTTCCCTGGGCTTCTCAGATGGGGGCCTCGCAGATGGGGCCTCGCAGAATACGGACGAGGCCGCCGTCGGGCGCGGGCGAGGCGCTCTACTGAGCCGTGACGATCAGCTTCAGCTGGGCGTCGACTTCGGCGTGCAGGTGGACCGGCACATCGTGGTGCCCGATCTCCTCGATGTTGCCCTTCAGCTTCACCGCGCCGGTCCCGACCTTGAAGCCCTGCTTCGAGAGCGCGTCCGCGATCATGTTCGCGGTCACGGAGCCGTACATGCGGCCCTCTTCGTTGGTCTTCACCGCGATCTGCACGGTGAGTGCCGAGATCTTGGCTGCGAGAGCGCGCGCCGACTGGGCGCGCTCGGCCTCGGTGGCGAGGTACTTCGTGCGCATCTTCTCGACGGCGCGCTTGTTGTCCTCGGTCACGCCGACGGCGAGCCCGTTCGGGAAGAGGTAGTTCCGCGCGTAGCCATCGCGGACCTTCACGATTTCGCCGATCTTGCCGAGGTCGGCGACGTTGCTGCGGAGCAGGATCTCGATCATGTCAGTGCGTGGGACTCGGCCCGGTCAGGCGGCGCCGAGAGGCGCGTGCCGAGGGTTCGAGGAATTCGAGGACGCCGACGCACGGCGCCGGCTCTGCATCGGGCCGTGAGGACCCCGGTGCGAGAGAGGAGAGAGGAAGGAGAGAGAACGGAGTCCGCGGCGCAGCGCTCAGGCCACGTACGGGATCAGCGCCATGAAGCGCGCGCGCTTCACCGCGCGGGCGAGCTCGCGCTGGCACTGCGCGCAGTAGTTCGTGCGCTTGCGCGACATGAGCTTGCCCTGCGGGGTCTGGAAGCGCTGCAGCATCGCAACGTCCTTCCAATCGAACTTGATCGAATCGCAGGGAGTGCACTTGCGGCGACGGCCGGTGCCGAAGCGGCGGAAGCGACGTCCGCCGCGGCCCGAGCGGCCATCTTCGCCGCCGAAGTCGGCATCGACGCCGATGTCCGAGAGAAGGTCTTGTTCGGCCATGATGATGTACTGATCTCGTGTGCTTCAGGGGTGGTGGAGCAGCGCTCCATCGCGCTAGGAACTGCGCGCGGCGGGCTTAGGATCGGCCCGCAGGACTCGCTGCTGACGAGAGGCGCTCCCGAAGGACCGCCTCTCGCGAAGATCAAGCCGGCTCGCCCGCGGTCTCGGGCTCGGCGACGACTTCGGCCGGAGCCGGGGCATCGTCCGCAGCCGTGCGCTCGCGCACGACGACGACTTGGCCCTCGTCTTCGCCTTCGCCGATGACATCGGGCTCGTTCGCGATCTCCGCGTCTTCCTTCGCCGAGAGATCGACCTCGCCTTCGGGAACCGCCTCGACCTTCAGGATCATGTGTCGCAGGACGAAGTCCTGGAGCAACAGATCGCGATCGAGCTCGAAGAGCGAGTCCCCCGGAGCCGGGTGCTCGAGGTAGCTCAAGAAGTAGGTGCCTCGCTTCTGCTTCTTGATCTCGTACGCGAGCTTGCGGTCCTCCCACCGACGAGCGGCGACGACTTTGCAGCCGTGGCGCTCCAGGAGCTCCTTCACTCGGCCCTTCAGCGTTCTCCAGCCCTTCTTCACTTCCCGGTTGTCCAGGATGAGGGTCGCCTCGTAGATGCTCACCGGCGGACCGCCTCGCTTCAGAGTTCGTTGTTCTTGCGGTTAGTTCGATTCATGAGCTCTGCGAGTGGTGCGCCGTCGACCCATCGTTCGACGATGTCGGCGGCGCGCTCGAGAGCGATCTCGATCTCCTCCCGTTCCTGCTTCGAGAATCGGGAGAGGACGTGATCTACGGTGTCGCGCTTCGGGGCGCCGATGCCGATCCGCAAGCGCGGATAGCTCTGCGTGCCCAGATGGCGCTCGATGGACTTCAGCCCGTTGTGCCCGCCGCTCGAGCCGTCCGCGCGGAGGCGCAGCTGTCCGAGCTCGAGGTTCAGATCGTCGAGGACGATCAGGACCTCGCTCGGCTGCACCGCCCAGCGATCGACCAGAGAGCGAACCAAAGGACCGGTTTCGTTGACGTAGGTCCACGGCTCGGACAAGCAGGCCTGGACCTGACCATCCTTACCGCGGATGCGCGCCAGTCGACCGAAGCGGCGACCGAGCGTGGGAGACTTCTCAGCCTCCAGCTCGACGCGCCGCCGTGCGGCGACGAGGCGAACCACATCGAAACCGACGTTGTGACGGGTGGATTCGTACTCCGCACCCGGATTGCCTATCCCGACGACCAGCTTCAAGGCAGCGCCTCCTCCAGACCGAGCGCGTGTCCGCACCGGAACGAGAGACGAGCCCCATCGCGCAGTCGCGGGCAAGCCGGATCGGACCTGCCCCAAGCGAGGATGCATCGCGGAGGAATCGAGCCCTCCGAGCGCGATCCTCCCGCCACAAGCGAGCGGGGCATTATACGAACGCACTCGCCGCTCGCAAGGGGGCGTCGGCACCGAGCGATGCCGAGCCACCTCGCACGGGGAGCGCGACTAGGACTTCGTCTCCGCCGCGGGCTTGTCCGCAGCCGCCCCGGCTTCGCCTTCGGCGGGCTCCGTCGGCAGCGCGGCCATATGGCTCACGTTGCAGACGACCACCGAGGCTTCGCTGACCGCGCGAACACCGGCGGGCAGCGCGAGCTCCCCGACGTGGATCGCCTGTCCGATCTCGAGGTTCGACACCTCGACCTCGATGTGCTCGGGCATCGCCGTGGGATCGCACTCGATCTGCAGCTCCACCACCGGGGTGTTCAATCGACCGCCGGCAGCGAGGCCCTTCGCGTGCCCGATGAAGTGGAGAGGCACACCCACGCGCACCTTCTCACCCGCTTCGAGGCGCGTGAAGTCGGCGTGCATCGGGTACTCGCCGAGGGCGTCCCATTGGAGCTGCTTCAGCAGCGCCGAGAACGACTCCCGTCCGCCGTCGTCGATCTTGAACACGCGCGCGTGGTGCTTGATCGCCTGGCCGAACTGGTGCGCGTCGATGGTGACGTGCTCAGGGGTCTTACCGTGCCCGTAGATCACGGCAGGGAGTCGCCCTTCCGAGCGCTCGCGCATGGCGGCACGCGTGCCGACCTTCTCGCGCTTCGTGGCTTGAATGCTGATGATTTTCATGGGAGCGAGGCTCCTCCGCAGAGTGTGCGTCTAGTTCCGCGGCCACGAGGACCGCGGTGGTTCGGGCAGGTCTGCGGCGCTTTGGCGCCGCAGCGAAGAAAGGAAGCGGCGCATCGGTGCCGCAGTTTTGTCAGTGCGGGTCGTCCTCGAAGAGGCTCGAAACCGACTTCGCGTGATGGATGTTCCAGATGGCCCGCGCCAAGAGCTTCGCGACCGAGACGACCTCCAGGTTCGGAACCAGGTCCGCACGCTGGGGGATCGTGTCCGTGACGAAGATCGCCTCCGCTTCACAGCTCCGGAGGCGCTCGATCGCCGGACCGCAGAAGACGCCGTGCGTCGCAGCCACGATCACGCGCTCGGCGCCGTGGCGGCGCACGATGCGCACGGCCTCGGTGATCGAGCCCGCCGTCGAGATCATGTCGTCGATCAGCACCACGTCGCGGCCCTTCACGTCACCGATGACCGCCTCGACCACCGTCTGCTCTCCGGAGATCCGGCGCTTGTCGACGATCGCGAGCGGAGCATCGCCGAGCGCCTTCGCGTAGGCGCGCGCCATCTTCACGCCTCCGACGTCGGGCGAGACGACGATCATGTTCTTCAGATCCCCGAAGCGCCGCAGGCGCTCCAGGAAGACGGGGCGCGCATAGAGATGATCGACGGGGATGTCGAAGAACCCCTGGATCTGCGCGGCGTGCAGGTCGACCGTGAGCACGCGATTCGCGCCGGCGGTCGTGATGAGGTTCGCGACCAGCTTCGCGCTGATCGGCACGCGCCCCTCGTCCTTGCGATCCTTGCGCGCGTACCCGTAGTAGGGCAGCACCGCCGTGATCCGCTGCGCCGAGGCGCGGCGCAGGCAGTCGATCATCAGGAGCAGCTCCATCAACTGCTCGTTGGCCGGCGGGCAGGTGGGCTGCACCACGAAGACATCGCAGCCGCGCACGTCTTCGCCGACCTTGATGTCCACCTCGAGGTCCGGGAAGCGCCGGATCTCCACGGCGCCGAGCGGATGCCCGAGGAACGCGCAGATGTCCTGCGCGAGCTGCTGGTTCGCGGTACCGCTGATGATCTTCAGGCGATCCGCGTCGCGCATCGGATCAGAGGCGGAGCCAATGACGACTTCACGCATGGCGCCCGTCCGTGCCGGCATCCGCCGGAGCTGCTCCCGAGGGGCGAGCCCCGCGCGCGGCCAGCGGTCGCGCCGGAACGCCGACCCAGACCTCGCCGGCGGGGATCTCCTTGTGCACCAGCGCGGCCTGAGCGCCGAGCTTCGCACCGTCCCCGACCGTCGCCGGGGCGACGAGGATGGCTCCCGAACCAATGAACGCGCGCGCGCCGATCCGCGTGGTGAACTTCGACTTGCCGTCGTAGTTCGCGGTCACGGTGCCGGCGCCGATGTTCGCCTTCTCGCCGATGATCGCGTCACCGAGGTAGGTGAGGTGCTTCGCCTTCGAGCCCGCGGCCATCTGCGTGCGATTGACCTCGACGAAGTTCCCGACGTCGACACCTTCGGCGAGCGTCGTCCCGGGTCGCAGGTGCGCGAACGGGCCGACGGAGCAGTTCTCTCCCACCTTCACGTCATGCTGGATGACGACGCAGGGGTGGATCACCGTCCCCCGCCCGATCTCGACGTCGGCGTCGATGTAGGCCGTCTCCGGCGCGGTGATGCGGACGCCGTTCGCGAGGTGCCGCGTGAGGATCCGCTCCTGCAGCTCTTCGCGCGCGATCGCGAGCTCGCGGAGCGAGTTCACACCCTGCACCTCGCGCTCGCCTCCGGCGCACAAGACCGGTCGGATCGGATAGCCGCGCGCGAGGAAGAGGCCGAGGACGTCGGTGAGGTAGTACTCCTTCTGGGCGTTCTCGGCGCGCACGGCGGCCAGGCACTCCCAGAGCCGCGGCGCGTCGAAGACGTAGACGCCCGCGTTGATCTCCTGCACCGCGCGCTGCTCGGGCGTCGCGTCCTTGTGCTCGATCACGCCTCGGAAGGCCCCGTGCGCGTCGCGCAGCACGCGCCCCATTCCCGTCGGATCCAGCATCTCGCAGGTAAGGAACGAGCAGCCTTCGGCGGGCTGCGCGTCGAGCAGAGCTCGCAGCGTCTCCGCGGTCAGCATCGGCGTGTCCCCGTAGAGCACGAGGACGCGACCCGCACCCCGAGGCAGAGCCGGCTCCGCCTGACGCACCGCGTGGGCCGTGCCGAGCTGCGGCTCCTGGACCACCGAACTCACGGCGGGCAGTCCGGAGAACGCAGCGGCAGATCCGCGCTGCGCGAGCGCGTTCCACTTCGTGAGCTCGACCTCGACTTGCTCGCGTCCGTGCCCGAGCACGGCGACCACGTGATCGGGGTGCAGCTCCGCCACGGCGTGCAGGATCCAGCGCAGCAACGGGCGACCACAGACGGCGTGGAGGACCTTCGGCAGGTCCGAACGCATGCGGGTCCCCTTGCCGGCCGCGAGCACGATCACCGAGAGCGGCGCAGGCATCGGATGGACCTTCCGGGGCGGGCCGGAGCAGCGGCCCAAGAGGAACGAGGAACGGAGGATCGCCCAACGCTCGGGCGGGTCGAGCGCAGGTGAGATCAGCTCCGGGAAAAAGGGGCGGCGATGGTAGCCCCGCGCCTGTGGAGGGTCAAGCGCCGCGGCGGGCGCTCGCGAACCCGAGCGGTCGGAGCTCTCGCGGTGCCGGCCAAAGCCCTCGCGGTGCCGACCAGAGCCCTCGCGCTGCCGATCAGCCCGGCAAGAGCGCGAACTCGACGGCGGAGCGCACCGCCGAGAGCTGCAGAGCGGCGTCCATCGCGCGGCCCTTCAACTTCGGCTCGCGCCGGGCCTGCTCGGGCAACAAGGGCAGGCTGAGCGCCCCGACTCGCACGCCCTGGAACGCCCCCGGGTCCTGACGGATCTGGAAGAGGACTTCATAGAGCACGTGGTTCGTGAGATGAGCGCCGGGGTCCTTGGAGGAGCGCACCTCGATCTTGCGGGCTTCGAGGTAGGCGACGAGGGCGTCGGCCGCGAGCGAGGTCGGGAGCGAGACCGGTCCCTCCGCGATGATCGGTTCCTTCGTCGGGCAGTTGCCGCCGCCGTCGCGCACGCCGGCGAAGTCGCGCAGGTTGCGGGCGGCCGCTTCGACGGCGATCGCGGAGGCCTCGGCGCATTGCCCGGCGATGATCACGGCGCGCGCCTTCAGCGTGCGGATGCGATCGACCAGGATGGCTCCAGCGCGGCGCATGTCCGCAGGGAGCATCTGGATCGTCAGGCGTTCGGCTTGGAAGCCCTCCTCGGCCAGGCTGCGCGCCACTTCGGCAGCCGAGTTGATCCGCTCGCCCGGCAGGGGCTGCATGGCGGCGAGGATCACTTCGGTCACTGTTCACCTCCGACGAACGGATGCGCTGCGAGCCGAACGGGTGGCGAATCCCGGGAGAGGGGCGACTCCCGTTCGTGCCTGGCCTTTCGGCGTAAAAGCTCCCCCGCCGGGGCCGGGGAGCGGCGTCCTGCGCGGAACGCGGCGGACCATTGTGTTCGAGGAAAGCGCTTTCGCAAAGACCGCACAGACAAAGGAGTTGGGAGCTGGCGAGGTCCGGGCCGGCCTGGCTCGGACCGGCCGCGGCGCCGATGATGGCGCCATGAGCGAACTCCCGAGCGTCGAGCGCCTGCGCGCTGCCCTCGCGAACGCCGCGCCGCTCGACGCGCGCGCGGCCCTCCTCTGCGCCGTGCTCGGCGCGCTCGCGGTGAGCGAGCGCGAGCTGCTCGCCGCCGCATTCGATCTCGCGCGCGAGATCGGCATCGAGCGCGCGGCCCTGGAAGAGCTGCTGCTGCAGGGAACGCTGTTCGGCGGCTTCCCGCGCACCGTCGAGGCCTTCCAACTCCTGCGGACGCGCTGGGGCCCGCGAGCTCCGATGCCCGCGATCCCTCGGCCCGCCCCCGAGCCGGCCTTCGCCGCGGGCGAGGCGCTCTTCGACCGCATCTACGCCGAGCTCGCCCCCGCCGTGCGGCGCGAGCTCTTCGAGCTCCATCCGGCGCTCGCGCACTGGATCGCCGAGCACGCCTATCGCGCGGTGCTCGCGCGAACGGAGCTCGATGCCGCGACGCGGGAACTCGCCGCGGTGACCGCGCTCGCCGCGAGCGGCTGTCGGCGACAGCTCCTCTCGCACGCCCGCGGCGCCGTGCGCTGCGGTGCCGCGGTCGAGGAGGTGCGCGCCGCCTTCCGCCTCGCCGGGCTCTTCCGCTCCGCCGCGAACCTCGCGGAGCTCGAAGTCCAGGTCGAGCGCGCCTTGCTCGCCGTCGCCGATCGCGAACGCGAAGCCTGAGAGAAGCGCAACCAGGTCCGGAGCCAGCGCAGCGCAGGCCGATCGAGCAGCGCCGCGAGCTCGGCCGTTCAGCCGTTCAGCCGTTCAGCTCTCCGCGACGAGCAGGAGCTGCACGAGAATGCGAAAGCCCGCGAGCTCGAGCGTCGCGGGCTTCTCCTGTAGATCGTCGATCACGAGGCGCTGTACGCGCTGGCCATTCACCAAGGTCCCATTCCGCGAGAGGTCTTCGATCTCGACGTGGCGCAGGTTGCAGAACGAGACGCGCGTATGCTCGCGCGACATGCGGCGCAGGCGCTGGACCTCGGCGTCGCAACTGATCCCGCTCCGCTCGATGCTGGGCGCGAAGCCGCATTGTCGCGAGCGCCCCATCACCAGCGATTCGCCGAGGCGCAGACGCCGCTCCAGCCCGCGGAAGCCGCCGTCCAAACCCCGCACGATCAACAAGGGGAAGCCCGCGGAAAGCCGCGACAGCTCGGCGCGCGATTCGCTCATCGCAGGCGTCCCTCCAACGCGATCGACCAGACCTGCAGCGGGTCCCAGGAACGGAGCGCGATCTCGCGGAGATGCCTGCGGCGCACGCCCGAAGGCCGCGCTTCCAGCACCGGCGCCGAGGATTCCCCCATCCGGACCTGCAAACGCGTGGCTCGCTCGGTCCAGGTCCAGGTGAGCCGCTGCGTCGTGCCGCGCAGGAATCCGTTCCAAGGAGCGCTCCACAAAGTACCGGGCCGCTCCTCGTTCGACGCGCGAGCGAGGAGAGCTGAAACCGCCGCCGCGCTGCGCCCGCGGGCGAGGAAGATCCTTCCGCGCGGCCAACCGATGCCGGCCTCGTAAGCCAGCGCTTCGGCGTCGCGCTCGGTCCCCCGAATCGGCAACGTCGCCTGGCCGAGGAACCCGAGGGTCCATTCGCCTTGCGTCACCGACCCGAAGAACGGGCGCCCGGCAGGACTCGGGCAACGCAGCGCGAGTTCGACGCGGACGGGGAAATCGGGATCGAAATCGAGATCGCCCCAGGCGAAGACCAAGTTCGCCTCGACCTCGAGCTCGTCGGGTTGCCCGGTCGCGCGCGTGCGGTGCAGGCCGTCGGAAGCGGTCCAGCTCCAGCCCGGGATGCTCTCGAGGCGCAGCTCGGCGGCCACCGCGCGATCCCGCAGGTCGTAGACCACGCGCGTCCCGGCGCCGCCGAACTCGGGGCCGAGCGCCGGAGAGACGCGCGCCTGGGCCGACGTCGTGAGGAGGCGCGCTTCGATGCGCGCGCCCGCCCGCCGCTGCAGCAAGCGCGCTTCCAGTTCGTCGAAGCCCGAAGTGAGGAGCTCGGGCTTCTCGGCATAGCGCTCGCTGACCGCGCGGAGAGCGGTCAGCGCACGCTCGAGCTCGCCTTCTTGCTCGAAGCGCTCGATCTCGCGGCGCGCGCGCTCGATCTCCTCGCGCACCTGCTGCGACCGCGCGCTCCACGCCGCGCGCGATTCCAAGAGCCAATCGCGCAGGGCCAGGCCGCGCGTCGGATCCAGCGCTTGGATCTCGCGCAGCGCGTCGTCGAGGGTTCCTTCCGCAGGCGCCGCCAGCCCATCCGCGAAGCGCAGCAATGCAGAGAGTCCGCGATCTCCCGCGGCACCGCCCCAGGTCAGCAGGCTCTCCGCGGCGACTTGCTGCAGAGGGATCGGGCGCTCGCGACCGATCGCGAGCCCGTCGCGCTCGAGGGCCAGCGCCCCGCCCCCGGCGAAGCGCGGGACGCCCTTCAGATCTTGTCCATCGAGCAGCTTCGCTCGCACGCTGCGCTGTGCCTTGCTCTCCTCCTCGAGATGTCGAGCCGCGGCCTCGAGCAGCGCGGCGAGCGGAGCGACGAGGTGATCGCGGCGGTCCTCGAGCGAACCGAGCGCGCTGAGACCGCTGGCGAGCTCACCGCGCGCCTTCTCGTCGAGAACCGCGAGCGCGTGCGCATAGCGGCGCTCGGGCAACCAGAGATCTAGGTTCGCGCGCGCGATCGCCCAAACGCGCTCGGCCCGTTCTTCGCGGCGCACCTTCAGCGCGAGCTCGATGCCCTTCACCAGCGCGTCGCGCGAGCGGAACGGGTCCCGCTCGAGGCGCAGCGTGAGGGGCAGCTCGTCGGGAGAGACGAGGCCCTCTTCCTCCAACAGCTCGTCGAGCCAAGCCAGCGGCGCGCGATCGGCGAGGAGCTCGAGATCGAGCTTTCCATCTCGCAGCCTGGACTGGAGACCATCGAGCACTTCCAACGCGCGCGCGACCCGCGCGGCAGCCCAGCGCTCGATGTCGCGGCGCAGCGGCTCCGCGGCCGCATCGAGCACGGCGAGCGCTTCGCGGTAGGCCGCCGCGTCGAGCAACGCCTTCAGCTCGACCCGGGCCTCTTCGTAGCGCTGATCCAGACGCCGCAGCGCAGAGGTGAACGCACCTTCGCGGATCTCCGCCGCGAGATCGAGGTCGCGCTGCACGAAGCGCTCGAAGCTCGTGCAGACCTCGGCGCGGCGCTGCGCGAGCGCTTGCGCACGCCGCGCGTCCCAGGCGGCGAGCACACGCGCCTCGAGCTCGCGCGTCGCCGAGCGCAACGCGGGGGGCAAGCGCGCCGGCTCGGCGCCAACGCTCGCGCGCACCGCGTCTTTCCAGGCCGCTCCGGAGCTCGCGGCGGCCGGCGGCTCACGGCGTTGCTCCAGGTCCTGCGCGAGCCCCTCGAGCTGCCGCTTCAAGGCCTTCTCCAAGCGCTCGCGATCCGCGACGAGCTGCTCGCGCAGCGGCGCGCGACTCCCCGCTCCCGCCGCCTCGACCTGCGCCAGCATCTCCAGCACGCGCAGATACGGCCCGAGCAGGACCGCGCGCTCTTCGCCCGCCAAGGCGGCCTCCGCCGCCTCGCGCGCGGCCTCGACCTCGCGCGAGAGAGGATCCGCGGCGACCGGTCGATCGCGCTCGCCGTCACCGCCGCGCGGCGCGAGCAGGAAGAGCAACACGACCGCGGCGAGCACCACGCCGGCGGCCGCGATCGCGATGCGCGCGCCGAGTCGTGCGTCGAGCTCGTCGAGCGCGGAGGCGCTGACGCGCGGCGGCAAGTGATCCCGCACGCGCTGCAGGTCGGCGAGCAGCGCGGCGGCGCTCGGATAGCGTCGGGAAGGATCCTTCTGCAGGGTCTTCCGGATCACGAGGCAGAGCCCTTCGGAGGCCTCGGGGCGCAAGAGCACCGGATCCGGCGCGGGGTCGTGCAAGACCTTGGTCAGGAGCTGCCCGATGGTCTCGGCCTCGAAGGGCGGGCAGCCGGTCAGCGCGTGGAAGAGCGTCGCCCCGAGGGCATAGATGTCGCTGCGCCGATCGACCGCCAAGGGATCGCGCGCTTGCTCGGGCGCCATGTACTGCGGCGTGCCGACGGTCGAGCCCTCGACGGTGAGCGTCGGGTCCTCGGGACCTCGCGCGAGCCCGAGATCGGTGAGTTTGATGCTGCCGCCGGGGCCGATCAGGATGTTCCCGGGCTTCACGTCGCGATGGATGATCCCGTGCGTGTGCGCATGGGCGAGGGCGCGACCGATCTGGATGCCGATCTCGAGGACCTCTTCTTCCTCGAGAACACCGCGCGCCTTCAGCAGCGACTTCAAGGATCGCCCGTCGACGTACTCCATCACGAAGTAGTGGCGCCCGGCGTGCTCTCCGACTTCGATGCCCTTCACGATCTGCGGGTGATCGAGCCGGCCGGCGACGCGCGCTTCGCGCTGCAAGCGCTCGACCGAGAGCCCCTGCTGCGCGAGGTCGCTGCGCAGCACCTTGATCGCGACCGGGCGCTCCATGCCGAGCTGCACGGCGCGGTAGATCGTGCCCATGCCGCCGCGACCGAGGATGCCCAGCACGCGATACCCGGGGAACTCCGGCCACTCGCGCGGGCGCGAGCCGCGCCGCGCACCTGGTTCCTGTTCCGGACCGCCGTCGTTCAAGCGCGCGCCTCGGTCGCTCGGGGTGGAGCGAGGATAGCAAGGTCGCGCCGGGGCGCGAAGACGCTGATGCGCGCGCTCACTCTTCGGGGCTCGCCTCGGCCTCGAGACCGAGCTTCTCGAGCTTCCGCTGCAGCGCGAAGCGAGAGATCCCGAGCACCTGTGCGGCGCGCGACTTGTTTCCGCCGTGCGCTCGCAGCGCGCCGCGGATCGCGCGCATCTCCAGCGCGGCGACGCGCGCCGGCAGATCCTGCGCCGGTGCCGCCGGATCCTCGGCCTCGTCGAGACCGGCGCTCTCGTCGAGCAACGCGGGCGTCAGATGGTCGAGCTCCACGACCGCGCCCGCGAGCACGACCCACTTGCGCACCTCGTTCTGCAATTGGCGCACGTTGCCCGGCCACGCGTAGGCCTCGCAGCGCTGCAGCACCTCGGGCGCGAGACGCGGGCGCGCCCTCCCGCTCTCGCGGCAGAAGGTCTCGAGGAAGCAATCGACGAGCAGCGGGACATCGCTGCGCCGTTCGCGGAGCGGCGGCACGCGCACCGGCAGCACGCGCAGGCGATAGAAGAGGTCCTCGCGGAACTCCCCCGCGCGGACCAGCTCCTCCAGGTCGCGATTCGAGGCCGACACGAGGCGCACGTCGACGCGCACGGTGCGATCGGCGCCGAGCGGACGCACTTCGCCTTCCTGCAGCACGCGCAGCAGCTTCTTCTGCATCTGCGTGCTCATCTCGCTCACTTCGTCGAGGAAGAGCGTGCCGCCGTCGGCCATCTCGAGCAGGCCGCGCTTCGAGCGATGCGCGCCGGTGAACGCGCCCTTCGCGTGGCCGAAGAGCTCCGACTCCAGGAGATCGTCGGGCAGCGCCGCGCAGTTCTCGCTCACGAAGGCCTTGCCGGCGCGCGCGCCGCGCGCGTGGATCGAGCGCGCGATGAGCTCCTTCCCCGTCCCGGACTCGCCGTGGATCAACACGGGATACTCGGAGGTGACGATGCGCTCCAGCGTGCGGAAGAGCTCGAGCATAGCGGGCGCCTCGCCCACGATGCCGGGAAAGCGCCGCGCCACGACGTCGGTGCGCGAGAAGCGCAGCTCGCGCTCGACGCCGGTCAACCGCGCCTCGCTGCGATCGGCGCGCTCCGCGAGGCGCGCGTTGGCTTGCCGTAGCTCGGCGACGAGCCGCGCGTTGCGCAGCGCCACCGCGGCCTGCGCCGCGAGCGACTCCAGCAGCTCCACGTCCTGCTCGGCGAAGGCGCCGGTCTGCAGGCGGTTGTCGAGATACAGCAAGCCCACAACTTCGCCGTCGAGCTCGAGGGGCGTGCAGAGCACCGAGCGCAGGCGCAGATCGACCACGCTCGCGAGGGAGGAGAAGCGCTGATCGTCCTGCGCATTCAGCGTCAACACCGAGCGTCGCGAGGTGCGCACCTGCTCCGCGATCGTCGCGGAGAACTTGGCCTCCGGCATCTCTCCGGCGAAGTTGCGCGCGACCTCGAACGACCACCCTCCGCTCTCGTTCGCGAGCACGAGGAACGCCCGCTCGCCGCCGGTGAGCTCGAGCGCGGAATCGACGATGAGCTCGAGCAGCGCGCGCGGCTCGAGCTGGGAGGCCAGTGCCTTGTTGATCCGCACCAAGGCGTGCAGGCCCTGGCGCGGCCGCCCCGCTTGGCGCGTCTCGGCACCGATGGCGAGCCCCGTCGCGGTGTCGTCGAGCGCGCGCTTCTCCGCAGAGCGCCCAGCGCCTCCTTCCGGTTCTCGCCGGACGAAGCCCGCGCCGGAGAAGGTCACGCGCGCGCGCCCGATCTGGATCACATCGCCGCTCGCGAGCTCGCGCCGCGCGGCGCGCTCGCCACCGACCAGCGTCCCGTTCTGGCTGCCGAGGTCGACGAGGAACCAGCGCGCGCCATCGCGCTCCAGCCGGCAGTGATAGCGCGAGACGCCGCGATCCGTGATCGGGAGGTCGTTGTCGGTCGCGCGCCCGATGCGCACGACCCCACCGCGAAAGCGATGCTCGGAGCGCTGGCCATCGAGGACGACGGCCAGCACCAGGACTTCGGGATCGAGGGCTTCGGGATCGAGTGCAGTCATGCTCGCGCGGAGACGCCGGAGCCCTTCCGGCGCCCCAAAATGGGCCGCGCGGGCGAAAGCGCTCTCGCAGCGTATCTAGTTACCGCTGGGCCGCGGGTTCCCACACGCTATCTTGTTCGCCCGCCAGTTCCAGGCGCTCGCCTCCTCCATGCTCGCTCCCCTGCGCCCGCTCCAGGTATCCGCCGCCCACACGGATGAGGGGCTGAGGATCGCCGTAAGCGATCCTCTCGGACTCCTCGAAGACGCGCTCTTGCTGACCCCCGAGCTCTATTGGATCGCTTGTCACCTGGACGGCGCCTCCTCGATCGAGGAGCTGCTTCCTCGGCTGCGCGAGCGCGCCTCGGAGATCGACGCGGAGCTGCTGCGCGACGCCGTCCACGAGCTCGACCGCCATCTGCTCCTCGACAGCCCGCGCTTCCGACGGGCTCGCGAACGCGCGCGCGGGCGCTTCCTCGCGAGCGATCGGCGCGAGCTGCGCCACGCGGAGGGCAATTTCCCCGCGGAGGCCGTCGCATGCCGCACGCATCTCGACGGGCTCTGCGGCCCCTCTCGCGCGGGAGCGCCGTCGCGCGTGCGCGCCGTGGTCTCGCCGCACATCGACTTCGGCCGCGGCAGCTCGATCTACGCGCAGACCTGGGGCCCACTGCAAGCAGGCCCCTCGCGGCCGCGGCGCGTGATCGCGCTCGGCACGAGTCACGCGCCGCTCGAGGGCCTGATCGGCCTCTGCCCCCTGCCCTATGCGACGCCGTTCGGCGTGCTGCCCGTCGACAGCGCGGCCGCGGAGCTCTTGCGGGCGGCCTTGCCGGCCGAGGCGCAAGGCGAGGCGCTCTGTCATCGGAACGAGCACTCGCTCGAATTCCAAGCGGTGTGGGCAGCGTACGCTTTCGGCGCACCGCGCTTCGTGCCCGTGTTGGTCGGCTCGCTCATCGATCCCGAAGAGCCCGCGGCACCGCCGCGTGCGCAGCCCCACCTCGAGCCCTGGATCGATGCGCTGAGCTCGGCCTTGGCCCAGCTCGCCGATGACGAGACGGTGTTCGTGGCGGGCGTCGACTTCGCCCACATCGGCCCGCACTTCGGCGACCCCTCGCCTCTCGATGCGGAGCGCCTCGGCGAGCTCGCGCGCTCCGACGAGGAGAGCCTGCGCGCGCTCGAGCGCGGCGACGCCGACGCGTTCTGGAACTCCGTCGCGTGCGACGGCGATTCCCGCCGCGTCTGCGGGCTCGCCCCGCTCTATCTCCTGCTGCGCACCCTGGAGAAGCTCCCGCGCGCGTCGGCCGAGCGCCGCGGTTACGCGCAGTGCACCTCGCCCGATCAATGCGTGAGCATCGCAGGGATGTGGTTCCGGTGAGCCTTCCCGCCGCACCTCCCGCGCCGCGTCGCCTGGGCTGGGGCTCCATCTTCCTGCGCGTGCTCCTGCTGCTCGGCATCCTCGCCTTCGGCTTCCTCGCGACGCACTTCCCGCCGTTCGATCGCTGGCTCACGAAGGAGCGCTTGATCGAGGCGCTGGAGGTCTACCGCAACTCGCCGAACGCCGGAGCCTTGCACGCGCTGCTCTTCACCGCGTTCGCGTGCACCGCTCTGCCGGTGACGCCGCTCATGCTCGCCGCGGGCTATCTCTTCGGCTTCGCTTGGGGCGCGCTCTACAACTGGCTCGGCTCGGTGATCGGGGCGCTCGCCGCCTACGGCGTCGCGCGTTGGCTCGGTGGCGAGGCGATCGAAGCCCTGCTGCGGCGCCGCATCGGCTCCTTCCGCAACGCCGGTTTCCGCACGACGCTCTGGCTGCGCGCGATCCCGGTCTTCCCCTACGTGATCGTGAACTTCGGCGCCGGCGCCGCGAAGGTCCCGTTCGGCGGCTTCGCCCTGGCGACCGCGCTGGGCATGCTCCCGAGCTGCGTGTCGTTCACGCTCTTCGCGTATGCGGCCGGTGAGGTCTGGGTCGCGCCGACGCCGGAGAACGTGCTGCTCTTCGCCTTGGCGATCGGCGTCGGCGCGCTCGGCTTCTTGCTGCCCTTCTGGATGCACCGGCGCCGCAAGCGCTTCGAGGCCGCGCGCGCCGCAGCGGAGAGCGCGCGAGATTCCGCGCCGGGCGCGTGACCGTCGGCGTGCGCGCGCGTCGAGCGCGCACGTGTTCCCCATCCCGCACAGCATGCTCGCGCTCGGCGCCGCCGTCGGCGCCGCCCTGGTCGCCGTCCAAGCGCCGCCATCGCCGACGCTCCGCGCCCTGCTCCTCGTCGGCGCGGCCGCGCTGGCGTTGACGCGCCTGGCTCCGCTCTCGACGTCGGCGCGCTGGCTGCTCGCGCTCGGAGCGCTCGTCGCCGCGGGCGCCGGCGAAGGCCACGCGGCGCGCCGAACGCCGTCCGCCCCCGGGCTCTACCGCGTCGTCGGCCACATCGTGCGAGTGGATCCGCCGCGGGAGCATTTCGGAGCGAGCGCCGCCCTCCTCGACGAACGCGGGAACCACGTCGAGCTGCGCTTCGAAGATGATCCTCCGCGCCTGCGCGCGGGCGAGCGCTGGAGCGCCCTCGGACGCCTGCTCGCCGAGCGCGAGCTCGTGAACTTCGACACACGACCGGGCGAACGCGGACCGACGCGCTTGCTCTGCAGCGGAGCGGCGCTGCGACGCGAGAGCGGCGCGAGCCTCGTGCGGACGCTCGCCGAAGATCTGCGCCTCGAGCTCACGCGGCGCATCGATGCTCTGTTCCCTCCCGCGCAACGCGGTCTCGCCCAAGCGCTCCTGCTCGGGCACTCGCGCGCGATCGAGCCCGAACATCGCGAGCGCCTGCGCGCCACCGGCACCGCGCACCTGATCGCCGTCTCGGGCGCTCACGTGATGCTCTTCCTCGCGCTGCCGCTGCTGCTCTTCCGCGCGTGGCGCCGCTGTTGGCGCGTGCCCGCGCTCGCGCTGCTCGTCGTCGGCTACACCCTCATCACGGGCGGCGCGGCGCCCGTGCGCCGCGCGGCGGTGCTCGTCGCGACCCAGCTCGCGTGCGACGTGCTCGGTCGCCCGCATCGCGGCAGCGACGCCCTCGCGTGGGCCGCCGTGATCGAGCTCGCCTGCGCGCCGGAGCAGATCCTCGACCTCTCGTTCCTGCTCAGCTACTTGGCCGTCGCAGGCTTGCTCCTCGCGTTGCGCGAGGCCCCCGCGCCGACCACCTGGGCGAAGCGCGTCGAGCTCGCGCTGCGCGTCGGCCTCGGCGCGACCGCGGCGACCATGCCGCTGCTGCACTACACCTTCGGCACCTTCTCGCCACACACGCTGTGGCTCTCGCCGATCGGCAGCCCGCTGCTCGCGTGCTCGATGGCGCTCGGTTACCTCGGTCTCGCGCTGAGCTCGACCTGGCTCGCCTGCGCCGCCGCGCAGCCGCTGGTCTTCTTCGATGCCTTGCTCGTCTTCGCCGACGAGCTCGCCGGAACGCCGATCGGTCTCGGCGCCTTCCCGTTGCTCGCCAGCACGGCGCTCTCCCTCGCGACCCTCGCCGCGCTCGCGGGAGCTCGCCGCGCGGCGCAGGCCGCGGCCCTCGTCGCTCTGCTGATCGCGCTCGGCGCCTCCTGGCCCGCGGCGCGTCGAGCCAGTGAGCCGCGCTTCTTCGTGGAGGTGCTGGACGTCGGCCACGGGACCTGCGTGTTGCTCGGCGAGCCGCACGGCGCGGTCGCGCTCTTCGATGCCGGCTCGCGCCACGCCGTGCGTCGCGCCGGGAGCTCGCTGCGCGCGCGCCTCGATCACTACGGAGCCCGCGAGATCCTCTTCGTCGCGATCTCGCACCACGACGACGATCACCGCAACCTCCTGCGCGAGGTCGCCGGACTGCCGCCCGTCCGCACGCGCATCGGTCCGCCGGGTTGCCCCGAAGTGGACCAGGAGCTCTGCGAGGGGATGCTGCGCTTCGAGCTCGGCGCCGCCGTCGTGTCGCTGCACGCGCCGCGCTCGCGCATCGACGCTCCGACCAACGATCGCTCGCTCTGGATGCGCATCGAGCTCGAAGGCCACCGCCTGCTCCTCTTCGGCGACTCCGATTGGCTCGGTCTCGCCGAGCTGCTCGACGATCTGCCGCGCGGGTGCGACGCCCTGCTCTGGCCACATCACGGCCGCACCCGCGCCGGCGCCCGCGCGCTCGTCGCGCGCGCGCAGCCGGGCGCGATCTGGATCAGCGACGAGCAAGCGCACGCGTTCGAGGGCCTCGCGGGCGCGATCCCCGTTCTCGCCACCGCGGAGCGCGGCGCGCTGCTCTGGACCCTGGAGGAGGACGGCAGCGGGCACACGACGTGGGCGCGAGCCGAGCCGCGGTGAACCGACACCTCCGACCCGGCAACGCGGCGCGCCGCCGGTACTGCATCAACGGCGCTCGGCCCCGAGGGCCGCCCCGGAGAGAAAATCCGAGAAACGCGCGCCACTCTGGGGAACGACCTTGCCCTGGAGGGAGGAACCCGAGTTCTCCTCAGGCCCCTTCGCCTCTCCGAGCACCATGCGCCGCATCCCCTTCGTCGCCCTCGCTCTCCTCGGCCTCGCCGTCGGCGCGCCGCAGCTCTCCGCGCAGCGGATCTGGCGCGCGCGCTTGAGCGGCGACCAAGTGATTCCGCCGCGCCAGGGCAACGCGCTCGCCTTCGCCGATCTCCTGCTCGACCCCGGGAGCGGAGCCCTCCTCGCGCAGGTCGAGGCGCCGCTCGGCACCGCCGCCGGCTCGTTCGCGCGCGTGAGGCGCGGAGCGCCCGGAGAGATCCCGGCGGAGATCTTGATCGTGCTCTCGGCGGTCGACCCCTACCGCTTCCGCGGCTCGCTGCCGACTCCGCTGCCGGCGCAGCTCGACGAGCTCGCGCGCGGCGAGTGGCACGTGGAGCTCCTGCCTCCGCCGAACATCGGCTCGACGCCGCTGCTCCGCGGCGCGCTGCACGTCGGCCAGGACTCGTTCCATTTCTCCGGGGACGGAGCGCAGGCGCTGCCGCCGACCGCGAGCACGGGGCGCTTCTCGGGGAACTTCGGCTTCTCGCCCGACGGCCGCGCGACCTACACGATCTTCGCCAACGCAGGGAGCCCCGTGCTCCACGCCACGCTGCGCTTCGGCGACGCGACGCGCGAGACCGAGAGCCTCTTCACCTTGCTGCCCAGCATCGGCGGCAACGGGGCGCTCTTCCTCGGCAGCACGCCGGCTCTCAGCGAAGCGCAGCGCGCGCGCTTCCAGGCGGGCAAGGTCTGGCTCACGATCGCGACGCAGGCCTTTCCCGACTCCGCTACGCAGCCCGGTGGCGAGATGCGCGGAACCCTTCGCGCCGCGATGCTCGAGTACGGCGTCGGGTCCGGCGCGAATGGCTACGCGCCGCGAGTGCTGAACTTCTTCCCCTGGTCGCCCGGCTCGCTGCTCTGGATGGGAGTGCAGCACGATCCCACGGGCGGCAGCTTCATCGTGGGCTTCTTCTGCGCGAGCCTCGCTCCGCTCTATCTGCCGCTGCCGGGCCTCGGCGAGCTCTGGATCGATCCCACGCAAGCGCTGGTCATCCCGCGGCCGAGCTCGGGCATGCTGCAGGGCACCGTGCCCATCGGCGTGCAGCCCGGCCTCTGGGTCTACCTTCAGTTCATCGGCCTGGGACCGCAGGCCGAGCCCTATGTGTCGCCGGGTCTCGCGGTGCAGACGGTGTGGTGAGAGGCGCTCCTCCGAGCGGGGATCCGCTCGCTGGTCTCTCCGAGCGGCACCTCCCCGAAGAGCCGCGGCTCTCGTAGGCTCTGCGCGATCGCCTCTCGCACTCCAGGCCTCCACGCCCGCCGAGCCGCACCATGGGCCGTCTCGTCATCGCCCTCTACCGCCCCCGCCTCGGCTGCGAGGCGCGCCTGCACGAAGTGCTGCGCGATCACGTGCCCGCGCTGCGCGCCGAAGGCCTCGTCACCGCGCGCCCCGAGCTACATCTGCGCGCGGCCGATGGCACGGTGCTCGAGATCTTCGAATGGAAGACGGAGCAAAGCTCCGCCGACGCGCATCACAATGCGACGGTGCAAGCGCTGTGGGCGCGCTTCGAGCAGGTGGCGGAGTTCGTCTCGCTCGCCGATCTGCCCGAGGCGCACCGGCCCTTCTCCCACTTCGACCCCCTCGTTCCCTGAGTTGCTGACCATGCGCCTCGCAAGCTCCCTGCTCTCGGCCGCGCTCTTCGCCGCGGCGCTCGCGGCTCCCGCTTCGGCCCAGCGCCTCGCGTACGCGGTGAACGACGACGGTCTCCTGAACGGCAGCCTCGCGCTCGGCTGGCCCGTCGCGCAGGCGGCGATGAAGGGCGTCGCCCCGCGCGCGCTGCAGGTCACGGCGGCGCAGGTCATCACCGGCGAGAGCTCGGGTGCCATGCACCTCGAGATCTGGACCCACGATCCCGCGCTCAATCGCCCCGGCACCTCGCTCGGCGCGACGGCGAGCTGGAACCTGACGCGCGTCAATTGCTGGCAGGGCGCCTCGTTCGCCCAGCCCGTCGCCCTCGCCGCGGGACAGGAGTTCTGGCTCGTGTGGTGGACCACGATGTTCTGCCAGGCCAGCTTCTCGAGCGCGCCGGCGAACGTCGACTACTGCTACTCGGCCGACGGCGGCTTCACCTGGCAGCAGTCCGCTCCAGGAGTGAACTACACCCAGGCCTGCAAGTACCGCCTCTACGAAGCCGGAAACGTCGGAACCACCCAGCTCTACGGCGCGGGCAAGCCGGGGACCGGCGGGCTCGTGCCGGCGATCGGCGTCTGCGGTTTCCCCGCCATCGGCAACCCGCTCGACGTAACCCTCGACCTCGCCGCGCGCCGCGCGCCGGCGATCCTGCTCGTCGGCTCGCAGTGGAATGCGCCCCTCGGGCCCGCCGGCACCCTGCTGGTGATCCCCGTCGGCCAGATCCCGGTCACCACCGGAAGCATCTTCTCTCCGGCCCCGCTGTCGGGGGCCGCGACGTTATCCTTTGCGGTCCCGTTCGACCCCACGCTGCGCGGGGCGCCCGTCGCGCTGCAGTGGTGGATCCTCGACGCGGGTGCCGTGGAGAGCCTCGCGCACTCCGACGGCGCGCTCGTGACGCTCGGCTGATCCACCCCACCCGCGGATCGCCGCGCTCGCGCGCTCCCTGCACGTCTACGAGCTCGGCCGCTCGAAAGCCCCCACCTTCCGCTTGCAAGCCCTTCGCTCCCTTCGGTCCGCCGCTCGCGCGGCGGCCTTGCTGATCTCGTTCCTCGCGAGCGCGAGCACGCTCCTCGCGCAGGCCCCGGTCGTGAGCTACGGCGCGGAGCTGGAACGCCTCGCTTCCGCGAGTGTCAGCGCGAGCGGCGCCGCGTGGGCGATCGACCTCACGATGCAGGCCGACAACGCCGACGCGGGACTGCCGAGCAGCTTCCGCCGCTGGTGGGCCTGCACGATCAGCGGGTGGAACAGCGCGAGCGCGCAGACCTTCAACGTGCGCGTGCTGAACGCCGGCTACACCGACGTGATCCTGCCGGTCTGGCGCCTGCGCAACGTCGGCAGCGCGAGCTTCGGCCCGTGGCAGCGCGTGCCCCTCTCGGCACTCCCGACCGTCTCCGGCAGCACGCATCGCTTCACCTTGCCGGTGCCCGCGGGGACCAGCGCGCTACAGCTCGCGAAGTTCTTCCCTTTCGGCGTGAGCGACAAGGATGTCTGGCTCGCGCAGGTGCAGGCGACCGCCGGTCCGCGTCTACGCCGCGTGCTGAACCTCGGCACCTCGCTGCTCGGTCGCGCGATCGAGCTGCTGGAGCTCTCGGATCCGGCGACACCCGATCGATTCAAACGCCGCGCGTGGATCCACTCGGGCATCCACCCCTCGGAGAGCACGAGCTACTTCGCCGTGCAGGGCTTGGTCGAGTTCCTGCTCTCCAGCGACAGCCGCGCACGAGTGCTGCTCGCCGACGCGATCGTCGACCTCGTGCCGATGGCGAATCCCGACGGCGTCTTCCTCGGCAACTACCGCACGAACGCCGCCAGCGTGAACCTGGAAGAGCAGTGGGCCGCGCCGTACGGCTCCGCCGTGCCCGAGATCGTGGCGCTGCGCACGGCGATCGAGCAGCGCATGGGAACGCCCGCGAGCCCGGGCCCGAATCCCATCGAAGTGCTGCTCAACTTGCACAGCTCGCACAACGTCACCTATCCCTTCCACTTCCGGCACAGCGCGAACGCGAGCTTCGACCTCGTCGCGAATCGCAGCGGGGTCATCCCGAGCGTGAACGCTCTCGAGACGCGCTGGATCGATGCTCTGCGCGCGCGCTCGCCGTTCGCGAACCTCGGCACGACGCAGTCCTCGAGCTGTGGCTCGCCGACGCGGCCGTTCGTCGAGTGCATGTGCCACGACCGCTGGACGATCCAGCCGAGTTGGCCGGCGCCGGTGATGGCGATCACCTTGGAAGGGACCTATGCGCGCGGTCCCGTCGGGACGAGCTGGAGCACACCGGACGACTACCGGCAGCTCGGCCACGAGATGGGCTTGGCGCTCGTCGATCATCTCGGCTTGCTGCCTGGCCTCTACGCCGAGCCGCAGAGCAGCGGCTGCGTCGGCGCGCCGAGCTTCCACGCGCGCGCGTTCGGCCCCAGCCTCGCGCGCTCGATCGAGCTCCGCGGCGCGGGCCTGACACCGGGCGGTCTCGGCGCGCTCGTCCTCGGCAACTCGCCGCTCGGGCTCCCACTCCCGCCGTTCGGCTGCACGCTCGATCGCGTGCCGGACTTGAGCTTCGCCGTCGTCGCCGACGCGCAGGGCGAAGTGCGGCTCGCGTTCCCCTACCCGCCGCTGCCGGCCTTCGCGCTCGACGCACAGCTCCTGCATCTCCGCGATCTCGCGGGCTCTCCCGCGTTCTTCACCTCGCCGTTGCAACGCCTGCACTTGGTACCGGCCTTCTGATTCTCCGTGGCAGCGCAGCTCCTCGCCTTCGTTCCCTCGCCCCGCACCCGCCTGAACATGAGATCCACGTCGTACCTGCTCGTCGCCCTCGCCATCGCCTCCGTCGCGCGCGGGCAGAACCAATCGCCGCTCGCGCCGCGCATCAGCGAGCCCACGGCGAACTGGGTGAACGTCCACCCGCAGGACGTGCACATGGAGACGCTGGGCTTGCAGGATCCGGACCCGGGCGATGCGCACACGGCGACCGACTGGGAGCTCGTGCAGCTCTCGAATTCCGTCCGCGTGTGGAGCTTCCTCGGCGCGGGCACGACGCATCTCCAGCACGTGCACCTGGGCGACGGCGTCTTCGAAGGGCCGCTCGCGGGTTGGGCGACGCTCGACGAAGAAGCGGGCTATCGGCTGCGCGTGCGTCATCGCGATGCAAGCGGCGATCCGGCGACGGAATGGAGCCCTTGGAGCGAGCGCTCGTTCTACACGACGCGCGCGACGGGCAATACGGCGCTCGAGCTCGGCGACATCGCCGCGGTGCCCGCGCCGAGTTGGAACGATGATCTCGGCGCGGCGATCGACTTGCCCTTCTACGGGCCGACGCCCGCGGAGATGCGCCTCGAAGCCGCGACGGGTCCGCTGCTGCTGCGCCTCCGCGCGCAGAGTGCCAGCGGCAACGCCGTGACCAACCCTCCGGCGATCACAGCGCACATCCCGCTGCGCATCGTGTTCGAGAGCGGCTCGCAAGCGCTCGCGCTGCCGCCGAGCGTGCTGCGCGTCGCGGAAGCGGGCTGCGACGTGCATCGCATCTTGCTGCCGGCGATCAACCTCGCCGCGGGCGCGCGCTCGGACTACTGGGTGAGCTTGCAAGGCACCACCTATCTCGGCAACGCAGGCCAGACCGCGCCGAGCTGGTCGCTGCTCGCGCGCGGACCGCGCGTACCGTGGCTCGCGCGCGAGGTGGGTTACGAAGTCGAGGAAGTCGCGGGCGGTTTGCGCCTGCCGGTGAACCTCGCGTTCCACCCGAACGCCGCGAACGCGGGCCCGCTCGATCCCTTCGTCTACGTGGTCGAGCTCTACGGCACGATCAAGACCGTGCTGAAGAACGGCACGGTGCTCGACTACGCGACGAACCTGCTGAACTACGTGCCGAACGGAGTGTTCCCCGGCGCGGGTGAGCAAGGGCTCACGGGCATCGCCGTCGATCCCGCGACGGGCGATCTCTTCGTCGGCCGCCTCTCCTACGTCGCGGCCTCGGGCAGCCACGAGCCCAGCATCGTGCGCTTGACCAGCATCGACGGTGGACGCACTTCGATTTCGCGCAGCGTCGTGCTCAACATGCCCGGCGAGTGGCAAGCGCAGTCGCACCAGATCTCGAACTTGGAGATCGTGGGCGGCAAGCTCTACGCGCACATGGGCGACGGCTTCGTCACCGCCACCGCGCTCAATCTCGACTCGTTCCGCGGCAAGGTGCTCTGCCTCGAGCTCTCCGGTGCCGCCTCGCCCACGAACCCGTTCTACAACGCCGCGAACGGCATCACGGCGCGCGACTACATCTACGCGTACGGTTTGCGCAATCCCTTCGGCGGCGGCTACCGCGCGGCGGACGGCTTCCGCTACGAAGTCGAGAACGGCCCCACGGTCGATCGCTTCGCGCGCATCGAGCCCGGGGCCAACTACGGCTTCGACGGCAGCGACACCAGCATGGCGATCCGCGCGATCTTCAACTGGAGCCCCGCGACGGCGCCGGTGAACGTGGTCTTCGTGCAGCCCTCGACCTTCGGCGGCAGTGGCTTCCCCGCGTCGAAGCAGGACCGCGCCTTCGTTACCGAGTCCGGTCCGACGTATGCCACGGGCACGCAGACGCGCGGCAAGGCGATCAGCGAGTTCGCGATGGACCTGAATGGCAATCGCATCGCCGGCCCGATCCCCTTCGTCGAGTACGTGGGCACGGGACACGCGACCGCGGTCGGCTTGGCGGCCGGACCCGACGGCCTCTACTTCACCGAGCTCTATCGCGACGCGGGCGGCGCGGGTCCGAGCGCCGTGGGCGCGCGGCTCCTGCGCGTGCGCTTCACCGCCGCGGACGACTGCGACGGCAACGGGCTCAGCGACGCCTGCGAGATCGCCGTGGGCGCGCAGCCGGACTGCAACGGCAACAGCTTCCCCGACGCCTGCGACCTCTCGAGCGGGCGCTCGCGCGACTTCGACGCGAACGGCCGCCCCGACACCTGCGATCCGCTGGAGGCGGACCGCGACACCGTCTCCATCGCGAGCGGCGGCTCGGTCGCGTTCTCGCTGCACCCCGACCTCGCGTACGCGAATCGCCCCTACCTGCTGGTGGGCTCGGCCAGCGGCACGCAGCCGGGCACCCCGTTCGGCAGCGTGGTGCTCCCGCTCAACGTGATCGGCGACCTCTGGTTCCAGATCACGCTGAGCTTCCCGAACAGCGCGTTGCTCACCACCAGCTTCGCCAACCTGAATGGCGCCGCGCGCGGCAATGCCGCGCTCGTCGTGCCGCCGGCACTCGGACCGCAGTTCCTCGGCCTCGAGCTGCACCACGCGTACGTGCTCTTCGATCCCGCCGCGGGCTTCGCGATCGACTTCGCGAGCAATGCAATGCCGCTCCAACTCGTGCTCTGAACCCGCGGCGGCCGCATGCGCTCCTAGCCGCCGAGGAAAGCACATGCGCCACCGCACCGGCTCCGCGATCTCCACGGCTCTGCTCTCCACCGCCAGCGCGCTGCTGATCGTGAGCTGCGCGCCGCGCGCGACGCAGCCTCCCCGCGAGGACGCGCGCGCCGTCGCGGAGCGCTTCGTCGCGGCGTTCTCGGAAGGCGACCAGGAGGAACTGCGCGCGCTGTTCGCCGAAGAGGTGCAGTGGGACTTGCGCGGGATCTGGAGTCGTGAGGGCGTCGGACGCGACGCGCTGCTCGAGGTGCTGCGGATGTTCCGCGAGAGAGTCCCCGACGTGCGCCTCGAGTCCTACGAGGTCTTCGTCGACGGCGAGATCGCCATGGTCTGCGGACGCCTGCGCGGAGCCTTCGCGCCCTCGGTGCAGTCGCTGACGAGCACGATGGAGAGCTCGCTCCACGGCGATGCGAGCGTGCGCTTGCGGCTCCGAGGTGCGCGGATCGAAGCTCTGCGTTGGGCCGGAGATTCGATGACGGTGGAGGAGACGCCGAGCGAGGATCCGCCGGAAGCAACCGACGAGATCGCGTGGGTCACCGCGGCTCTGGATCTCGCGGGGCCCGCGCGCGCGATCACGCTCGATCCCTACCCGTCCCAGAGAGATCCGCTGGAACCCGAGCTCGATCCGAGGAGCGGGGA
The DNA here is from genome assembly GCA_016793245.1 of Planctomycetota bacterium. Taxonomy (GTDB): domain Bacteria; phylum Planctomycetota; class UBA1135; order UBA1135; family JADKAF01; genus JADKAF01. The sequence continues at coordinate 32,407 of JAEUHW010000263.1, forward strand.
ACGCCTGAGGTTCGAGGAGTTCTCGGTCACGGGATCCGCACCGATCGAGGACGAGAGCCAGCGTCGGGAGCTGAGCCGCCTGCTCTATCGCGGCCTCTACTTCGGCGACGGGGGAGCGAACTGCTTCCAACCGCGCCACGCGCTCGAGATCGACTGGCAGGGCCAGAAGCTCTGGGTCGTGATCTGCTTCGAGTGCTCCCGAGGCTACGTGGAGGGACTGGGCGGGAGGATCGTGCCGTTCGATATCGGCAGTCCGTCCGAGCCCGGCTTCAGCGAGATCTACCGTGCCCTCGGCCTCACCCTCGCGCCTAAGATCGACTAGCTCGGCCCCAGGACGCACCCGCCCATGTCACTAGGGCCGCGGTTCCTCGGCATCCAGCTCACCACGCCGATGTACTCTTCGATCCCGCCGCGGGCTTCGCGATCGACTTCGCGAGCAACGCGATGCCGCTCCAGCTCGTGCTCTGAACCCGCGGCGGCCGCATGCGCTTCTAGCCGCCGAGGAAGGAACATGCGCCACCGCACCGGCTCCGCGATCTCCACGGCTCTGCTCTCGGCCACTAGCGCGCTGCTGATCGTGAGCTGCACGCCGCGCGCGACGCCGCCTCCCCGCGACGACGCGCGCGCCGTCGCGGAGCGCTTCGTCGCGGCGTTCTCGGAAGGCGACTACGAGGAGCTGCGCGCGCTGCTCGCCGAAGAGATGCCGTGGGATCTGGAGGGCCTCCGCAGACGTCAGGGAGTCGGGCGCGAGCGTCTCCTCGGTGAGCTGCGCGGATTGCGCCAAGTCGTGCCCGATGCACGCCTCGCGCAGACCGAGCTCTTCGTCGAGGGCGAACGAGTCATGGTCTCCGGACGACTGCGCGGCCGCATGTCGACGTCGGTGAGCTCGCTGTCTTCGTGGCTGGAGAACGAGCTCTACGGCCCGGCGCATCTGCGGCTGCTCGTGCGCGACGGACGCATCGAAGCTCTGCACTGGACCGGGGGCTCGCTCCGTGCCGAGGAGCTCCCTGGCAGCGGCGACGGGGAACTCTCCGGAGATCCGAGGCTCGCGTGGGTGATCCCCGCCCTGGATCTCGAAGGACCGACGCGCGCGATCACGCTCGATCCCTACCCGTCCCGGAGAGATCCGCTCGAGCCCGAGCACGACCCGCTCAGCGGGGAACGCCGTAGGTTCGACGAATACGCGGTGACAGGATCCGCGCCGGTCGAGGACGAGGACCAACGTCGCGAGCTCAGCCGGCTGCTCTACCGTGGTCTCTGCTTCGGCCCCCTGGGGGCGCTTTGCTTCCAACCCCGCCACGCGCTCGAGATCGAAAGGGAGGGCCAGAAGTTCTGGGTCGTGATCTGCTTCGAGTGCTCCCGAGGCTACGTCGAGGGACCGGATCGAAAGATCATGCCCTTCGCGATCAACCGGGAGTCCGAGCCCGGCTTCAGCGAGATCTACCGTTCCCTCGGCCTCACCCTCGCGCCTAAGATCGACTAGCTCGGCCCCAGGACCCACCCGCCCATGCTCCGTCGCCCGCTCCTCCTCGCCGCCCTCGCCGCGGCCGCTCCCGCTGCGTTCGCGCAGAACCAACCGCCGCTCGCGCCGGTGATCAACGAGCCCACGGCGAACAACGTCCTCGTGCACCCGCAGGACGTGCACATGGAGACGCTCGCGTTCTCCGATCCGAACCCGGGCGACACGCACACGGCGACGGACTGGGAGATCCGCCAGGCTTCGAACAACCTGCGCGTCTGGCGCCTGCTCGGCGGCACCGGGCCGAACCGCGTGCACGTGCACTTGGCCGACGGCGTGTTCGAAGGTCCGCTCACGGGGTGGACGCAGGTCGCGGCGTCCTCGAACTACGTGCTGTGGGTGCGCCACCGCGACTCCAGCGGTGACCCGGCGACCGAGTGGAGCAACTGGAGCACGCGCAGCTTCCGCACCAGCACGAGCACGCGGAGCTTCCCGCTCGAGCTCGACGACATCGCCGATGTGCCGGCGCCGCTCTGGACCGACACGAACGGCGGGAGCGTCGATCTGCCCTACACCGGCCCGCAGCCCGCGGAGCTGCGCTTGGAGGCGGCGAGCGGACCGCTGCTGCTGCGCCTCCAGGCGCAAGCCGCGAGCGGCAACGCGGTGACGAACCCGCCTGCGATCACCGCCCACCTCGCGCTGCGCGTCGTCGTCGAGAGCGGCTCGCAGCCGCTCGTCCTTCCGCCGACCAATCTGCGCATCGCCGAGCAGACGGGCTGTGAAGTGCACACCTTGCTGCTGCCTTCGCTGAACCTCGCCGCTGGCGCGCGCGCCGACTACTGGATCACGATCCAGGGCACGAGCTATCTCGGCAGCTCGACGCAGACCGCACCCGTCTGGACGCTGCTCGCGCGCGGACCGGCCTTGCCGTGGGTGTCGCGGCAGGTGGGCTACGAGATCGAGGAGGTCGCGGGCGGACTGCGCCTGCCGGTGAACGTCGCGTTCCACCCGAACGCCGCGAATGCGCAGCCGCAAGATCCCTACCTCTACGTGACCGAGCTCTACGGCACGATCAAGACCGTGCTGCGCGATGGCACGGTGCTCACCTACGCGAGCGGGCTGCTGAACTACACGCCGAACGGCGCCTTCCCCGGCGAGGGCGAGCAAGGGATGACGGGCATCGCGGTCGATCCCGCGAGCGGCGACCTCTTCGTCGCGCGCCTCGCGCGGAGCGCGACCAGCGCGAACAACGAGCCCGGCATCGTGCGCCTCAGCAGCTCGGACGGCGGGCGCACGTCCTCCTCGCGCGTCGTGATCCTGAACATGCCCGGTGAGTGGCAGGGCCAATCGCACCAGATCTCGAATCTGGAGATCGTGGGCGGGCGCCTCTACGCGCACATGGGCGACGGCTTCGATTCGGCCACCGCGCAGAACCTGAACTCGTTCCGCGGCAAGATCCTCTGCCTCGAGCTCTCCGGGGCCGCGGCGCCGACGAATCCGTTCTACGACGTCGTGAACGGCATCACCGCGCGCGACTACGTGTGGTGCTACGGGGTCCGCAATCCCTTCGGCGGCGCGCTGCGCGCCGCGGACGGGTTCCGCTACGTGGTCGAGAACGGGCCGTCGATCGACCGCTTCGCGCGGCTCGTGCAAGGGCGGAACTACCTCTGGAACGGCAGCGACCAGAGCATGAGCAACTTCGCGCTCTACAACTGGAACCCCGCGAGCGGCCCGGTGAACCTGGCCTTCGTGCAGCCGGAGACTTTCGGCGGCGGCGGCTACCCCGCCGCGAAGCAAGGTCATGCGTACGTCACCGAGTCCGGCGCCACCTACGCGACCGGGCCGCAGTCGATCGGCAAGAAGATCACCGAGTGGGTGCTCGACGCGAACGGGAACCGCGTCGCGGGCCCGATCCCCTTCGTCGAGTACGTGGGCTCGGGCCAGGCGACCGCGGTCGGCCTCGCCGCGGGACCGGACGGCCTGTACTTCACCGAGCTCTACCGCGACGCCGGAGGCTCGGGCCCCACGATCGCCGGCGCGCGCCTCCTGCGCGTGCGCTTCTCCTCGCGCGACGACTGCGACGGCAACGGGCTCCACGACGCCTGCGAGATCGCGACCGGCTCGAAGCCCGACTGCAACGGCAACACCTTCCCCGACGGCTGCGACCTTTCGAGCGGCCGCTCGCGCGACTACGACCGCAACGGCCGGCCCGACGAGTGCGATGCCCTCTCCGCCGATCGCGACGAGGTCTCGCTTGCGCAGGGCGCGCAGGTCCAGTTCTCCCTGCACCCCGATCTCGCCTACGCCGGCCGGCCCTACTTCCTCGTGGGCTCGGCCAGCGGCACGCAGCCCGGCACCGTCCTCGACGGCCTGACGCTGCCCTTGAACTTGGTCGGCGACGAGTGGTTCCGCCAGATCGTCCTCACGCCGAACTCGGGCCTCTTCCAATCGAACTTCGGAAACCTCGACGGCTCGGCCCGCGCGGGCGCGACCCTGCTCGTTCCCCCGAGCTCCGACCCGATCCTCGCCGGCGTCACCCTGCACCACGCCTACGTGCTCTTCGACCCGGCGAACTTCTACGCAATCACCTTCGCGAGCAACGCGCTCCCGCTCCGCCTCACCCCCTGAGCCGCTCCGCGGCGAAACCGAACGTACGGTTGCCCGTCGCGCACGCCTCCCGCCGCTCCTCCCGGACGTACGGTGCCAGGAACAAAATCACCGGGGTCGAAAGACCCCGGTGATTTTGTTCCTGGCACCGTACGTCCGGGGTCGGGGTGATCGCTTCGCGGGCAGCCTTGCTCGCGGGCTCCTCGGCGGGGCAAGATCCCGGCCTTCATTCCGAGGAGGAATCGCGTGGGCCACTCCGCACCGTCGCCGGCACCCAGCAAGGGGCCGGTCGAGCACAAGCCGTTCATCGCCGCCGAGGTCGAGATCCCGGAGTTCACGCCGAAAGCGGTCGTGCTCGGCGCGCTCTTCGGCATCCTCTTCGGCGCCGTGACCGTGTACCTCGCGCTGCGCGCGGGACTCACCGTCTCGGCTTCGATCCCGATCGCGGTGCTCTCGATCGCGGTGTTCAAGAAAATCGGCAAGTCGACGATCCTCGAGAACAACCTCGTGCAGACCATCGGCTCGGCCGGTGAGTCGGTCGCGGCGGGTGTGGTGTTCACGACCCCGGCGTTCCTGTTCATCGCCGGGGGTGCGGAGTTCTTCAACTATCTGCAGATCATGACGCTCGCGGCAGCGGGCGGGATCCTGGGCGTGCTGCTCATGGTCCCCATGCGGCGCGCGCTGATCGTGAAGGAGCACGGGAACCTCCAGTATCCCGAGGGCGCGGCGTGCGCCGAGGTGCTGATCGCCGGTGAGAAGGGCGGCGCCATGGCGAAGACCGTCTTCGCCGGGTTCTGGGTGGCGCTCATCTACTCGGTCGTGGGGCGCTTGGTTCACTTCTGGAAGGAGACCTTCACTTTCAGCACCGGTGCGAGCGCGGCGCACTACAAGAACGCGACGCTCTCCTCCGAGGTCACCCCCGAGTACCTGGGCGTCGGCTACATCATCGGGCCGCGCGTCGCTGGCATCATGGTGTCGGGCTCGGTGCTCTCCTGGCTCGCGCTGATCCCGCTGCTCTCCGAGCTCGTCCCCGCCGATTCGATCCGTGCGGCTCTGACCAAGCTCGGCAAGGACCCGAACCTCGTCGTCGCGAACCCGCCGAAGGCGATCTACGAAGCGTACGTGCGCTACATCGGCGCCGGCGCCGTCGCGATGGCGGGCCTGCTCACCTTGCTGCGCACCATGCCGACGATCATCTCCTCCGTGCGCGACTCGCTGCGCGAGATGCGGAAGGGCGTCGGCGGCGCCGCGCAGAAGCGGACCGAGAAGGACCTCTCGATCGGCCATGTGATCGTGGGATCGATCGGCCTCGTGCTGGTCCTCGCACTGCTGCCGAATCTCCCGATGGGCGGGTTCCCGACTAGTCTGCTCACGGGTCTGCTGATCCTCGTCTTCGGCTTCTTCTTCGTCGCGGTCTCCTCGCGCATCGTCGGGATCATCGGCTCGAGCTCGAACCCGATCTCGGGCATGACCATCGCGACCCTGCTCGGCACCTGCTTGATCTTCGTGTCGATGGGCATGGGCGGAGACGCCTATCAAGGTGCGGCGCTCTGCGTAGGCGCGATCGTGTGCATCGCCGCTGCGAACGCCGGCGCGACCTCGCAGGACTTGAAGACCGGCTTCCTCGTCGGTGCCACGCCGAAGAGCCAGCAGATCGGCCTCGTGATCGGCGTCCTCGTCTCCACGCTCGTCATCGGCTTCACGATCCTCGGGCTCCACCACTCGAACCTGGGTCCGATCGGCGGCGACAAGATGACCGCGCCGCAGGGCACGCTCATGGCGACCATCATCAAGGGCGTCATGGCGCAGGACCTGCCTTGGGGCTTCATCTTCGTGGGTGCGGCGCTGACGCTCGTCGTGCAGCTCTGCGGGATCTCCGGTCTCGCGTGGGCCGTCGGCGCCTATCTCCCGATCTCGACCACCTTCCCGATCTTCGTCGGCGGCTGCGTGCGCTGGCTCGTCGACAAGCGGAAGGGCCAAGCCGACGAGAGCGAGGTCAGCTCGGGCATGCTCTTCTCCACCGGCCTCGTCGCGGGCGGCTCGATCGCCGGCCTCTTGATCGCGCTGCTCACCTCCTGGGGTGTCACGGCGGGCGTGATGGAGAGCATCGGCTTCGGCAAGGACATGAACCTGCTCGGCCTGATCGGCGGGCTAGGCGAGTGGAGCGCGCTCTTCTTCTACGGCGTCCTCTGCGTGATCCTCATGCGCCGCGCGATGCGCGCGCAGGAGAGCTGAGCCGTGACCGACGCGAGGTCCGCCGCCGCGCCCTTCGAGCCGCACGTCCCCGCCAGCGAGAGCGCCCCGGAGCTGAGCTTCCGGGCGCTCTTGCTGGGCTCGGTGCTCGGCATCGTCTTCGGCGCGGCGTCGACCTACCTCGCGCTGCGCGTCGGTCTCACCACGACGGCCTCCGTGCCGATCGCCGTGCTCGCGGTGTGGGCGCTGAAGCGCCGCGGCGATCAGCGCGCGATCCTGGAGCACAACATCGTGCAGACCACCGGGTCGGCCGGCGAGTCCGTCGCCGCCGCGGTGGTCTTCACGGTGCCGGCGCTCATCTATCTCGGCTTCCCGCTCGAGGTCGGGTTGACGACCTTGATCGCGCTGACCGGCGGCGTGCTCGGCGTGCTGATGATGGTGCCGCTGCGGCGCTATCTGATCGTGCGCGAGCACGGCGTGCTGCGTTATCCCGAAGGCAAAGCTGCCGCGGAGATCCTGAAGGCGGGCGAACGCGGCGGCACCTCGGCGACGAAGGTCTTCGTCGGCCTCGGCGTCGGCGCCGCGTGGAAGTCGCTCACCGCGATCTTCGGCGGCGTGAAGGGCAGCGTGCACGCCGCGGTCCCCGGCTACAAGGGCGCCGAGGTCGCGTGCGAAGTGGCACCCGAGCTGATGGGCGTCGGCTACATCCTGGGCTGGCGCACGAGCGTGATGATGGTCGCGGGCAGCTTGCTCGCGAGCTTCGTGCTGGTGCCGATGATCGTGCTCTTCGGCAGCGGCTTGTCGGAGGCGCTGGCCCCCGCCACGGAGCGCATCGCCGACATGTCGCCCGGCCAGGTGTGGAGGAACTACATCCGCCACATCGGCGCGGGCGCCGTCGCCACCGGCGGCATCTTCGCGCTGCTGCGCGCGCTGCCCGCGATCTGGAGCGCGCTCTCGGCGTCGTTCGGCGCGCTCACCGGCCGCGGCGGTGGCGAGGCGAGCACGCTGCGCACCGAGCGCGACGTCCCGCTGCCCGTGCTGCTCGGCGGCGGAGCGCTCGTGCTCTTGATGATCTGGCTCATCCCGGCCTTCGAGATGCACCTGCTCGGCGCGCTGCTGATCCTCGTGCTGGGCTTCCTCTTCTCGGTCGTCTCCTCGCGCGTCACCGGCGAGGTCGGCTCCTCCTCCTGCCCGCTCTCGGGCATGACCATCGGCGTGCTGATGGCGATCTGCGGCGTCTTCCTCGCCGTCGGCTGGGAAGGCTCGGCCTACTCGCGGCTCGCGCTGATCATCGGCGCGGTGATCTGCATCGCGATCTCGAACGCCGGCACCTGCTCGCAGGACCTGAAGACCGGCTATCTGCTGGGGGCTACCCCCGTGCGCCAGCAGGGCGCGCTCTTGATCGGCGTACTGACCTCGGTGCTCGCCGTCGGCTGGACGAGCTATCTCCTGAACCTGAGCGAGACCAAGGAGACGAAGCTCGAGCAGGTCTTCGCGGTGCCGCGAGCGGCGCTCGAGCGCGCGCAGGACGTCGAGTCGCTGAGCGACGGACAACGCTACGCCTTCGTGCGCTTGGCGAAGGACGAGGCCACGGCGAATCAAGCCGAGGGCATCTACTTGGTCGAGCGCGCGAGCGGCGAAGCGCGCTATCTCCGCGAGGACGGCATCGGCGCCGGTCGCCTGCAAGCGCCGCAGGCGAAGCTGATGTCGGTCGTGATCGACGGTTTGCTCGGGCATCGGCTCCCCTGGAACCTGATCCTGATCGGCGTCGCGATCGCGCTCTTCATCGAGCTCCTCGGCTTCCGCTCGCTCACCTTCGCGGTCGGCGTCTACCTGCCGCTCGCCTCGACGCTGCCGGTCTTCCTCGGCGGCGCGGTGCGGCGCCTCGCGGATCTGCGCTACCGCCGCGAGCTCGATGCCGAGGACGAGCCCGAAGGCGTGCTCTACTCCTCCGGTGTCATCGCCGGCGCGTCGATCCTGGGCATCCTCTCCGCGGCGCTGGCGTTCCTGCCCGGCTACGACGCCGACCTCACGCTGCATCCGAGCCTGGCCTTCCTGCGCCATCTGCCGTTCGCGGCCTCCGACGCCTTCGGCGTCGCAGTGATCGCGGCCATCGGCTGGTGCCTCTTCCGCGGCGCCGCCGGAGCGAAGCGCTCGTGAGCGACTGCCGCACCGGCTGCGGCGACGACGCGCGCCACGTCGCCCCGAGTAGTAGCGGGCTCGCGGCGTGGTTAGCACCCCACGTGCGCTTCGAGCAGCTCCTCGAGAAGCACCGCATCGCGTTGATGCAGCTCGATCTGCCCGTCGCTCAGCGCGCACTCGAGGAATTCGCGCAGGCGCTCCGCGAGCACATCGCCCTCGAGGAGCAGTGGATCCTCCCGCGCTACGCCGAGCTCGAAGCGCCGCCGGGCGGGGCGCTGGCCCTCTTCACCGGCGAGCACCAGAAGCTGCTCGAGTTCGTGCGGCGCTTCGAGCGCGCGCTGCGCACGCTCGCCGCCGAGGGTCCCGCGCATCGCAAGGTCCTGCCGCTGCTCGATCAGCAGGCGACCTTCAAGAACCTGCTCGAGCACCACGACGCCCGCGAGCGGAACCTGCTCTATCCCACGCTCGAGAAGCAGCTCTCCGCGGCGGAGCAGCAGACGCTCTGCGACGCGCTGCGATGAAGCCGCTCGCGGTCGGCACCTGGAACTTCTCCGGCCCCCTCGCCGAGCGTCTCGCGAAGTGCGCCCGGGCGGGCTTCCGCTGGATCGAGCTCCGCGACGGGGCCGCGGCGCGCGCCGTCTCGCGCGTCGAGCTCGCCGCGCACGGTCTCGAGCTCTCGCTCTTCGAAGAGAACGCAGCGCTGAGCTTCGATCCCGCGGCCTTCGCCTGCGCCGCGGCCCTCGGTGCGCGCTTCTTCCTCCACGCGACGCGCGACGCCGCCGCGCTGCCATCGCACGTAGCGCTCGCGTCCGCGCACGGCCTGCGCTCGCTCGTGCGCGCGAGCGATCCAGCGGCGAGCGCACATCCCGAGCTCGCCGTGCTCTGGGATAGCCGAGACGCGGAGCGCCTCGCGCTCGAAGCCGCGTCGCTCGCGCCGCGCATCGCGTACCTGCGCTTTCGCGACGGACGCGGAGACGAGCCCACGGCGCTCGGCGGCGGCGAGGTCGATCTCCGCGGCCAGATGCGCGCGCTGCGCGAGGTCGTGCGCGCGCTGCCGTTCTGGGGCATCGACTTCGAGGGCTGCCCGCAGGCCGAGCGCGAGGCACGCAAGGCCACCGGCTTCCTGCGCGAGCTCGCGCGCGCGACGGAGCTCACGCCGCCCTGGATCTAGCGTTCGGTCCGACGCCGACGAGGCCGAGCTCGCTCCGCTCTGGACCGGCGCGCCGCCTGCGTACAATGCGGCGCACCATCGCTCTCCATCGAGACTCCGTCCATGACGACCTTCGACCGCGTGCAGCGCCGCATCCTCGGCGTGCTGTTCGAGAAGAAGACGACCACCCCCGACGTGTATCCGCTGACCGTGCCCGCGCTGCTCGCGGGTGCGAACCAGAAGTCGAATCGCGACCCCGAGATGGAGCTCGCGCAATGGGAGCTCGAGGGCTGTCTGCGCTCGCTCTTGATCGACGGCTGGGTGCGCGAGGTGCAGAAGGCCGGTGCGCGCGCTTCGCGTTACGAAGAGCGCTTCCAAGAGCGCCTCGGGCTCGACAAGCCGAAGGCCGCGATCCTGGCCGAGCTCTTGCTGCGCGGACCGTCGACCTTGAACGACCTCCATACGCGCGCGCAGCGCATGGCCGCCGTCGGCGCGCGCGAAGAGCTGCAGGTGCGGCTCGACGCCCTGGCGGAAGAGGGCTTGGTCGAGCTCCTGCCCAAGCAGCCCGGCCAGCGCGAGCCGCGCTGGATGCACCGCCTGACGCCGCCGCAGGAGGCGCCCGAAGCGCATCGGCTCGATGCCCCCGAGAGCGCGGGCGCTCCTTCGGGCGGAGCCGCTCGGCAGCCGCTCAGCGAGCGCATCGAGCTCCTGGAGAGCGAAGTCGCCGCGCTGCGCGAAGCGCTGCGGGCCACGCGCGTGGCCCTCGGCCTGCCGGGAGACGCGGAAAGTTCTTCCTGAGCGGCGCGCGCCGGAGCTCCTCGCGCCAAGCTGCATCAAGGACCGCTCCCGCCGAGGTCGAAAGGTGCAACGGAACCCCGAGGAGAAGTCGCCAGCCGACGCCATGGACGAGGTGGAACCCGCGCGCCACGAAGGACGTGCGGAGGAAGCGAGCGTGGTCGATGCCCTCGCGCGCTTCCTCCTCTCCTTCGATCTACCCGAGGAGGAGCAAATGCCTCCGGGGGCGGAGCCCATCGTGCCGCTCGCGCTGCGCGAGCGCTTGCTGCGCGCCTTGGAAGAGGTCACCAACGCCGCGGGCCGCGCGAGCGTTCGCCATGGTCGCCTCCGCGTGGCGCTCGAGAGCTGCACCGACGGCGAGCAGCGCATCGTGATGGCCGGCGTGCTGCGCGAGAGCAGCTCGCGCGGGCCGCAGACGCAACGCAAGGAGCGTCCGCTGCGTTGGCCCGAAGTGCCCGTCGCGGCGGAGCCCCTCCTCGCGCGCCGCGACTCGGCCGACAGCTTCCAGCAGCACTTCCGCGGGCTGCGCGGCGAGTTCTATGCGATGCGCCCGCGCGATCTGATCCAGTTCTTCTGCTCGTGCGGCACGACCGTCGAGGTGCGCTTCCAGACCAACCTCGCCGAGCGCGGCGAGGTCCTGATCGAGCAGGGCAACGTGCTGCACTGCGCCACGGGCGAGCTCGTCGGCGATGACGCCGCGCGCGTGATGATGCTCTGGGAGTCGGGCGACTTCCTGACGCGCCCGCTGCGCGAGTCGCCGCCGAGCACCGTCACCCTGCCGTGGATGACGCTGATGCTCGAGCACGCGCGCGAGATCGACGAGAGCGGGGAGTTCGCCACGGTGAGCGCGGAGATCCGACCGGAGACCCTCGAAGCGCTGCCCGATTGGATGGACACCGAGACGCCGGACGACACCGACCCTCTGGGAAGCTGAGCGGAACCCGAGGGTACGGCCTCCCGGATGCTCGCGGGCTCGACGCCCGACGACGCTGCAGCTCGACCCGAGCGCGACGCCACCCGCGCTCGCCGAGTAGCATCGGCGCGCCATGACTCGCGTCGCCGTCGTCGAGGATCCCCTCTTCCAACTTCACGATACGGGCCCGGGGCACCCGGAGCGCGCCGCGCGCGTGCGCGCCGTCGCCGAACGGCTGCGCACCGGGGCGCTCGCCGGTGCCCTCGAGTTCTTGCCCGCCGAGCGCGAGGCGAGCGAGGAGGAGATCGCGTACGTGCACGAGCCCGCGTACTGGCGCGATGCCTGCCGCGCGATGGAGCGCGGCGAGACGCTGCTCGACGAAGGCGATACCGTGGTCTCCGGCCTCGCGAGCTTGCGTGCGGTGCGCCGCGCGACGGGTGCCGTGCTCTCGCTCGCCGACCGCGCGCTCCGCGGTGAGATCGAGGCGGGCTTCGCGTTGGTGCGCCCACCGGGACATCACGCCGAGCGAGCGCGCGCGATGGGCTTCTGCGTCGTGAATCACATCGCCGTGCTGGCGCGCTATCTGCAGCGCCGCGGCGGCCTGCAGCGCGTCGCGATCGTCGACTTCGACGTCCATCACGGCAACGGGACGCAGAACGCGTTCTATGAGGATGGCTCGATCTATTTCTGCTCGCTGCACCAGTTCCCCCATTGGCCGGGGACGGGACGCGCCGAGGAACGCGGGCGCGGCGACGGCCTCGGCGCGACCCGCAACGTGCCGATGGCGCCCGGCGCCGGACCCGACGACTACTTCCGCGCCTTCGGGGAGCTGGTGCTGCCCGATCTGCTCGCGTTCCGCCCGCAGGCGCTCTTGATCTCGGCCGGCTTCGATGCGCATCGCCGCGATCCGCTCTCGGCAATCCGCCTCGAATCGGACAGCTACTTCCGCATGACGGCAGAGCTGATGCGGTTGCTTCGCGCGGTCGGCGGTGGCCCGGTGCTCTCCGTCCTGGAGGGTGGCTACGACTTGGAGGCGCTGGCGGAGAGCGCGGAGCAGCACCTGATGGCCCTGCTCGATCACCCGGCGCAGGGAACCGAGCGGAAGGGAGTTCCGTCGGACGAGCGGGCGGGCGCGTCGTAGCATTCCGCAGCCGAGTCGCGCGCCTCCGAGCGCGCTCCACTTCTCTGGCCCGTCTCGCGATGCCCTCGATGCCTCCGCACCTGCCCGCCGCTGCGCTCCTCCTCGCTTGCGCGGGACTCGCGCGAGCGCAGACCTTCACCGACGTCTCGGCGACCTGCGGCGTGCTGAATCAGACCAGTCACTCGCCGGCGCTCTGCGACTTCGATGGCGACGGGGACCTCGATCTCTACCTCACCACCGAGCCGGGCAACATCTTCACGCCCGGCTTCCCGCGCTCGAACGTCCTCTACGAGAACCGCAGCACCGGCCCCGGCAACGTCGTCTTCGTCGACGTCACCGCGGCGAAGAACCTGGTCGATCGAGGAGCTTGGAGCCAGGACGGGCGCTTCGCGGATCTGAACCGCGACGGCATCCCCGATCTCTACGTCTCGAACCTCGTGATCCAAGGCGCCACGCCGCCGAACCAGCTCTACCTCGGCTCGGCGAGCGGCGCGTTCACCGAAGTCGCGTCCTTCGCCGGTGCGACCGGCGGCGGCAATGACAACGTCGGCGCGGTGCTCGACATCGACGGCGACGGGCTCACCGATCTCTACACCGGCCAGAACACGCGGAACTTCCTCCTGCGCTGCACCGGCATCGATGCGCAGGGCCGCCCGAGCTACTCGAGCTTCGGCGACCCGCTCTGGCAGGAGCCGCTCCGCAACACCTGGAGCGCCGCGTGGTGCGACTTCGATCGCGATGGTCGCCGCGACGTCTACCTCGCGAATCGCGCCGATACCCTCGGCAGCGACGGGCGCGACGCGCTGATCCGGAACTTGGGCGGCGGCAACGCCGCGCTCGTGCTGCAGGGCCTGAACGACGTCGTGCTGAACGGCTTCGCCGCCTGGGGCGACTACGACGCCGACGGCGATCCCGATCTCTACGTCTCGAACTGGCAGACCTACTCCGGCACCGCGATCGCGGCGCCGCACGGCCAGCTCTACCGGAACGACGGTGCCGCGGGCTTCACCAACGTCACGTCGCTGCTCGCGGGCATCACCGCCGCGCAGGAGCTCTCGCTCGCGTGGGGCGACATCGACAACGACGGCGACCTCGATCTCTACGTCGTGACCGCGGAGATCTTCAGCGCCGCGCGCCTCTGGGTGAACCAGCTCCGCGAGACCGGGCAGCCCGGGTTCCAAGAGCGCGCCGCGCAGGCCGGCATCGACGATCCGCGCTTCCTCTTCGGCTGCGCCTTCGGCGACCTCGATCGCAACGGCTTCCTCGATCTCATCACGACCTGCGAAGGCGACCTCTTCAACGACTACTTCACCGGCGTCTACCTGAACCAGGGCACGAACGGCAATCACTGGATCGCCTGGAAGCCGATCGGCACGCTCTCCTCGACGATGGCGGAGGGCCTGCGCGCCTCGCTGCTGACGCCCGACGGTCATCGCCAGTGGTTCGAGCTCGGCGCGATGGAAGGAACGTACGGGCAGAGCGCGCCCGAGCTGCACTTCGGCCTCGGCGCGAACACCGCCATCACCGAGCTCGTGCTGCGGTGGCCGAGCGGCGTCGAGCAGCGCGTGTCCAGCGCCGCGATCGATGCTCGCCACACGCTCGTGGAGACCGGCCTCGTCGTGCGCGGCGAGGTGCGCCGCGGCCGCACGGTGTCCCTGCAGGTGGGCGGCCCCGCGGGCGACGCCGCGGTGACCTTCGCCTCGGCCGGCGCGAGCTCGATCCCGCTGCCGCCGTTCGGCACCCTCGGACTCGATCCGCTGACGCTCTTCCAGCTCGACGCGCGCGTGCTGCCCGCGTCCCGCCGCGGCGAGCTCGCGATCCCGATCCCGAACGACCCTAGCCTCGCCGGCGCGCGGGTCTACCTCCAGTCCTTGATCGGCCCGCTGCCTGCCCTACTCTTCCGCAACGTCGTCGCCCTGCAAATCCTGTGAGGAGCTCCACCCCGGAGCTCGACCGCCGCATGGAATCGAGGAGCCACTCGCTGCGCACCCTGTGCGTCGCCTTCGCGCTGGCCGCCGCCGCGAGCAGCGCGCATGCGGACCATCCCGCCGCCTTCTCGCGCGATGGCGCCGAGCTCTGGGTCGCGAACACGATGAGCGGGAGCGTCTCGGTGATCGATCCGCGCCGGCGCGAGCTCTTGCGCGAGATCAGCTTCGGCGGGATGCCGTTCTCGCTCGCGATCACGCCGGACGATCGCCATGTGCTGGTCGCGAACGTCGAGCTCGGGCAGGTGATCGTCATCGACCGCGCCGAGCGCTCGATCACGCGCCGCATCGCGATGCGCGGCGGACCGATCGACCTCGCCGTGACGCCGAACGGTCGCTTCGCGTACGTCGCGCGGCGCTTCGCGCGCAGCGTTTCTGTCATCGACCTCGCGACCTTCGCGGTCGTCGCCACGCTCGAGAATGTCTCCGGGCGCTTCGACAACCAGCCGCGCGGCCTCACCGTCACCGACGACGGCGACACGGACGACCTGGACGAGCACGTCTGGGTGAGCGAGTTCAGCGCCAGCGGCTCGCAGATCGATCTCGGCCTCAGCGGTCCCTTCGGCGGCGGACCGCGCTATCGCCTGCCGCGCGTCCACAAGATCGCGGTCGCGACGCACGCGATCGTGCACACCGTCGAGCTCGCGGCCGATCCCGACGCGTGGTACGGCGGCCTGCCGACCAATCTGCGCGGCGTGCATCTCAACCCCGACCAGAGCGAGCTGTGGATCGTCGGCGAGCAAGCCAACACGCAGCGCGGCACGCGCGTCGGCGGTCCCGGTGGTGCGAGCCCGCATCCGAACGACGACCGCGTCTTCCTGCGCTCCGACAACCGCTTCAACGGTCCGGGGACGAAGGGCGCCGCTCCGGTGAACCCGGTCGTGCGGCGCATCTCGACGCGCACGGGTCAGGAGCTCACCACGCAGCGCATCCTGCTCGGCGACGAGCGCGCCGGACGTACGCCGGTGGGCTCGACGCGCTTCGCGACGTGGACGCCCGATCGCCGCTACGTCTACCTCTCGAACGCCTACTCGATGAACCTGACGGTGCTCGACGCGCGGACGCTCGCCGAGGTCGCGGTCGTCGACGCCGCGCCGCACGTGAACGCCGTGCTCTTCGACTCCGACGGAGTCGCCTGGGCGCAGTCGATGGACAACCTGAGCTTCGTCTACTACGACGCGCGGAACCCCGCGCGGCCCGTGCGCCTCGGCGAGCTCCAAGCCGTCGTCACGATGCCGATGGAAGCGCATCACATGGACGGGATGCGGCTCTTCTCCACGGGCCGCAACGAGCGCGTGCTCAGCGACTCGCGCAACCTCTCCGGCGTGCCGCAGATGTCATGCGCGACGTGTCATCCCGAAGGCGGCTCGATGGGCCTCGCCTGGGACATGACCGAGCTCGGCGCCGGAGTGCGCCTCACGCCGACGACGATCGAGTGGGATCAGACCGGGCGCTTCGGCTGGGAAGCCCAGCGCGACGAGCTGCACGACTTCATCAACGGCGCTGCGCGGCGGGAGTCCGGCGCGGGCCTCGACGTCCTCGGCCGCGGCTTGCCCGATCGCGTGAACGATCCGGCCTTCGGCGTGGGACCGAACGCGGGCCTGATCCACCACCTCGACATGATCGCGGACGGGATGGACATGATGTTCGCGCGGACGCCGCCGTTCCAGGCCAGCAAGCGCGAGGAAGATCGCTCGCTCACCACCGCGGCGCAGCGCGGCTTCGACGTCTTCGTGCGCGAGGGCTGCGCGGTCTGCCACATCCCCGCGCGCGGCTTCACCGACTCCGGGCTGCCCG
Organism: Planctomycetota bacterium; assembly: GCA_016793245.1. Taxonomy (GTDB): domain Bacteria; phylum Planctomycetota; class UBA1135; order UBA1135; family JADKAF01; genus JADKAF01. The sequence continues at coordinate 48,589 of JAEUHW010000263.1, forward strand.
ATCCGCTCTACGATCCGCAGCGGCCCCGCGATCCCGGCCTGAACCCCGACACGCGGAAGCACGACGTCGGCACGCTCGGTCCGCTCGACGCGAGCTCCGCCGCGGCGCGGATCCGCCCCGGCACGAGCGATCGCGTCGGCTTCGACACGCCGCACCTCCGCCACCTCTACGAGCGCCTGGCCTTCTTCCACGACGGCCGCGCGCTCTCGATCGACGAAGTCGTGAACACGCTCGGAGCGACGAGCGCCGACGTGCATGCCGGCGCCGGCTACCTGGGCCAAGTGGGCACGTCGCGCGAGGCGAGCGATCTCCGCGAGTTCCTGCTCGCGATCGACAACGCGCCCTACACGCATGCGCAGGCCGAGCCCTTCGCGCAGCGCGGTCAGATCTGGACCTACCGCTTGGTCGGTCAGCCCGGTCTGGTGCCGCTCATCTTCCTCGCGGCGGGCGACGGCGAGCTGCGCCTGCCGAACCTCGGCACGCTGCTCCTCGATCCCGCGACGCTGATCTCGGCCTTCAACGGCTTCGCGCGCTACCGCTCGCTCGACTTCCGCGGCGAGCTCTCGCTCGCGTTCCCGATCCCGAACGACCCGCGCCTCATCGGCGGGCGCGTGAAGTTCCAGTCGCTGCTCTTCCAGAGCACGCTGAACGACGCCTACGGCCTCTCCAACTCGCTCTGGGTCGAGATCCGGCCCTAGAGTCCTTGGGCCGCGAACGTCGTTGTGCCCGAGTCTCGCTCGAAGCGAGAGCGAGAAGCGAGAAGCGAGAAGCGAGAAGTGAACGAACGCAAGACCGCGCAGGCGCTGCGCCCGGCCCTACGGCGAAGCAAGCGCCGCGCCCGACGCGCGTGGTTGGCGTCGATGGCATTCGGGAGTCGACACTCGAACGACACGAGCGAGAAACGCGGATCGTAGCGCGTCGTTCACGTCGCTTGCCTCGCCTCCGGGCGCGGCTCCGCTTCGTCGAGAGACAGCGTGCGCCGTCTCGGAGCCCGCTGGAGGCGGGGGCTCCGAGACTCATGCTCATGGGGACGATCGGACGTCGATGCGAGAGCGACGTCGATGAACACGATTTCCACGCCCGCGCGGCGGCAGTGCGACGCGGTTCAGCGCGAGGCTGCTCGCTGGCTTGAATGGGCGAGGTTCGTTCGCGATCGACCGGCGTGCTTTTGGTGCTGCGGCAGCTCGTGGATGTCGAGCGAGCCGTGGCGGCGCCAGCCGGTGGTGAGCAGCCAGGTCGTAGCTGGCGCAACGCTGGCCACGACCGGGATCGCGGAGTTCGAGGCGATCGAGCTGCACTTCACGAAACCGTGCTTCTTGCCGTTCTGCAGCGGGCCACGATCGTCGTTGCTCTCAAGTCAGGTTCCGAACCCAAGGTCGGCTCGAACTCGCTGCGCAGCAGAGCGGCTAGGCGGGCTCGTGAAAGCAAGGAGCGAGG
>JAEUHW010000300.1 GCA_016793245.1 Planctomycetota bacterium
CGGTCGCACGCACCAGCTTCGCGTCCACCTCGCGCACCTCGGCCATCCGATCCTCGGCGATCGGCTGTACGGTGGACCCGAGCACGCGCGGCTCCTGCTGCACGCGTGGAAGCTCGGGTTCGCGCTGCCGTGGAAGGACGGCGAGCGAGTCGAGGTGAGCGCCGAGCCGCCCTCCGAGCTCGCGCCGCCGACGGCGTAGCCGACGGGCGAGGTCCGCGCATGGCCGCGCGCCGCGTGCATCTCGGGGCCGAGTACGACGAGGCGCTCCGGAAGTGCCTGCTCGCCGTTCTCCGCGAGCTTCGCGCCGTGCACTGCGATCACCGGTGGGGCGTCGGTGGATCGCAGGAGGTGCAGGAAGCGATCTTCGACGTGGATGGCAAGCGGCTGGTCGTGTGCGCCGAGACCTACGTCGGGCTCACGATCGAGGGAGACGCGGAGTTGGTCGAAGGGATCCGCTCTCGGATGACGAACGAGTCGTGAAGCTTCGCCGCAGAAGGATTCACGACTTTCGATCGGCGCTCCTGCCCGCAACTCCACGCGCGCTCGTCAGGCGTCCACCGCGGACGACACACACGCCTCGAAGCGCCGAGAATGTGCGAGCTCACTCGAGGACGAAGTAGCCCTCCGCCGCGGCTTCCGTGCGGGGATCTCCGGGAACGCAGATCTCCACGAGGATGTCCTCCTCGATCACGACGTCGACCGGAGGCAGTTCCCGCTCGCAGAAGGGGCACGCTTCCGAGAGCCCATGCACCAGAACCAGCCGCCGCCCTGGCTCTCCGAAATCATCCCACCCCACCTGAGACGGTCTCCGAACTCGTACGCGTGCTGCCAGGTATCGCCATACTTGAACTGCACCTCGAGCCTCGCGCGGTGTCGGCATCCAGGGCAATCCAGCTCAGCATGAACGGTATTGAATGCCCCCATGATCAGGTCCCCGATGTTTCGGGTCGAGAGCTCCGTCGGCGGCGCCGCGAAGGGTGGATCGATCGGAACGTAGCGCATGTGCGAAACCAGCTCGATGCGCCGGCGATGCGGCTCTCGTCCAGCGCTCAGCCTCGTCGAGCTAGGCGAGCTCGCCGCTCGGAAGCATAGCCCTCAGGTGCAGAGGCGCAACGCCGCGCGAAGCGCTGCGCCGAGCCGCTCCGCGTCGCGATCATCCTCCTAGATCGCAGCCGCATCGAGCCGCGCATAGCCGCGCCGTGGACCCTGTCGCTCATACGGAACCACGCGGATCCTCGAGCCCTCCTTCTCGATCGACACCAAGGTCGCCTTCCGCATCAAGGCAATCCAAGTCCGCGCTTCGCAGGCGGCCAGCAGCGCCGAGAGCTCCAGCCTCTCGTCGCGCGGTGGCGTCGGGACTCGCTGCCTCGAGGCCATCAGGCAGGCGACGACCGCATCCCCCAGTTCGGAATCCGAAGCCGAGCTGCTCAGCGCGATCGGCTGCGCCTCTACGGTCCAGAAGCCAGCCACGGTTCGCGACTCCGGGCTGAACACGAATCGACTGCCCGCGATGCAGTACAGACATGCCCTCTGCATGAGGGACCCCCGGTAGGAGCTTCAGAAGTCGAGCGGCCGAGCGTCGCGTTCCGAACCGCGCTCGCTGCCGCGAGGGAACTCGATCCGCAGGTCTTCGATGCGAAACGGCAACCGAGGACAACCATCGCACGTCGCGTGGACCTGGGTCGCGCTCGCTCCCGTCCATCGCTCGACGGCTGCGAGGGCACCGACCTTCATGAAGCGATGTCGCTCGTACTGGATGTCGAGACAGCGTCCCTCCGCGATCTCCGCCTTCAGGAGCGGGCAGAACCAAGGCTCGTCTTGTCGCTGCGTGGCCATGAGATCGGTCCGACGAATCTAGCCGCGGCACAGAGTATCAGGCTCGAGAGCAGACACCGCCAGACGCATCATCCGGCCCTGCATCCAGGCCTAAAGCATGCTCAGCGCCATGGATTGCGCACTCGAGCTCGCCTGAGGCGCGGAGCCGTACCTCGAGTCGCCGCGATGCTCGGGCACGAACCCGGACCCGCGACGAGCGCGAACGTTCGGACGCGAATGTCGCGACGACCGCTCCGCCAGCCCTCCGGCGAAGCAAGCGCCGCGCCCGCCGCGCATGAACGACGTCGAGCGACATCGCGCGTCGAAGCGTGTTCGACGATAAGCGCGATTCGAACGCCAGCGCGGCGGACACGTCGCTTGCATCGCCTTTGGGATGCGGCTCCGCTACGTCGATAGACAGCGTGCGCCGTTTCGGAGCCCGCGGGAGGCGGGGGCTCCGGAACTCATGTTGTCGGGAGCGATCGGACGTCGACGCGTGAACGACGTCGAACGACATGAGTTCCCCGCCCGCGCGGCGGCTGCGACATCGCGCGGCGAACAACGTCGCGCAATCAAGCTTCCGACTTTCTAGGAAACCAACGACGGCCCTTCTGCGTTCTACATGCTGGAACGAAGTCGGGGAAGGCGACGCGCA
>JAEUHW010000359.1 GCA_016793245.1 Planctomycetota bacterium
CGCTTGATCCTCTGCTGCGACGGGACCTGGAATCGCGCCGACCAGGCCAAGGCCGAAGGAGGCGGTCCCGCGCGCCCGACTCCGACCAACGTCGTGAAGCTCGCCTATCGCGTCGCGAAGCACGACGGCGCGATCCCTCAGCTCGTCTTCTACGACCAGGGCGTCGGCACGGGGAACATCCTCGATCGCGTGCTCGGCGGCGCCTTCGGCGACGGCCTCGACGAGAACATCTTCGACGCCTATCGCTTCCTCATGGCGAACTACGAGGCGGGCGACGAGCTCTTCTTGTTCGGCTTCAGCCGCGGTGCTTACACCGCGCGCAGCATCGGCGGCATGATCCGCAAGTGCGGCATCTTGAAACGCAGCTCCTTCCAGGAGTACGCGCGCGCGATGGAGCTCTATCGCAGTGAGGAGAAGCCCGATGGCAACGAGGCGATCCAGTTCCGCCGCGATCACTCGCTCACGGGGGAAGAGCCCATACCGATCCGCTTCGTGGGCGTCTGGGATACCGTGGGCTCGCTCGGCATCCCGCTCCGCGGTCTGCGCTGGCTCACCTTTCGCAATCACGAATTCCACGACACCGAGCTCAGCAGCCTCGTCGAGTACGCCTGCCACGCGCTCGCGATCGACGAGCTGCGCGGGCCGTTCGAGCCGACGCTGTGGACGGCGAAGCCGAAGGAAGGGCAGACCGTCGAGCAGGTGTGGTTCAGCGGCGTCCACAGCGATATCGGCGGAGGCTACAACGACAGCGCGAGCTCCGACATCACGCTGGACTGGATGCTGAAGAAAGCGAGCTCGGCCGGGCTCGCGCTGGATCGCGAGATGATGGAGCAGCAGCCCATCGCCGCGAATCGTCTCGGCGCGCTGCATCAGTCGAAGACCGGCCTTTATCGGCTGACGCGCTCCGTCCTCCGCCCGATCGGCCTCGATGCGAACGCTGGGGTGCGCGATCCGCGACAAGACGTGCATCCCACCGTGCTCGCGCGCTGGGACGGCGATCCGAGCTATCGGCCGGAGAACCTGCGCGCGTGGTTCCATCTCGTCGGTGACCAAGCGCGCGCCGCGCAGCCCTGAAGCTCCGCGAACTTCGCGAGCGGCCAGAGAGGGGCTGCACGGGAGCGGCACTTCGTTCTAGGATGCCGCTGTTCGCCCGCCCCACCTCACGACCGTCCGGAGGTCCCCCATGATCCGCTCGCTCTTCGCACTCGCCCTCGGCGCCCTCTCTGCGCCCGCCCTCGCCCAGAACCTCGTCCCCGAAGGTGACTTCGAGCAGGGCGGCGCGCTCTGGACGCAGACGCAGTTCAACGATCCGCTCGGCACGACCGGCTTCACCGCGGCGCGCACGACGGGCAACGGCCCGTCGATGGCGGTCTACGCGGACTTCCAGACGCTGACCCCGGTGATGTCCGCGACCTATCGCAGCGCCCCGTTCACGCTGCCCGCGGGGCCGGTCAACTACGGCCTCGCTTCGATGTGGGTGAAGCCGACGCCCGCGCCGATGCTCTACCCGACCGTGAATCGCGTCGAGTTCCGCATCTTCGACGCTGCGAACACGCGCTTGATCTCGACCTCGATCAACGCGCCGGCGACGCAGGGCGAGATCGAGCGCCTCTCCTTCACCGGCACCTTCACCGCGCCCGCCGCCGGCCAGTACACGGTCGAGATCTTCCTGCGCCACTCGAACCTGGCCGGGATGCCGTTCTTCAACTACGTCGACGACGTCTTCGTCGGCGCACCGGACTCCCATGTCTACGGCCAGGGCTGCCAGGGCACCGGCGGCTTCGTGCCCGTGCTGAACTCAGTCGGCCTGGCCCAGCTCGGCTCGACGAACTACCGCATCCAGCTCCATGACGCGTTGGCGCCCACGGTGGCGATCTTGATCTTCGGCATCAGCGATAGCTCCTGGCTCGGCATCCCACTGCCGCTGCCGCTCGGCGGCGGCTGCTCGCTGTACACGGGCCTCGAGCTCTCGTTCACCGTCGCCACGACGGGCAGCGGACCGGGCCTCGGCACGGCGGAGCAGGCCTTCCCGCTGATCCCGCAGGACCCGCTGCTGCGCCGCGCCCCGATCTTCGCGCAGTGGCTGGTGATCGACCCCACGGCGCCGAGTGGCCTCTCGCTCGCGACGACCGCGGGGCTCTCGTTCCGCATCCGCTGAGCGTTCCCGCGCGCGCGGCGGCACGCATCGGCTACTGATTGCCGACCACCGCCGCGCCGCCGTTGCTGAACGCGTAGCCGAGAGCGTTCGCGCTCGGCTCCGCGATCATGGCCTGGTTGAAGAAGGCGAGGTTCAGCAGATAGAGGTCGTTGGGCACGTCGTAGACGACGAAGCCCGTGCCGCTGGCGGTCGTCGCGAACGGCAGCACGAGATCGGTCGAGACGAGGAGCTCGCATCCGCCGGCGCCGAGCACGGAGAGATCGAGCGGCAGCGGCAGGCCGCTCCAGCTCGTATCGGAGAAACCGAGCAGCATCAGGCCCGGCGCGCTCGCGCGAGCTTGCTCGACGCGCACGCGGAAGCTGTCGTTGATCTGCGGCGTGTTCGTGCTGAAGAGCCGCGGCACCGCGGTGTGCGTCTCCGCGCGCAGCCCGAGCACGAGCCCGAGCCCGCGCTCCAAGGTACCGCTCGTCGAGTTGGGCCCCGAGCCGTAGAGCCGCGCGATCGAGCTCCCGCCGGTGGAATCGAAGGCGTAGCCCGCCGCGATACCGCCGTAGCTGTTGCCGTACACGACGACCTGCATCACGAAGCTCTGCCCCGGCGTCGCGTTCCACGCGAAGGTGTTCACCCAGGGGATCGTGACGAAGAAGTCCGTCGGGCTCGTCGGACCTCCCGGCACGAAGTCCGGGAACTCGAGCTGGGTGCGCGGCAGCACGACCACCGGTGTCCCGACATCGAAGTTCTGCGCGAACACGTTCGACATGGTGGCCTGCGTCTTCGTCGTGGCGCCGACCCGGATCTCGAAGTCGAGGAGAAAGCGATTCGAGAGCGGCCCGAGACGGGGCTGGCGCAAGCTGAGCGCCTTCATCACGAAGGGCGTCGGCAGCTCGCTGCCGGCGATGAGCTCCTGGTAGACGACGGGCGTCCAGCCGAAGGGGATCGCGTTGCCCGAGCCGTAGCTGGTCGCCATCGCCGCGGGCGCGATGTGGTTCTCGCCGATGCCGATCCCCGTGCCGGGGCAACCGCTCCCGAAGGGAGCGTAGGTCGCTTGCACCTGGGCCGAGGTGGTCGCGGAAAGAATCGCTAGGGCGAAGCCGACGGTCGATGAGAGCACGGTGCGCATGGTGGAGAGCGTCCTCTGATGGAGCGACCTTCACCCTCCTCCCGGACTCGCGATCGCGCGATGCGCACTTGGAGGTACGACGCCGCGAACATCGCGGTACGGCGCGATACGCGCGACGACGGAAGCGGTTCCGGGAGCATCGCGCTCTTTCCCCGTGCGCGCCCTGCCCCCCTCCATCCGTGGACCTCTGCTGGTCGATCCTCCTCGCGCTGCTCGCCGCCCCGCTCGCCGGCGCGCTCGGCCTCGTCGTCGCCTACCTCATGCTGGCGCGGCGCGGCGTCTCCGAGCACGAAGGGCGCCGCGGCCTGCTGGCCTTCGCGCTCGGATTCCTTCCTGGAACGCTCCTCGGATTCGTCTTCGTCGCGCGCGCGGTCTGGTGGCTCCGTCGCGGCGACCCCGAGCCACCGGCGCGCTTCGCCGCCGCCGTGCTTCTCGCGCTCGTATGCGCGCTGCTCGCGGGCCTCGGCGGATGGATCGCGGGGATCCATCGCGCCGAGAAGCGGGGCGTCAGCAACTACGCCGGAGAGCGCGCGGCCTCAGGCTTCGTGTGGTACGCGTTGCCGGCGTTGATCGCGGGGGCGGTCGCGGGCTTCGCGCTGGGGACGGCGTTGTTCGGCTGAGCCGAGGTCGTGCGTCGAGCCCCGTGGCTCGGCGGCCGTTCGAGGACGAAGACCGTCGGCGATCTCGCGAGCCTGCGCTCCCTCTCGCACCCCCTTTCCCCGGGGGGGCGATCGACCTCGCTCGACATCCGTCCGGACTCGGCTAAAGCCCGCCTCCTCGCCGCCCGCTCCTAGAAGTGGGAGCAGAGAATCTCTACCCTGCTGGGTTCGACTCCAGCCCCTCCATCCCGCACTCACGGGAGACCCTTGCCGTGACCTCCGCCGCCCGCGTCAGCGCCATCCAGGCGATCGCTCAGAAGAGCCC
>JAEUHW010000003.1 GCA_016793245.1 Planctomycetota bacterium
CGAAGGCGATCTCGTGCGCGGGACGCTGGCCAACGAGCCGCGCGACTTGGAGGGCCTGAAGCTCGGCAGCGCCGTGAGCTGCAAGCTCTCCGAGCTCAGCGACTGGTTCTACGAGCAGGACGGCAAGATGGTCGGCGGGACGACGGTGAAGCTGTTGCTCGAGCAGGAGAAGCGGAAGAAGAAGGGCGGTTGAGCTTGCGCCGTGCGCTCGACCGCGCGCGCGGCGCCTCAGCTCGGGAAGAACGAGAGGGGAGAATCGCAGATCGCTGAGTTCGCCCTCGAGGCTGCGGACTCTGGTCACTTGCCATGACCGATCTCAACCTACCTCTCGACTTGGATGCGCTGGCCGACCAGCGCGAGTTCGCGCGCCGCGTCGCTCGGGCCGTCGTCCGCGACGAGCACATCGCCGAGGACATCGCGCAGGACGCCCTGATCAGCACGTTCGCTTCGCGGCCGCCGCTGCTGCGCTCGATGCGCGCGTGGATCGGCCAAGTCGCACGGAACCGCGCACTCCGCTGGCGACGGCGTGAAGAGCAGCGCCGCCAGCGCGAGAGCGCGGTAGCGCGAGGGGAGAGCGCGGAGGAGCGCAGCACGCGCGACCTGGAGCTCCAGCGCGAGCTCCTCGAGGCGCTCGGCACGCTCGAGGCGCACTACCGAACCGCGCTCTATCTGCGCTACTTCGAAGAGCATCCGCCGAGCCGCATCGCCGCGGAGCTCGGCGTACCGGTGGCCACGGTGAAGACCAGGCTCCAGCGCGGACTCGTGCAACTGCGCGCCGAGCTCGAACGACGGCACGGCGGTGCGCCGGGCGCTTGGCTTCCCACGCTCGCGCTCTTCGCCTTCCCGCAGGGAGGCACCGGTGTCTTGACGGCCACCGCGTCGCTCGCGGTCTCCGCCCTGGCCGTGCCGAAGCTCCTCCTCGCAGCAGCGCTCCTCGTCGCGCTGCTCGGCGCGGCTTGGTTGGTGTCCCCGATCGGCGCTGTCGGGACTCCCGCGCCCGCCATCGCGACGGCAACCGCGGATCCGCTGGAAGCAGGCACTCCAGGAGGCGGCGAGCCCTCGATCGCGCGTCGTGCAGCGATGTTCACGGCAGATCCCGAGGCTCGCGAGCTGGGCGCGCCCACGCCTCTCGCGGCGAGGTCCACACCCACGCTGCGTGGGCGTTGCGTCGCTGCCGAGACTGGCCATCCTCTCGCGCGTTGCCGCATCCAGCTCCGCGGCAGAGCGATGAACGAGCAGATCGCCGCGATGCATGCCGGTGCACCGTGGATCGCACCGGGAGAGATTCTGACCGGCGCCGATGGCACCTTCGCTTTGCGAATAGATGCTCCGGAGGGTTGGGAGATCGAGCTCCTGGTGCATCGAGAGGAGCGCTTACTTCGACATGCGCTCTTTCACATCTATGCGCCGCCGACCTCTCGGGATCTCGGGGACATCGCGCTCCTCCGGGGGCAGCGGCTCGCTGGACGAGTGGTGGACTCGAGCGGAGCCGTCGTGGCCGATGTGCGCGTACATCTCGGAGATCTGCCGATCGCGCTCGGCGAGCTCGCGGACTTGCTGCAGATCCAGAAGATCGCCAGCGTCTCCGATGCGCTCGGGAACTTCGCCTTCGATACGCCGATCCCCGCGGGGACCTGGACCCTCCAAGCGAGTGGCTCCGCCGTGGCTCCGTCCTCGCCCGAGGAGGTCTACGTGCCCGAGACGCTCGACGCTGCGCCTCTGGTCGTGCGCGTCGAGCGTCGCCTGCTGCCGTGGATCGAAGGCGTGGTCGTAGATGAGCACGGGGTCGGCGTGCCGCGCGTGCTCGTCGGCGCGACGGCTCCCGACGGCAGCGCCGATGGATGCAATTCGGGCACACGCGAAGACGGGAGCTTCCGCATCCGCGCCCGGAAGCCGAGCTCCGCTCCCGTTCAGCTCTCGGTCCTCGATCCCGGCGAATGCGAGAGTCTGCTCGAGGCGCTTCCTCCATGCGCCTGGGGCAGTCGCGAGGTGCGCATCGTGCTGCGCCGCGGTTTGGCGCTCGACCTACGTGTCGTCGAGCGAGGCGGCGGAGAGCCCGTGACCGACTTCGCGGTGAGTTGTTGGAACCCGTGGAGCAAGCGCCCGAATCTCACGGCATTGCGGCACATGGGACAGCATGAGGAAGGACGTGTCGCGGTTACGGGCATCGAGCGCGGTCGCAACGTGCTCTATGTTCACCCGCTCTCGCGCGACTTCTTGCGCAGCGCGCCGTATGAGTTCGAGGCCGGCTCCGCGCCCTTGATGCCGCTCCGCGTGGAGGTCGAGCGCCTCGCTCCGCTGCGCGTTCGTGTCGTGGATGGAGCGGGGATCGCGGTTCCCGGAGCTTCGGTGGAAGTGGTCGCGCTCGGTGGAGCCGAGCTCGGGCCGCGCGAAGCGCTGTTCGATCGCTTCGTCCATCATTGGATGCCCGGTCATCCGCGGCACGAGCTTCTCGCACGCAGCTCGACCGATGACGAAGGACGCACTGCGGTCGGTGTTCCATCGCGTCGCGAGCGCATCGTTCTCCGCGCCGAGCATCCGGCGTTCGCTCCGCGTATCGTCGATCTCGGTTCCTCAACGACTGGTGTTGAGCTCCAGCTCTCGCTCGCGCGCGGCGGAGCGATCGCCGGCCAGATCCTGCTCGGATCGCACGAAGCCAGCCGCTTGCGCTGCGAGCTGTTTCGCGTCGAAGAGGCGCGCGAGGTCGGCCGCCGCCCCAGCACGCGACTCGTGGAGCTCCGCGCCGATGGGAGCTTCCTCGTCAGCGGACTCGATCCCGGCAGCTACACCGCGGAGCTCTCGACGATCTCCGGACCTCTGCTGCGGCTTCCCGGCGGTTCGAGCTCGAGCCTCGCGCCGCTTCCAGCCCATGTCCCGCAAGTGGCCGTCGCCGACGGGGAGACGAGCGCGCTCGAGATCGATCTCGAGAATCGCTCGCCAGCGACACTGCATGCACGCGTGCTCTTGGAGGGCGAGCCTTGGACACGAGCCGAGCTGTACCTCCGCGGCCGAGGCGCCGCATCGGGACCGCACGCGCTGGATGCGGGAGGACGCTGCAGCATCACGGGAATCCTCCCCGGCACCTACGCGGCTCTGCTGCACGTCGTCCGCGCGACCTCCTCGCGAACCGTGATCTACGAGTGCATGGAGCCACTCGATGTAGCGCCCGGAGCAGAGCTACACGAGAGGCTGCGCTTCGTGCATCGCCGCGCGACGCTGGTGATCTTGGAGCGCGACGGCACGACGCCCGCGATCCTGCGCGATCTCCAAGTGATCAGCGTCCACGGTCGGGAGAAGGTGTGCACCGATGAAGCGGGACGAGTGATTCTCGACGGTGCTCCATCGACCCGGATCACGATCTGCGAGGGCTTCGGAGAACTTCTCGGCCCACAGCTCGCGACTTGTGTGCTGCCGCCGGAGCCGCGCGACCCCGAGGTGCGCGTGACGCTGCGCGGGACCGAGCGCTGAAAGCGCGCAGGTGCGCGCGTCGCGAGGAGTCTCGGATCGCGGAAACCCTGAGCGGACACGGGGTGCACTCAACTCGGCCCTTGGATTGCATCCCGCGCGCACCGTAGGGTGCGCGCCATGACGCTCTTCGCTCGTCCACTCCTCGTCTTCGCCCTCGCCGCGACGTTTCTGCCGCCGGACAGCCCGGCTCAAGAGGCCGTGCCGGATCTCACGCGCGGCGGCGAGCGCGATCGCCACCACGATTGGCTGCTGGGTCCGACCGGTGCGCGCGGTTGGATCTACGGTCGCGAGCTGGAGACGATCGAAGCGCGGCAGATCTTGATCACGGCGATCGAGCCGGGCTCGCCGGCCGAAGGGGTTCTCGCGGTCGGCGACGTGATCCTCGGGGTCGAGGACCAGCCGTTCCAGTCCGATGCGCGCTTCGCCTTCGGTGCCGCGATCACGCGCGCCGAGACCGAAGAGCGCGGCGGGCGCCTGCCGCTGCTGCGCTGGCGCGAGGGCTCGACCGCCAACGTAGAGCTGCGCCTCGAGGTGCTCGGCACCTACAGCGAGACGGCGCCGGCGAACTGTCCGAAGTCGCAGCGCATCCTCGCGCGCGCCGCGCGTCATCTCGCCGAGCGCGACCTCGGCGACGGTGTCGAGGGCGTGGTGAATGCCCTCGCTCTGCTCGCGACGGGGCTGCCCGAGCATCGCGAGCGCGTGCGCGCGGTCGCCCTGAAGCTCGTGAAGGAATCGAAGCGGATCGAGCTCGAAGCGGGCATGTACGCCTGGACCTGGGGCTTGGCCAACCTGCTCCTCTGCGAGCTCTATCTGCTGGGCGGCGATCCCGAGCTCCTGCCGGCGATCCGCAAGTACTCCTCGCTGCTCGCGCGCGGTCAGAGCGCCGTCGGAACCTGGGGGCACGGTCTCTCGCTGCCGGAGTATCGCGGCGGTCTCGGTGGCTACGGCGCGGTGAACCAGGCCGGCTTCACCTGCTGGCTCTCGCTGATCCTCGCGCAGAGGTGCGGGCTCGGCGAAGCGGCCGGCGTCGTACAGATCGCCATCGATCGCGGGGAGCGCTTCTGCAAGAGCTTCGCCGAGCGCGGCAGCGTTCCCTACGGCGATCACGCGCCCTACATCTTCGTGCACGACAACAACGGCAAGAACGGCGAAGCCGCGCTGGCGCTCGATCTGCTCGGCGATCATCAGGCCGCGCGTTGGTTCGCGCGCATGTCGACCGCGTCGTACGCGGAGCGCGAGATGGGCCACACGGGCAATTACTTCGGCTATCTCTGGGGACCGCTGGGCGTCGCACGCTGCGGAGATGCGGCGCTCGCGGCCCACTTGAAGGAGCAGCGATCGTTCTACGATCTCGCGCGTCGCTGGGATGGCGGCTTCGCCTATCAAGGCGGCGCTGCGGCCGAAGACTCCTTCGATGGTTGGGATGCTACCGGCGTCTTCTTGCTGACCTATGCCCTTCCGCTGCGGAAGCTCCTCATCACCGGGCGTGAGAACGAGACGAAGGATCCGCTCAGCGGAGCGGAGCTCGCCGAGACGATCGCCGCGGGCCGCGACTTCGATGCGCGGCGCATGAACGATGCGTACATCGGCCACAGCGAGGAGCAGCTCTTGCAAGAGCTCGGCTCGTGGTCTCCGGCGGTGCGCTATCGCGCCGCGAGCGCTCTGGCGCGGAAGAAGGCCCCGGTCGAGGCCGCGCTCGTGCAGCAGCTCGCCAGCACGGATCGCCACCGTCTCTACGGAGCCTGCCAAGCGATCGAGCTCCTGGGTCGATCCTCCGCGGCGGGCATCGATGCGTTGATCGCCCTCCTCGCGCAGCGCGACGAGTGGTTGCAGATTCGCGCGGCGTTCGCGCTGGCCGGTATCGGCGAACCAGCTCGGAAGGCCGTGCCCGCGCTGCTCGAGCTCGCGCTCGCGGGCACGCCCGGCGATTCGCGCGAGCGGAAGCGCGGCTACCTCGGTCTGGCGCTCTTCTCCACCGGCTACATCGAAGGAGGCCCGTCGCGCGGTCTGCTGGCCAGGGGCCTCGACGATGTCGATCGCTCGCTGTTGCTGCCGCTCCTGCGCTTGCTGCTGGCCTCCGACGACGGATTCATGCGCAGCCAAGTCGGCGGCATCTACAAGCATCTCCGCGACGAGGATCTGGCTCAGCTCTGGCCCGCGATCCTCGCCGCCGTGGAGCAGCCCGCGCCGAGTGGAGAGATGTTCGCGAACGACATCCGCATGGCCGGCGTCGCGCTCTTGGCCGCGCGGCACATGGAGGAGGGGCTGCCCGCGGCGTTGCAATACGCGCGCCGTCAGAATTCGTGGGCCAGCGAGATACGCATGCCGGTCTTGATGAAGCACGTCGCGAGCTACGGCCGCGCGGCGCAGCCGTTCTTGCCGGAGCTCCGCGAGCTCGCCGCGTACTTCCGCGTCGAGCCCGACTTCCCCGAGCATTGCCGCCAGCAGAAGGTCAGCGCGGTCGAAGAGGCGATCCGAACGATCGAAGCCGCGACGACGCAGCCGGAGCTCCGGCGCATCGAGCCGCCGTACACGGCGTGGAAGCATCGAGCGTCGTTCTATCTGCTGACGACTCCCGCGGGGGTCGAGCTAACAGCTGGAACCCGCCTCGAGCACTTCCCGCTGCTCGTGCGACTCCACGCGGACAGCTTCGACTTCGCCTCTGCCGCGCCGCAAGGCGAGGACCTGCGCTTCAGCGATGCCGCGGGCCGACCGCTGGCCTACGAGATCGAAGAATGGGACCGCGCGCGCGGCGAAGCGAGCATCTGGGTGCGCGTGCCCGAGATCCGCGGGCAAGAGCGCCAAGAGCTGCATCTGCACTGGGGCAATCCCAACGCGACCTCGGGATCCGCCGAGGCCGCGGTCTTCAACGCTTCGAACGGCTTCGTCAGCGTCTGGCATCTCGGCGAGCACGTACGCGATGCCGTCGGTCTGGTCACTTCGGAAGATCGCGGCACGCAGCCGACGCGCGCCATCATCGGCGCGGGGCGCCGCCTCGATGGCTCGAACGGGATCAGCGGCGGCGACGAAGTCCGCGGTTACCCGACGGGTGCTCGGTCGAGCTCGACCAGCGCTTGGTTCCGCCCCGAGCGCACGAACACGACCGTGATCGCCTGGGGCAAGGAGCAGCGCCCCGGCAAGGTGATGATGAACTTCCTGGCGCCCCCGCGCGTCGCGATCCAGTGCTACTTCGCCGATGTCGAGGCGGAGACGCCCCTGTCACTCGGCGAGTGGGTCCACGTCGTGCACACCTACCAGCGCGACGACTCGCGCGTCTACGTGAACGGCGTTCTCGCCGGCGCTTCGACGCCCCGTCTCGATATCCCCACTCCCGTGCGGGTCACTCTCGGAGGCTGGCACGATTTCAACTTCGTCGGGGATCTCGACGAGCTGCGCATCGCGCAGGTCGTGCGTTCGCCGGAGTGGATCCGACTCGAGCACGAGAACCAGCGTCCGCTGCAGCTCGCGGTGGGGACACCCGTGCAGCCCGGAGAGGAGCTCGCGGTCACGCCGAGTCGCTTGGAAATCGAAGAGGGCGCCGCAGTAGCGCTACGAGCGAAGGCCGGCGGCGCACAGAAGGTGGCGTGGCTCCTGCGCGACGGCGAACGCGAGACGCTGCTCTCGACCGATCGCTTCACGCACGAGTTCTCCGCACCGCGGGTGAGCGGAACTCGCACGATGGAGCTCCTCTTCCGCGCGGTCTACCCGCAGGAGACGAAGACGCTCTCGATCGCCGTGATCGTCCGCGAGAGCCGTCCCGCGCCTGAGTTCAAGCTCGAGGCGCCGGCGCGTTGGGATGGCCGCACCCGCCTCGAGCTCACGCCGCAGCTCCTGAACGCGCAGGCACTCCCGAGCGGAGCGGCGCAAGCGCTGCAGCCCCAGTGGAGCATCGAGGGACCGGCGGTCCTCCGGAGCATCCACGGGCAACGCCTCGTGCTGGAGCGCGCTCTCGGCAGCGGTACGCTGCAGATCGCGCTCGAGCTCTCCGACGGCGCCGAGAGCTCGCGCCAAGAGCTCCGCATCGAGGTCGAGGAGCCGGCGAGCGATGCGTGGGTCGAGCGCGTGCCGGAAGAGACGGAGCACCCCGAGGACCATCAGTTCTACGCGCGCGACGATCGCGGCGAAGGCACGCTGCACTGCCGCGGAACGCTCGACGGCGCGCTCGGCGAAGCCACCATGGTCACGTTGCGCATCTTCATGGAGGATCGAACCTATGCGGTGAGCGAGCAGGTGCTCCGCGCCGATCGCCGCTACGCCTTCGCCGTGCGCTTGAAGCCGGGCCTGGTGCGCTACCGCAGCGAGCTCGTGCTGCGCCGCCCCAGCGGCGAGGAGATCATCGTCTCTCGCGCCGCCGACTTGGTCTGCGGCGACGCGCTGCTCGTGATGGGCCAATCGAACGCCGAAGCCACCGACGTCGGCCCGACCGATCCGCCCTTCACCAGCGAGTGGATCCGCAGCTTCGGCAGCATGGCCGGTGACCCCGCGAGTGCCCAGAAGCGCGGCTTCGGCCCGGCCGTCTGTCGCGATCGCGAAGGCGCGCATCGCCAGATCGGCTACTGGGCCTTGGAGCTCGCTCGCGGCCTCGTCGACGCACACCAGATCCCGATCTGCATCGTGAACGGCGCGGTCGGCGGCACGCGCATCGACCAGCATCAGCGCAACGAGGCGGACCCCACGGACCTTAGAACGATCTACGGTCGCGTGCTTACTCGCCTCCGCGCGGCGAAGCTCACCCACGGCATCCGCGCCGTGATCTGGCACCAAGGTGAGAACGATCAGGGGGCCGACGGACCCAACGGCAAGTTCGGCTGGGAGACCTACACGCCGCTCTTCCTCTCGCTCGCCGCGGCCTGGAAGCAGGACTATCCGAACCTCCACCACACCTATGTCTTCCAGATCTGGCCCAAGGCCTGCGCGATGGGCTGGCGCGGCTCCGACGACAAGCTGCGCGAGGAGCAGCGTCGCCTCCCCCGTTACATCTCGCGACTGCACGTTCTCTCGACGCTGGGCATCGATCCTCCCGGAGGCTGCCACTACCCCTTGCTGGGCTACGCGGCTATCGCGCACTCGATCCAGCCGCTCCTCGAGCGCGACCTCTACGGCGTCGTTCCCCGCGTCTCGATCACGCCGCCCGATCTCGTGCAGGCGCGCTTCGTCGATGCGGCGCGCCAAACGCTCGAGCTCGTCTTCGATCAGCCGATCACCTGGGACCCCGACGCGGCGAGCGAGCTCTACCTCGACGCGGAATCCGCGCCGATCGCCGAGGCGCGCGCGGAGGGGGCCATGCTCACGCTGCGCCTGCGTACACCCTCGACCGCGCGACACCTCACCTACGTGAAGGGCGATCGCTGGTCGCCGGGGAAAGTCTTGCGCGGCGCGAACGGTATCGCGGCGCTCAGCTTCTGTGAGGTCGCGATCGAGGGCTGAACGGAACGCGAGCGTCGCTCGCGCTCCCGACGGCGCGGTTGACGTAGATCGCCCTCGGGCCGTGAATGAGCGGCATGCAGCTCACCACCTTCGCGTGGCGGCTCGCGAGCTTGCTCGTGATCGCGCTCCCTCTCTCCGCCCAGATCCAGTGGTCCAAGCGCGAGATCCTCGAGCGAACCGTAGGCCCCGTCGCCTATGACTCGGCGCGCGATCGCTTGGTGCTGCTGTCGAGCCCCGACGCGATCTTCACTTCGGAAACCTGGGAGTTCGACGGCAATGCGTGGACTCGGCGCGATCCTGCTCTGAGCCCTTCGCCGCGCACCGGACACGGCCTGGTCTACGATGCCCTTCGACAGCGCACCGTGCTCTTCGGGAGTGCGTCAGGGGCGAACGATACCTGGGAGTGGGACGGTGTGAACTGGACTCAGCGCACTCCCGCCAACTCGCCTCCCTTCCGGCGCGGCTTCGGTCTGGCCTACGATCCGGTGCGGGGTCGCACGGTGCTCTTCGGTGGTCTGACCAATGTCCTGAAGTCCGTCACCTACCTCAGCGACACCTGGGAGTGGGACGGCGCCAACTGGACGCAGATCAACACTCCAACGCGACCGCCTGGGCGCGGCTACGGCGCCCTCGGTTGGGACGGCGTGCGACAGCGCATCCTGCTTTTCGGCGGAGACGATGCGACGTGGTTCGGTGGTGGGGGCCCTCGGAACGACACCTGGGAGTTCGACGGCTCGACGTGGTCTCAGCACTTGCCCGCGACATCGCCTACGCCGCGCATCTCTCAAGCCCTGGCGTTCGATAGCGCACGCGGGCGCGCGCTGCTGTTCGGTGGCTTGGCCGGAGGGAACGCCCTCGCGGATGCTTGGGAGTGGGATGGCACGAACTGGAGTGCCGTGAGTCCGACCGGTGTACCCGCGCGCTTCTCTGCGGCGCTGGCGTACGACACGCGGCGCTCGCGCCTGCTGCTCTTCAGCGGCAGCAGCACCACGACCTACGAGACCTTTGGCGATCTCTGGCAGTCGACGGGGACTTGGTCGCGGATCCATGGCGCCTTGGCGCCGGGACCGCGACACAGCGCATCGGTCGTCTACGACTCGAATCGCGGCCGCTTGATCGTGCACGGCGGCTCCGGAACGGGGACCTACGACGATCTCTGGGAGCTCGACGGCGTGAGCTGGAATGAGATCGCGAGAGCCGTTCGTCCCTCCGCGCGCGCACGCGCGGCGATGGTCTTCGATACGCGCCGCAATCGCGCCGTGCTCTTCGGCGGCGAGCTGCCCGGCCCCAGCAACGAGACCTGGGAGTGGACGGGAACGACCTGGATCCGCGCGCTCACGTCTCGTTCCCCATTGGCGCGCTTCGACCATGCGATGGCCTACGACGAAGCCCGCGGCACGACCGTGCTCTTCGGCGGCATCGGCACCAGCGTCCTGGGTGACACCTGGACTTTCGACGGTGTGAATTGGACCCAGCGCACGACGCCGGTCGCTCCTTCCGTCCGCGCCAATCACGCCCTGGCGTTCGATGCGCACCGCGGTGAGGTGGTGCTCTTCGGCGGGGGCGGCCAAGGTGGTCAGTTGCTGAGCGACACCTGGGTGTGGAACGGGGCCGCGTGGATCCAGCGCCAGCCGGCGGTGTCGCCTCCGGCGCGCGCCGAACACGCCTTGACCTACGATCCTCTGCGCCGCCGTGTCGTGCTCTTCGGTGGCGGGTACGCGAACCTCGACGACACCTGGGATTGGGACGGGGTGAACTGGCAGCAACGCAGCGCGACAGCGCTGCCGACGGCTCGACAGCGCCACGGCCTCGCTTTCGACACGCGAGCCCGTAAGCTCGTGCTCTTCTCCGGGCAGACCTTCAGCCCGAATCTCTCCGACACATGGGATCTCGGTCCGACGACACCGGCGGAGAGCGAGAGCTACGGCGCCGGCTGCTCGGGCTCTGCGGGCACGCCGATCCTCTCGAGCTCAGGTTCGCCCTGGCTCGGCGATGCCCTCGTCTTCTCGATCGCGCCGACGCCGCAGCTCGCGCCGTCGATGCTGTGGCTCGGCATCTCCTCGACGCTGTGGAACGGGATCGCGCTACCCCTCGATCTCTCGCCCTTCGGCTCGAGCGGCTGTTCCCTCTTCGCCAGCATCGACGCCGAGCTCCATGCGAACTCTTCGGGGACGACGGCGAGCGCTTCCGCTCTCGTACCCGTGAACACCGCGTTCCTCGGCGCGACGGTGTACGCGCAGAGCCTGGTGATCGACGCGAGCGCCAATCCCCTAGGCGCCGTCTTCTCCAACGCGTTGCGCCTGCGCCTCGGCTCGCGCTGAGAGGCGATTACCAGAGTCCGGAATCGCTGCCGCGGTCGGGGAGAGGCCTCATCGCCGCTAGGCGCGCCGGAGCGATCGCATCGACACCCGCGCTCAGAGCGGCCAGCGCGTAGAGCGCCTCGAGAGGCGAGCTGGCCACAGATCCGCGAGAGCTCGATCCGCGTGGAGCTCGTCTCGGATCGTCGGACTCGAAGGCACGGAAGCGAGAGCGGTGTTCGTTGGGATCGGACCTGGTTCCGGATCGTGCTCGGGTCTTCCGATCCTCTAGAAGCGAATCTCGTCGCCGAGCAATGCTCTGCGGAATGCCCATGCGAGAGCTTGATGCTCTCTGCCCTTCGGCTTCGAGAGTGGGGCTCCGGCCGCCATGTGCTCGGTTCAGGGAATTGCCACCGGTCGTGAAGTGGAAATCAGGGCGCATTCAGCGAGGCTAAATCATTCATCCATAGAATTTTCAGTGACAAGCTTGCTTTGCCCGAATGGGGCGAAACGATGCAGTGTGCGTCGAAGTTCGTATCTATGGCGGCGAGCTTAGAGAGGATTCTCCCGATGTGGTCACGATCCCGTCGTAACCTGGCCGTAACGGCCTCTGTCTTGTCCTTCTTCTGTCTACCCTCGGTCACCGCTCAGGTCAGCCTCGGCTCGGCTCAGAACTTCGGAGTTCTCGGCGCCTCGACCGTGACCAATACCGGGCCGACCATCGTCTCCGGCGACTTGGGCGTAAG
>JAEUHW010000455.1 GCA_016793245.1 Planctomycetota bacterium
AGGCGTCGAGTCGGGGGACCCAGCACGCGACGCAGGCACGCGTGCGCTCGTCCAGCGCGGTCGTGCCGGGGAAGAGCGAAGCGGTGTGCCCGTCGGCGCCGAGGCCGAGCCAGCAGAGGTCGAAGCGCGGCAGCGGCGCACCGAAGTGGCGCGCGAGCTCGCCCTCGTAGCGCGCCGCGGCGAGCACAGGATCGAGCTCGCCCTGCATCCGATGCACGTTCTCCGGCGGGAGTGCCAGCCGATCGAAGAGCGCTTCGCGCGCCATGCGGTAGTTGCTCTGCGCGTCCTCGGGCGGCACGCAGCGCTCGTCGCCGAACCAGCAGTGCAGCGCGCTCCAATCGAGATCCGCGCGTTCGAGCGCGGCGTAGAGCGCGCGCGGCGTGGAGCCACCCGCGAGGGCGATGTCGCAGCGGCCGCGCGCCGTGATCGCTGCCCGCGCGCTCTGCACGAAGCGCGCGCGCGCCGCGCGCGTGAGCGCCGCGGCATCCTCGTGGATCTCGACGATCGGCTGTGCGCTCATGTGGTTCAGGGCTCGATCCGTCGCCATCCGTGGCCCTCGCGCTTCAGCAGCGCGTCGGCTTCGGGCGGGCCCCACGAGCCCGCGGCGTAGTTGGGGAATGCGCGCGGCGGCAGCGCCTTCCACACCTCCAGGATCGGGCGCACGATCTCCCAGGAGAGCTCGACGGAGTCGGCGCGCTGGAAGAGCGTCGGGTCGCCCTTGATGCAGTCGTAGATCAGCGTCTCGTAGCCCGTGGTCGGCGCCTGGTGGAAGTGCTCCTTGTAGCAGAAGTCCATCGCCACCTGACCGAGACGAACCGAAGGGCCGGGGATCTTCGCGCCGAAGCGCAGCGTAATGCCTTCGTCCGGCTGCATGCGGAGGATCAACACGTTCCGCGGCACGTGCTCGACGTGCGTCGCGCGGAAGAGCAGGAGCGGCGGGCGCCGGAACTGGATCGCGATCTCCGAGACCCGCTTCGGCATGCGCTTGCCCGTGCGCAGGTAGAACGGGACCCCGGCCCAGCGCCAGTTGTCGATCCGGAGCTGCAGCGCGACGTAGGTCTCGGTGGAGGAGCGCGGATCGACGCGCTCCTCTTCGCGATAGCCGTGGAGCGCGGTGCCGTCGAGCGTGCCGGCGCCGTACTGGCCGCGCACCGCGTGCGTCAGCACTTCCTCCGGCGTCATCGGCGGGATCGCGCGCAGCACCTTCGTCTTCTCTTCGCGCACGGCCTCTGCGGCGAAGCTCGTCGGCGGCTCCATCGCGACCAGCGCCAAGAGCTGCAGGAGATGGTTCGGCACCATGTCGCGCAGCGCACCGGCTCCCTCGTAGTAGCCGCCGCGGCTCTCGACGCCGAGGGACTCGGCGACGGTGATCTGCACGTTGTCGATGTAGAGGCGGTTCCACACCGGTTCGAAGAGCCCGTTCGCGAAGCGAAACACCAGGATGTTCTGGACGGTCTCCTTCCCGAGGTAGTGATCGATGCGATAGATCTGGCTCTCGTGCAGCACCGCGCGGAGCCGCTCGTTCAGCTCGCGCGCGCTCGCGACGTCGTGGCCGAAGGGCTTCTCGACGATGACGCGCTTCCAGCCGCTCGATGAGGCCTCCGAGGGAGCGCCTCCTTCCTTGGTCAGGCCCGCGCGGCCGAGATGCTCCACGATCGGCGCGAAGAACTCCGGCGCGGTGGAGAGATAGAAGAGGTGGTTCCCCTTCGTCCCGCACTGCGCGTCGAGCTCGCGGAGCTTCTCGCCGAGCGCGGGATAGAGCTTCGCGTCGTCGAAGTTCCCTTGCAGGTAGTGCGTGCGCTCCAGGATCTCCTCGACCACGCGCGGCTCGAGCGACTGCGTCGCGAACTGCGCGAGCTCCTCGCGCACGCGCTCGCGGTAGCTCGCCGTATCGAGCGCGGTGCGCCCGATGCCGAGGACCGCGATCTCGCGCTCGAGCAGCTTCGAGCTCCAGAGATTGCAGAGCGCCGGCAAGAGCTTCCGCTTCGTCAGGTCGCCGGCAGCGCCGAAGATGACGAGGATCGCGGGCCCGATGGGGCGCGCGAACGGGTTCACGAGGTCGACCGCGGGATCGACCTCCACGTGGATGGCGTCGGCGGTCATCGCGCGTTACTCCTTCGCCTTCGTCTCGACGTGGCCGCCGAACTTCTCGCGCATCGCCGAGAGCAGCTTCTCCGCGTACGGGTTCTCCTGCCGCGAGCGGAAGCGCGTGAAGAGCGCGCTCGTGAGCACGTGCGCCGGCGTCGCGCTCTCGATCGCCGCCTGCACCGTCCAGCGCCCTTCGCCCGAATCCGAGACGTGGCCCGTGAAGCGCGCGAGAGCAGGATCCTCCTGGAGCGCCATCGCCGTGAGATCGAGCAGCCAGGAGCCGACCACGCTTCCGCGACGCCAGAGCTCGGCGATCTCCGCGAGCTGCATGTCGTAGCGCAGCTCGGGACTCGGTGCGGCGAGGTTCGCGTTCTTCAGGATCTCGAAGCCCTCGGCGTAGGCCTGCATCATCCCGTACTCGATGCCGTTGTGGATCATCTTCACGAAGTGGCCCGCGCCGCTCGGGCCGCAGTGGAGATAGCCCTGCTGCGCCGTGCCGCCCGAGCGACCCGGTGTAGGCGGAACCTCGCCCTGCCCCGGCGCCAGCGTGCGCAGCGCGGGCTCGAGAAGACGCACCGCGTCGTCGGGCCCGCCGACCATCAAGCAGTAGCCGCGCTCCAAGCCCCAAACCCCGCCGCTCGTGCCGCAGTCGACGTAGTGGAGGCCGCGCGGCGCGAGCGCCTGCGCGCGGCGCGCGTCGTCCTTGTAGTAGCTGTTGCCGCCATCGACGAGCACGTCGCCGCGTTCGAACGTGGCCGCGAGACGCTGCACCGTCTGCTCGGTCACCGCGCCCGCCGGCAACATGATCCACGCGGCGCGCGGCGGACGCAGCGCGGCGGCCAGGTCCTCCAACTGCGCCACGGCGTGCGCCCCTTCGCGCGCGAGCTCCTGAGCCCTCTCCGGCTCGCGGTTCCACACGACGACCTCGTGGCCGCCGCGCAGGAGGCGCCGCGCCATGTTGGCGCCCATTCGTCCCAACCCGACCATCGCGATCTGCATCCGCGGAGCTCCTGCGTTCCTTGCATCCACGTCCCGAACTCGAAGCAGGGGAGTGTAGCAGCGCTCCCGATCCGACCCATCCGGACGATCGACGACGAGTCTCGTCACCCGGTCCGGGTCCGCGGCGTGCGGTGAGCGGGAGCCGTGGTCGGGCTCGGTCGAGCGCGACGGAGCTCGTCGTGGAACGTCCGCTTCGGGCTGCCAGAGGGGAGGGCCACATGGCGCCGCCCGACCGAGAATTTCAAACGCCCGCTTGAGGCCTCACCCCCACTCGCCTAACTTCAAACGTCCGTTTCAGAACGAGCGTTTGAAGCATGGCCCGTCGCCCCGCCCCTCCCGCCGCTGCCCCCTCACCCGCCGCGGCACCGCCTCCGCCCGACGACACGCACGCGCGCCTGATCCAGGCCGGCGGGCTCGAGTTCGCGCGGAAGGGCTTCCACGAGGCCAGCGTGCGCGCGATCTGCCGCGTGGCCGGGGCGAACGTGTCGGCGGTGAAGTACCACTTCGGCAGCAAGGAGGGGCTCTACCGCGCGGTCGTCGACACGGGGAAGGGCCAGCTCTGCGGCGGCGTGGAGCTGACACCGATGGCCGAGAGCGAGGAGCCGCGCGAGGCGCTCGGTCGCTGGATGCGCTGGTTCCTGCGCATGCTGCTCGTCGGCGAGGCCAATCATCCCTGGCTGGGTGAGATCCTCGCGCACGAGATGATTCGCCCCACGGTGGTGCTCGACGAGTTCGTCGAGCACATGGCCGGGCCGGTGCGCGCGGAGCTCGTCCGCATCGTGCGGCGCATCGCGCCGGCGGCGATCGAGGCGCGGACGATCGAACGGATCGCGAGCGCCATCGTCGGCATGTGCGCGAGCCACAAGCACAGCCGCAACATCCTGCAGCGCTTCGGTACGCCGGCGCCGCGCAGCGTGGAGGAGATCGATAGCCTCGCCGAGCTGCTGACCGCGTTCGTCGTGCACGGGCTGCGCGAGCTCCCGGCGCCGGCGCCGCCGAGCGCCCCTGCCATGGGTCGCGGCAAGGGTGCGAAGCGATGATCCGCGTCGGCTTGCGCATGCTGCTCGGCGATCGGACGAAGCTCTTCGGGCTCATCTTCGGCGTCGCGTTCAGCACGCTGCTGATCTGTCAGCAGACCTCGATCTTCTTCGGCTTGCTCGCGCGCGCCTCCAGCGTCGTCAACGACGTGCGCGAGGCCTCGGTGTGGGTGATGGACCCGAGCGTGCAGACGATCGAGGTGCCCTATCCGCTGCGCGACACCGAGCTCGGGCGCGTGCGCGGGATCGAGGGCGTGCAGTGGGCCGTGCCCTTCTTCAAGGCCCAGGTCATCGTGCGCACGCGTGCGGGGCGCCTCGAGAACGGAGTGCTGCTCGGCATCGACGATGCCTCGCTGGTCGGCGTGCCCGACGAGTTCCTGCAAGGCTCGATCGAGGATCTCTCGCGCCCGGACGCGATCGCGATGAACCCCGCCGGCTTCCGCCTGCTCTTCCCCGGCGAGCAGCCCGTGCTCGGCCGCGAGATCGAGATCAACGATCGCCGCGCGCGCATCGCGGCGATCGTCGATGCGTCGGCGGCGTTCACCTCGAACCTCACGATCTACACGCGCTACAGCCTGGCGACGCAGTACACCAACAACGGCCGGAACGAGCTGAGCTTCGTGCTCGCGAGACCCGCACCCGGTCTCGAGCCCGAGCGGATCGCGCAGCGCATCGCCGCACGCACGGGCCTGAAGGCCGTGACCACCGAGGAGTTCCGGCTGGAGTCGATCCTCTACATCCTGAAGACGACCGGGATCCCGGTGAGCTTCGGCACGGTGGTCCTCCTCGGCGCGATCATCGGCGTCGCGATCGTGGGGCTCACCTTCCACCAGTTCGTCAGCGACAACCTGAAGCAATACGCCGCGCTGAAGGCGATCGGCATCCGCAACGGGCGCCTCCTCGGCATGACGCTCGCGCAGGCCGCGTTCGTGGGTGCCATCGGCTACGGCTTCGGGCTCGCGGCCGCGGCGGCCTTCTTCCACTTCACGGCGCCGGTGGATGCGCTGCGCGGCTTCCACCTCTATCCGGAGGTCGCGGTCGCGGTCGCCGGCGCCGCCGCGCTCATCGTGCTCGCCTCCACCGTGCTCAGCCTGAAGCGCGTGCTGGTGGTCGATCCCGCCACGGTGTTCCGCGGATGAGCACTACCACGGAACACGGAGCTGCGATTCCCGAGGCGGCGGCGCACGCCTCCGCCGTGCGCTGCCGCGGCATCGAGAAGTCCTTCGGCGACGGGAGCGCGCGTCTGCGCGTGCTGCGAGGCGCCGACTTCGATGCGGCTGCCGGTGAGATGACCTTCCTCGTGGGTCCTTCGGGCTGCGGCAAGACCACGTTGATCTCGGTGATCGGCGGCATCCTCTCCTGCGAAGCGGGCGAGGTGCGCGTCCTCGGCACCGAGCTCCGTGCGCTCTCGAATCGCGCGCTCGCCGACTTCCGCTTGGCGCACCTGGGCTTCGTCTTCCAGCAGTTCCACCTGCTGCCCGCGCTCAGCGCGCTCGAGAACGCCGCCGTGCCGCTCGTCGCGCGGGGCCTCGGGCATCGCCGCGCCGAAGAACGCGCCGCCGCCCTGCTCGAGCGCTTGGGGCTCGCGGACGAGATGCGGAAGTTCCCGACCCAGCTCTCGGGCGGCCAGCAGCAGCGCGTGGCGATCGCCCGCGCGCTCGTGCACGAGCCGAGCTTGCTCATCTGCGACGAGCCCACCGCCTCCCTCGACGCGCGCTCGGGCCACACCGTGATGGAGCTCCTGCGCGAAGTCGCCGTGGCGCCCGCGCGCGCGGTGATCGTCGTCACGCACGACAGCCGCATCTTCGAGCTCGCCGATCGCATCGCGCACATGTCCGACGGCGTCATCGCGCGCGAAGAACGCCGGGCCGCTCGCAGCGCGACGCACCAGCACTCCCTTCCGAGCACGACATGACCCGACGTTCCCTCCTCCTCAGCTTCGGCCTGCCGCTCTCCGGCTTCGCCGCGCTCCTGGGCGGCAGCCTGACCCTCGCCGCCGATCGGCCGATCCATCGCGCGGAAGAGCCGCCGCGCCTCCCGAGCTCCGCACCGGCGCTCCCGCCGTCCGCGCTCGCTCTCGACGATGCGCGCGCGTACCTCGGTTCGATCGGTCTGCTCGAGCCACCGGGTGAGCCGATCGCGATCGCGCCGCACATCGCCGGCATCGTCGAGGCGGTGCTCGTCGAGCGCGGAGCTGCGGTGGTCGCCGGCGATCCGCTCTTCCGCATCGACGCGCGCTCCACGCAGCGCGAAGTCGAGGTCCGACGCAGCCGCCTCGCTGTCGCGCGCGCGGAGGTCGAAGCGCTCCGCGGCCGCATCCCGAGCGAGCGCGCACGCCTCGCCGCGAGCGAGGCCGCGCTCGCCGCGGCGCGCGCGAACGTCGAGGTCGCCACCGCCGACGCCGCCGATCGCGAGAACCGCCTGCGCATCGCGCTCGCCGTCGACGATCCGCGCGCGATCGCCCGCGAGGAAGTCGAAGCGCGGCGCTTCGGCGCGCAGAGCGCGCGCGCCGCGGTGGCCGCCGCGGAGACGCGCGTCGCCGAGGCCGAAGCCGCGCGCGCGGAGGCGCGCGCACAGCTCGCGCTCTTGGTCGCGAACGAACGCGGCGAGGACGGGCCCGAGCTCCTCGCCGCCGCGCGGCGCGTCGACGAAGCGGCCGCGGCCCTCGCACAAGCGGAGACGGAGCTCGAGCGCCTGATCGTCCGTGCACCTTGCGACGCGGTCGTGCTGCAGGTGAACGTGCGCGCGGGTGAGCTTGCGCCAACGCAGAACCTCACCGAACCGCTGCTCTTGCTCGGACGGACGGGCGCGCCCCACCTGCGTTGCCAGATCGACGAGGTCGACGTGCCGCGCTTCGAGCGCGAAGCGAGCGCCTGGGCTGCCCCTCGCGGCGACGCCTCCCGCCGCATCGCGCTCCGCTGCGCTTACGTGGAGCCGCTCGTCGTCCCGAAGCGCAACCTCGCCGGCAAGGCCAGCGAGCTCGTCGACACGCGCGTGCTCGAGGCGGTCTACGCGCTGCCCGAGGGCGAGCGCGGGCTCCCTTTCGGGATGCAGATGGACGTCTACATCGAGGCTCGCGCCGATGCGGGCGCAGGTGCGCGATGAGCTTCGCTGCCGCATCTCTGCTGCGTGTGTTCGGCCCCGCGTTCGCGCTGCTCGGGGTCGCGAGCTGCACGGTGGGGCCCGACTACGAGCGTCCCGATCTCACGGCGCGCACGGGCGCGACGTGGCTCGAAGCCGACGCGGAGAACGCTTCGAGCACAGAGCCCTCCCGAGGGACCCAGGAGCTCAGCGTCTGGTGGCGGAAGTTCGACGACGCGGAGCTCACCGCGCTCGTCGAGCGAGCGCTTCGCGGCAACCTCGGCCTCGCCGAGGCCGCCGAGCGCCTCTCTGCAGTGCGCGCGCGCCGCGGCATCGTCGATGCCGAACGCTGGCCGAGCCTCGATGCGCAAGGCCGCTTCGCGCGCGCCGCGACCGACGACGAAGGCCTCGCCTTCGCCGGTCCGCCGCCCGGCACCCGCACCAACCTCTACGCCGCGGGTCTCGTGGCCGGCTGGGAGCTCGACCTCTGGGGTCGGGTCGCGCGCTCGGTGGAGGCCGCGGACGCCGAGATCGAGATCGCCGAGGAGGACCTCCGCGGCGTGTGGGTCGCTCTCGCGGCCGAGGTCGCGCGCGAAGTGCTCGCGATCCGCGAGCTCGACGAGCGCCTGCGCATCGTCGAGCGCAGCGTGGCGCTCGATCGCACGAGCGAGGAGATCGCCACGGCGCGCGCACGCGGCGGCTTCGCGAGCGAGCTCGATCTCGTGCGCGCGCGGCGCACGCTCGCGGCGGACGAAGCGGCACTCCCGGCGCTGCGCGCGGAGCGGCGCGCCGCGGAGCATCGCGTGGCCGAGCTGCTCGGTGAGCGCCCGGGGACGATCGCCGTCGCCGTCGCGCCGCAGCCTGTGCCACCCGCGCTGCCCGCGCTCGGAGTGCCGGGCGAGCTGCTCCTGCGCCGGCCCGATCTCCGTCGTCGCGAGCGAGAGCTCGCCGCCGCGGTCGCGCGCATCGGCGCAGCGGAAGCCGAGCGTTACCCGCGCCTCTCCATCGACGGCACCTTCGCGCTCAGCACCTCGCGCTCGAACCAGCTCCTCGGCGGCGAGGCCTCGACCTATCAGTTCGGCCCCTCGATCTCGCTGCCGCTCTTCGCCGGCGGCCGCATCGATGCCGCGGTCGGCCAAGCAGAGGCGGAAGCTCGGGCGGCGCTCGTGCGCCTCGAAGCGGGCGCGCTCGAAGCCGTGCGCGAAGTCGAGAGCGCGCTCGTTCGATTCGCGCGCGCCGCCGAGCGCGTCGCGAGCCTGCAGCGCGCCTCCGCACAAGCCGCGGAGGCGGAGCGCTTGGCTTCTTCGCGCTACGCCTCGGGACGCAGCGACTTCCTCGACGTGCTCGAGGCGCAGGCGCGCCGGCTCTCCATCGACGAGCAGCTCGCCGCCGCGCGCCGCTCCGAGCTGGAGCAGAGCGTCGCGCTCTTCGCCGCGCTCGGTGGCGGTTGGTCGCTCGGCGAAGACTCTGTCGCCGATTCGTGAGCCGGCGCTCGAGGAGCGCCAGCGCCGTTCCGCGGTGGCACCGCTCCAAGCGATCCAGTTGCCGACCACTCGCGCCCGAAGCGGTTGCGTGCGCGACCCTCGGCACGCGAAGTGAGGGAAGGCGCGCACGCTTCCGCGACGATCCGTCCCGACGCGACGGAGCTCGTCGCGGAGGGTGCGGTTCGGCAGGAGGAACTCCACGGATCGCGTTGCCCAGCGAAAGGGCGAGATCGAGCTTTCGCCCTCGGGCTTTCCTGGAGAGACTCGGAGCATGCTGATCGCCATCACCCTCCTCCTCGCGTTGCAGGATCCTGAACCGGCGCCCGCGCCGAAGGCACCTGCGGCCGCCGCGGACGCCGAGCAGCGCACCGTCGCCGTCGAGGCAGCCACCCGCGCCCTCTCGAAGCTCGCGCCGCGTCGCGCGCGGATCTCGGCGCAGGAATGGCGAGCAGCCGAAGAGCGCATGAGTGCTGCGGTGATGGCGTTCGCCGAGCAGCCCGAAGGGCTCGCCTGGGAGCATTACGCGCGCACCATCCAAGCCACGTGGCGCACGCAGTGCTACGGCGCGTGCGCGCTGCTCTGCGAGTTCGCGCTGGAGCACAACGAGCCGACGCCGGAGCTGCATTGTCAGCTCGGCATGGCGAAGTTCTCGCTCGTCCAGATGCATCTCGTGCCGTTCGATCAGCGCGCTCTGGCAAGAGATGCGGCGGCCGCGTTCCTGGCGGCGCGCGAGCTCGGCAGAGACCAGGCTCCCGAACCGGCGATCCTCTTCCGAGGACAAGCGTTGGCCGTAGCCCTCGACTTCGCCGCCGCGATCGCCGACCTCGATGCCCTGCTCGCGCATCCGGAACACGGCGCCAAGGTGCAAAGGCCCCATACGCAGCGCGCACGGCTGCTGCTCATCGGAGATCGGGCGGCCGATGCCGTAGCCGCGCTCGAAGCTGCTCACGAAGCGGGCGAAGCCACGGAAGGCGCCTTCTTCCTCGTGCGCGCACTCGCGTTCGCCGATCGCTTGGAAGACGCCGTGGCGCGAGCACGCGCGGCGTGGCGCGAGGAGGCGAGCGCGGAGCACCTCGAGCTGCTCGTGGACACGCTGGGTGCCGCCGGAGTCTTCGACGAGGCGCTCGAGCTGCTCGAGCGTCACCCCGTCGTGCGCGAAGAAGACGAAACGGAAGAGGATCTCGCGGAGCGGCGCCGTTCTCGCGCGGCGCTCGCGTATCTGGTCGGTCTCCGCGGTCAGCAGCCGGCCGACTTCCTCCTGCGCTTGCGGGATGCGCTGGAACACGAGGTGAAGATCGGCTCGGTCGACGAACTCTCGGTGCAAGACCTCGACACCAAGAAGGAGCCGCGCTCGCTGAGCGACGCGCCAGCGGCGATCGCGAGTTGGATGCTACGTCAGCCGAGCACCTGTTTCGGCTGGGCGAACGACGCTCTCTACCTCGCCTGCATCCGGGCTCTGCCCGCATCGAAGGAGCGCTCACTCGAGGGCTCTCTCCTGGAGGAGTTCCTCCCGGAAGAGCACTGGAGAGAGATCCATCGCGCCGACGCGGCAGCGGTCGCCCGCGCGATGCTCGCGGCCCATCGCATGCTGCCCGTCGCCAGCGGCATCCTGACCGCGTCCAAGCTGCTCGCACGCTGACGCGCGAGCTCCATGGCCTACGGAGATAGGCCCCCTGCGCTCCGGGCTCGGACCGCCCTCCTCCGAAGCAGGAGCCCACGCGACGGAGAACCGCGCTCCCGTGCCACTCCTCCTCGGTATGCTCCCCAGCCGATGAGCTGCTACGGAGCCGGGACCCCGATCCCGGCCGGCCCTGGCTCAGGCTCCGCGCCATGCAGATCGAGTTCGTCAACCACTCCAGCTTCGTCGTGCGCTCCGGCGACGTGCGTTTGATCTCCGACCCCTGGCTGGAGGGCACCGCCTTCGACGAGGGTTGGGCGTTGCTGTCGAAGACGGCCATGCCGTACGAGCGCTTCGGCGAGCTGACGCACCTCTGGTTCTCGCACGAGCACCCGGACCACTTCAGCCCGCCGTGCCTGAAGAAGATCCCCGAGGCCGCGCGGCGGAAGATCCAGGTGCTCTATCAGGAGACGCTCGACAAGAAGGTCGTCGACTACTGCAAGAAGAACGGCTTCGGCAGCGCGCGCGAGCTGCCGCACGGAAAGCCCGTCGAGCTCGGGCCGGACTTCGAGTTCACCTGCCAGCCCTTCGTCGGCTTCGAGGACTCGTGGAGCCTCACGCGCACGAAGGAAGCGCGGATCCTGAACCTGAACGACTGCACCGTGAACACGCGCGAGCAGATCGAGCAGGTGCGCGCCCAGGTCGGCGAGATCGACATCCTCTTCACGCAGTTCTCGATCTCCGCGTGGGACGGCAACGCGCTCGAGCTCGAGCGCCGTCAGCAGGGTGCCCGGAAGATGCTGCAGCGCGCGGTGCTGCAGGCGCAGATCCTGAAGCCGAAGTACGTCGTGCCCTTCGCGAGCTTCATCTGGTTCTGCCACGAGGAGAATGCCTACATGAACGAGGCGTTCTTGGCCCTCGAAGAGGTCTACGGAACGCTCCAGCGCGAGAGCGGCGCCGAGGTGCTGCTCTTCTATCCCGGCGATGTGTGGACCTACGGTGAGCGGCACGACAGCGCGCGCGCGCTCGCGCGCTACCAGGCCGACATCGCCTCGCTCGCGACCCGGCCGCGCGTCCGCTCGCGCCGCGTCGAGGAGCAGGAGCTTCAAGACACCGCGCAGAGCTTCTGCAAGCGCGTGAAGGAAGGTGCCAGCCCGACCAAGCTGCGCCTCCACCTCGCGCGACAGATCCCGCGCTGGCGCAGCCAGCGCGGCGCGAAGGCCGGCCCCGCGTGGAAGGCCAAGCTCGATGCGCTGCTGCTGCGCCAAGAGCCCGCGCGCGTCTACGTCAGCGATCTCGGCCGGAGCTACACCTTCGATCTCACGCACGGCCTCCGCCGCGCCGAGCTCGCCGAAGACGCGTGCGACGTGGCGCTCGGCTCGGAGGCGCTCTGGTACGGCCTGAAGCACCTCTGGGGCGGCCAGACGCTGCACATCAACGGCCGCTTCCGGCGCATCCTGCCCGGAGGACGCGGGCCGCTGTTTCACTTCTTCGACCTCGCGGCGGAGCAGAGCGCGGGGCGGCCGGTGGCGTGGAAGCGGCCGCGCGAGAAGCCGGTGCTCGCGAAGGGCTGAGCGGAAAGCGATCGCGCGGAGTCGCCTCGATCGCGAGCGTCTCGCCCCGTCGAGCGCGACACCCTGCCTTTCGCTGCAGGGCTTTGGATCTAGACCGTCCGTGGCCTCCACGCGATCCACCCGTGGATCGAGCGCCGTTCCTCCGCGAATCGCGCTTTGGTACCTTCCTCACACCGGCCCCGAGAGGTGCAAGAAACTGCGGGTGGCGCGATGACCTCGAGCTTCGATGCGAGCGACTTCTGGGAGGACTCCGACTACGCGAGAGAGACGTACGTCGAGGAACCCCTCACGGAGGAGCTTGTGCGCGCGGTCGAGGCCGAGCTCGGGTATCGCCTGCCGCGCGCGTACGTCGCGTTCATGCGCCACCAGAACGGGGGCATCCCGAAGCGCTCGCACTTTCCCACGGATCGGCCGACGAGTTGGGCCGAGGATCACGTGGCCATCGCGGGCTTCCTCGGCATTGGTCGGAGCAAGCCATACTCGCTGATCGGTGAGTACGGCAACAAGTTCAGTCAACGCGAGTGGGGCTATCCCAACTTCGGCGTGTACATCTGCGACTGTCCTTCCGGCGGGCACGACATGGTGATGCTCGACTATCGCGCGTCGGGGCCCGATGGCGAGCCGACCGTCGTGCACGTGGACCAGGAGTTGGACTATCGCATCACGCCCCTCGCGCCGAGCTTCGACGCGTTCGTACGTGGGCTCGTGCACAAGAGCGTCTACGACCGATCGGCAGATGACTTCGCGGATGCTCTGGAGCGCATTCGCACCGGATCGTTCTCCACGCTGCTCTCACGGTGCATCGCGGACTGCGCGCGCCCTCGCAACGCGGAGGCATCTCTCCGGCGCATGCTCGAATCGACCGCCGTCTCGAAGGGCTACTTCGCCCTCCATGACGACGCGCGCTCGCACCTCGTCTACGACGCGCTGTTCCATCTCTACGCGAGCTCGCCCCGTACGAAGGACCCCGCGAACTTCGTGGAGGCCTATCCCGACCTCCTCGCCCTCGGCGATGGAGAGATCACGACCGGCGGCTACGCGCCGAGCTTCATCGAGTCCTGGTGGGAGAACCGCGTGAAGACAGGAGCTATCTCGAAGCGGAAGGGCCGCGCAGCGCTCACCGGCTCGGTTCGACGCGCGGCGATCCAGGCGCTCGAGCTCGGCTGAGCACGCCGGTGGACGCGCATCACCGACCCACCGCGCCTTCTGCCTCCCGGAAGCACCGTAGATCTCCCGAAGCCGCGGCACGAGCGCATAGCATCACGGGGCGCGCTGGCGCCCGCGCGATGGGTCGCAGCTCGCGAGGAGCCGGATGGTGCGCCGTCGCGCGAACCCGCGCTGCGTGCGATCGTCCCCAGCTACGGCGCGATCCCGCGCGTTGCTCTCGTAACCATGGAGCCTGTGCATGGATTGCCGATCTGCGTTCGAAAAGGAGCTCAGGCGACGCGGTATCGCTTTCACCGTGGATCACGCTTCGGGCGTTCCTGAGATCCAACGCGACGGGTTCCGATCCATCATCAGCCTCGAGAACCTGGAGAAGAGCTACCAGCTCGATCGGGATCCGCAGCACATCGTCCGCTTCGTCGATGCGGTGCTCGCATCGATGCGTCCGCGAGACGCGGAGCTCTCCTCGGACCGGATCTATTGGAGCCTCGAGCCCAACGACTACGCAGACGCTCCGTCCCTCCGCTCGCCCTTGAGCCGCGAGGTCGATCGCGTGTTGGTCCATGTCTCGGCGACGGGCGAGCGGGTGACGTGGGTCGAGCCCGCCATGCTGGCCGCGCTGCGCGTGACGGAGGACGAGGCCGCCGCTCGAGCTTTCGCGAACCTGGCTCGCGACCTGTCCAGCTCCGAGATCGTGGTCCACGAAATCGCTGGAGCTCCCCTGGCGCATCTCAACGCGATGCTGCCGTTCAAGGCGGCATTGATGTTGGCTCCGAACCTGAAGGAACGGGTCGGTGCGCGAATCGGCTGGCCACTGCGGTCGGTCGTACCGGCGCGAGACTTCCTGTACCTCTGGCCGGCCAAGCATGAGAGCGTTCTCGAGCGCCTCGGTGGCGTTGTCGTGCGTGAGTACGCGCAGGCTCCGCATCCGATCTCGACGGAGGTCTATGAGATCGATGATCACGGAGTACGTGCGATCGGCGCCTTTCCCAAGCCCGACTGCGAGGACCGCTCCCGTGGAAGCCGTCGCTCGACCGATCCGGCAGACGAGCCGGCGTAACGAAGCGCGACTATCCCTCCACGCATCGCCAGCGGCCCCACGGCGGCGGGCTCCGTCGCATCGACCGGCGCCACCACACCTGGCTCCCCCGCGGCAGGTCAGACGCGCGCGTCGGACGATTCGACGCGGACGACTGTCGGCAGAGTGGAAGCAAGGATGCACCGGAGCCAGGAGCCAGCGCTCGCGCCGCGCCCTGCCGTGAGCGGTAGCGCGAACCCGCCCCACATGCGATCGTCCCGCCCCGCCATGCGCGTCACCTACCTGGTCAACCAGTACCCGAAGGCGAGCCACTCGTTCATCCGGCGCGAGATCGCCGGGCTCGAGGCGTGCGGCTTCGAGGTCGATCGTTGGTCGATCCGCCGCGTCGACGAGCCGCTCGTCGATCCCGCCGATCGCGCCGAGGCGGAGCGCACGCGCGTCGTGCTCGACGCGGGGGCGTTCGGTCTCGCGAAGGCGCTGCTCGTCTGCGCGCTGCGGCACCCGGTTCGGACGGCGCGCGCGCTGCGCGAAGCGCTGCGGCTCGCGCGCGCGGCGGGCGGGCAGCGGCTGAAGCACGTGGCCTATCTCGCCGAGTCCTGCGTGATGCTGCCGCAAGTGCGTCGCGCGGGGAGCCGGCATGTGCACGCGCACTTCGGAACGAACTCCGCGGCGGTGGCGTTGCTGCTGGAGGCGCTCGGGGGACCTACGTTCAGCTTCACGGCGCACGGCACGGAGAGCTTCGAGGCGCCCGAGAAGATCGGACTCCCGCAGAAGCTCGCGCGCGCGCGCTTCGCCGTCGCGGTCTGCGAGTACGGAAAGCGCGAGCTCGCCCGGCACGCCAGCTCGGATGTTGCGCGGCGCTTGCTCGTCGTGCGCTGCGGCGTCGACGAGAGCTTCCTCGCGTGGCCGCGGAGCGCCCCGCCGGCCGTTCCGCGCTTCGTGTGCGTCGCGCGTTTGAGCCCCGAGAAGGGGCATGCCGCGCTGCTGGACGCCGCGGCCGTGGTCGCGCGCGCGGGGCACGACTTCGAGATGCGCTGGATCGGCGACGGCGAGCTGCGCGGCGAGCTCGAGCGCCGCGCGCGCGAGCTCGGGCTCGCGGAGCGGATCCACTTCCTCGGCTGGAAGAGCGGGGCCGAGGTGCGCGAAGAGATCCTCGGCGCCCGTGCCCTCGTGCTGCCGAGCCTGGCCGAAGGGCTGCCCGTGGTGCTGATGGAGGCGCTCGCCCTCGCGCGCCCGGTGGTCGCGACCGATGTCGGCGGCGTTTCCGAGCTCGTGGAATCCGGCGTCGATGGTTGGCTCGTAGCTCCGCGCGACATCGAGGCGCTGGCCGCGGGCCTCGCCGCGGCGCTCACGGCGAGTCCGGAGGACCTGGCCCGAATGGGGCAGGCCGGCGCGGCGCGCATCGCGGCGCGACACGACGCGCGCCTCGAAGCGCGCCGGCTCGGGGAGCGCTTTCGTGCGCTCGAAGCCGCGGGACCGTAGCCTCACCGGTTCACCCGCGGCAATGCGACGCCGAGAAGGCGCTCGACCCTCGAGTGGGCCGCTCGCCCGCCCGATCTAGCGAACGCGCCCTTCCGCGCTCACGTTCCGCCCCGAGTCCGCCCCGCACGCCTTGTCCACCGCCGCCGATGCCGCCGAGCTCTCCACGGTCGCCCCCGCGACGACGGAGCCGCTGCATCGCCGTGCCTCGCGCGGCGCGCTGCAGTCCATCGCGGGTCACGGGGTCGGGAACCTGCTGCGCATGGCGAGCAACCTCGCCCTCTCGCGCTTGCTGGTGCCCGAGGACTTCGGGCTGATGTTGCTGGTGAACGTGTTCTTGCAGGGCCTCTCGATGTTCTCGGACATCGGCATCGGGC
Organism: Planctomycetota bacterium; assembly: GCA_016793245.1. Taxonomy (GTDB): domain Bacteria; phylum Planctomycetota; class UBA1135; order UBA1135; family JADKAF01; genus JADKAF01. The sequence goes on from JAEUHW010000455.1 coordinate 15,941, forward strand.
CGAGCGTCGTGCGCAGCAAGCGCGGCGACGAGCGCGCGTTCCTCGACACGGCCTGGACGGTGCAGAACCTGCGCGGGCTGCTGCTTTGGTTGCTCTCCTTCGCGGCCGGGGCGATCGCCGCCTGGATCTACGAAGAGCCGCGGCTGCTCGTGCTGCTGCCGGTCGCGGGCCTGAGCGCGCTCATCGCGGGGCTCGAGTCCACGAAGCTCGTGAACGCGAGCCGGCACCTCTTGATCGGGCGCCGCACCATCTTGGAGCTCGGCGCGCAGGTGGCCAGCATCCTCGCCATGGTCGGCTGGGCGCTCGTCGATCGCTCGGTCTGGGCGCTCGTCTTCGGCGCGCTGGTCTACCAGAGCGTGAAGACGATCGGGAGCCACGTCGCGCTGCCGGGGCCCAACAACCGCCATCGTCTGGAGCGCGAAGCCTGTCGCGAGCTCTTCGACTTCGGCCGCTGGCTGCTCGTCGGCACCGCGATCACCTTCTTCTCGATGCAGATCGACCGCCTGCTGCTCGGGAAGCTGATCCCACTCGACGCGCTCGGCGTTTACGGCATGGCCCAGCAGCTCGCGGGTCTGCCGATGATCCTCGTCGGCGCGCTGGTCGGACCGATCGTGTTTCCCGTGCTCTCGCGCGCGGCGCGCGAAGAGCCTGCGAGCTTCGCGTACCAGGCCGATCGCGTGCGTCGCATCCTCTTGCCCGGCGCCGCGTGCGTAGTGCTCGGGATCGCCCTGCTCGGACCGGCGTTCTTCCGGACGCTCTACGATGCGCGCTACCGCGACGCGTGCTGGATGGTCGTGCTGTCGATCGTGCCGCTCTGGCCGATCGTGCTGAGCCAGACCGCCGATCGCGCGCTGCTCGTGCTCGGGCAGACGCGCGTGCTCGCGCTCTGCAGCGCGCTGGCCCTCGCCGGCAAGAGCCTCGGCGGCATCGCGGGCTTCCACTCCTACGGCATCGCGGGCTTCCTGATCGGCTCGACCCTGGGCACGCTCGCGTTCCACGTCGGCGTGGTGATCGCTCTGCGGAGCGCGGGGATCGCTCTCTGGCGTCAGGACTTGGTCTGGACGCTGCTCGTCGCGGGGCCCGCGGCGCTCTCCGCGCTCCTCTCCTACGTGCTGAGCCCGCAACTGCCCGATCTCGCGCTCACGGCGCTCGAGAGCGCGATCGCCCTGGTGGTGCTGGTGCCCCTCGGCCTCGTCGCCTGGCGCCGCCTGCGCACGCGAGGAGCGACGGCGTGAACAGCTTAGGCACGCTCGTCCTGCTCGCCTGGCTGCCGCTGGTGCTGGCGGTCTTCGGCTCGTTGCCCGCCCGCCGCGCCGTGATCGCCGCGTACCTCGTGGGCTGGATGTTCCTCCCCGTCGCGGGCTTGTCGCTGCCGGGGCCGCTCGACTGGAACAAGCTGAACGCGGTCAATCTCAGCGCGCTGCTGGGGATCCTGATCTTCGATGCGCGTCGCCTGGCGCAAGTGCGGTTCGGGCTGTTCGACCTGCCGATCGCCATCTGGTGTCTCTGTCCGTTCGCGACGGTGATCTCGAACGACCTCGGCACCTACGATGCGTTCGCGCAGACGCTGAACCAGACCGTCGCCTGGGGCATCCCGTATCTCGTCGGTCGCTGCTACTTCTCGAACGCGGACCACGCGCGCGAGCTCGCGATCGGGCTCGTGATCGGCGGACTCATCTACGCGCCGCTCTGCCTGTGGGAAGCGCGCATGAGCCCGCAGCTCCATGCGATCGTCTACGGCTTCCACCAGCACTCGTTCGAGCAGTCCGTGCGCGGCACGACCTATCGCCCGACCGTGTTCATGCACCACGGGCTCATGGTGTCGATGTGGATGGCGGTCAGCGCATTGATCGGCGCGGCGCTCTGGCTGCGCGGCAACGTGCGCGCGATCGGCCCGCTCCCGATGCCCGCCGTGGCGCTCGTGATCATCGCCGCGACGGTGATGTGCAAATCCCTCGGCGCCCTCCTGCTGCTCGGCGCGGGTCTGGGCACGCTGCTGCTGCTCGGCCGCGCGTTCGGACGCCTGCCGCTCCTCCTGCTCATCGGCGCGCCGCTGCTCTACGTCGCTTGCCGGATCGAGGGCTTGTGGACCGGCGAGACCGTGGTCGAGCTCACGCGGAGCGTGAGCGAAGATCGCGCCGCTTCGCTGCAGTACCGCCTCGACTCCGAGCGCTTCCTCATCGCGCGCGCCTGGGAGCGCCCCTGGCTGGGCTGGGCGGGATACGGGCGCAACAACACCTACTACGACGAGCACGACGAGTACATCGACGTCATCGTCGACGGCCTGTGGATCCTCACCTTCGGCCAACTCGGATTGATCGGGCTCGGCTCGCTGACGTTGGCGCTGCTGCTGCCGGTCCTCGCGTTCGCGCGCCGCGTCCGGCCCGCGCTCTGGAGCCAGAAACGCACGATCGCGGTCGGCGCCCTCGCGCTCATCCCGCCGCTGTTCCTGGTCGATAGCCTGTTCAACGCGATGATGAACCCGCTCTATCTGCTCGTCGCCGGCGGGCTCTCGCGACTGACGCTGTCAGAGGCCACGGCCCCGCGAACGAAGCGCTCGCTCCAGCGCACCCCGCGACGGTCGCTGGCGCAGCAGCTCCGCGAGCGCTGCGCCGAGCGCGAAGGAGTCGAAGCGTGAAGCTGCTCGTCGTCATCGTGAACTACCGCAGCGCGGAGCTCACCATCGACTGCCTGCGCGCGCTCGCCTCCGAGGTCCCGCAGATCGCGGGGACGCAGGTCGTCGTGACGGACAACGATTCCGGCGACGGAGGGGCCGCGCGCATCGCTTCCGCGATCGAACGCGAAGGCTGGAATTCGTGGGCGTGCTGCCGCGCCCTGCCGCGGAACGGCGGCTTCGCCTACGGGAACAACGCCGCGATCGAGCCCGCGCTGCGCAGCGACGACCCGCCGGAGTACGTGCTGCTCCTGAACCCGGACACCGTGCCGCGGCCAGGCGCGCTACAGGCCTTGCTCACGTTCCTCGAGGCGCATCCCGAGGTCGGCATCGCCGGCAGCCGCCTCGAGTACGAGGACGGCACGCAGCACCATTCGCGTTTCCGCTTCCACACGATCCGCAGCGAGATCGTCGACGGCTTGCGCCTCGGCTTCGTGACGAAGCTCCTGCACCGCCACATGACCGCGCCGCCGCTCGTGCTGCACGACCATCCGATCGATTGGGTGGCGGGTGCCAGCATGATGGTGCGCAAACAAGTCTTCGACGCGATCGGCCTCTTCGACGAGGGCTACTTCCTCTACTACGAGGAGACGGACTTCTGTCTGCGCGCGGCGCGCGCGGGCTGGCCGTGCTGGTACGTCCCCGAGAGCCGCGTCGTGCACCTCGTCGGCAAGAGCTCCGGGCTCACCGATGTGCGCGTGCGCGCCGCGCGTCGACCGCGGTACTGGTTCGAATCGCGCCAGCGCTACTTCGCGAAGAACCACGGCCGACTCTACGCCTTCTTCGCCAACCTCTCCTGGGCGCTCTGCTACAGCGTCTGGCGCGTCCGTCGCCGGCTCCAGCGCAAGCCCGACGAAGATCCGCCGCACCTGCTCGCCGACTTCGTGCGCTTCCACTTCCTCCGCCGCACCGGCGATCCGGCCACGAGCCCCGCTCGGCCCAGCTCCACTCCATGAGCGAGACCCTCTCCTTCCGCTACCTCATCGTGAACCACGTGCCGCTCGGGCGCTGCGCCTCGCCGCAGCACCTGCGCGTCGGCGCGATGTGGATGCACGACCTGCGCGCGCAGCGCGACGCCCTTCGCTCGGTGGGCGCCGAGCTGATCGTCGCGTGCCCCTTGGTCGACGAGCTCCGCGTCGAGAAGAGCGGCAGCTTCGACCTCATCGAAGTCGATCTCGCGGCCGAGGGTTTCTCGTTCGTTCCGCTGCCTTACTACGAGTCGCTGAAGGGCTGGTGGAAGACGCGCCATACCGCGCGCGCGATGCTCGCCCAAGCGATCGTCAACGCCGACGTGGTCCACCTCGGAGACGGCGCGCACCCGATCCCCTACGACGCGATCGCCTGGGATCTCGCGCGCCACGCCGGCAAGAAGATCGTGTGGGTCTACGACGGCGCGGACGTCCTGCCGCGCCTCGTCGAGCACGCCGAGAGCCGCCGCAACGCGCTGGCGCGTGCCGCATGGCGTTACTTGATCCGCCAACGCGAGCGGAGCTCGCGCTCTCACGTACGCGAAGCGGACCTCGTCTTCGCGCACAACGCCGCCGTCGTGCAGCGCTTCGCCGACGCGTGGGGCCCGCACTGCCACTTCTTCGATCGCTCGTTCGTCACCGACGACGTGCTGATCGGCTCGGCCGAGCTCGAGCAGCGCTGCGAAGAGCTGCGCGATCGGACGGGGCCGTTGCGCCTCGTCGCGGCGGGGCGCCAGATCCGCATCAAGGGCACCGATCAGGTGCTCCGCGCGATGGCCGCGGCGCGCGCGAAGGGCGCCGCGCTCGAGCTCGAGGTGTACGGCGACGGCGAGGACTTGGCGACGTTCCGCGAGCTGGCGCGTGAGCTCGGGCTCTCCGAGGTCGTGCGCTTCCAAGGCAGCGTGCCCTATGGGCGCGAGCTCTTCGACCACCTGCGCCGCTCGCAGGTGATGATGATCACCAACTTGACGCCGGAGATCAGCCGCAACGTGCTGCTCGCGATGGCGCTCGGCCTGCCGATCCTCGGCTATCGCAACTCCGGCACCGACGAGCTCCTCTCGCAGAGCGGCGCGGGCGTCCTCGTTCCGCCCGGAGACGTCGAAGCTCTCGCGAACGCACTGGTCGCCGCGGCGGAGGATCGCGAGAGCCTCGCCCGACGAGCGCGCGGTGGACGCGCGGTCGCGGGCGAGAAGACGCTCGAGGGCTGCCACCGCGAACGCGCGCAGCTCGTCGCGAAGATGCTCCGCGAGAACCGCGCCGCGCCCGCGGCCAGCGGTCAGCGCAGGTAGAACCCCTCGCGGATGTAGCTGTTCACCGCGTGGGCCGAGTACTCGGGGCGCCAGTTCGTCTTCGACTGCTGGCGCGCTTCGAAGAGGAAGGTATCGAGCGAGCCCCCGCTGCCGATCTCACGATCGTAGGTCGAGATCGTGCGGTCCGGATCGACGTAGGTATCGACTCCGCCGTACGAGGTCGTGTCACCCATCAACGCGGCCCAGCTCTGCACGCTCATGGTCTGCGTGCCTACGCGCAGCCAAGAGCTCGGGTTCGACTGCATGCTGAAGAAGCGATTGCCTCCAGCGCGGCAGAGGGCCACCGAGAGAGCGGAGTTGTGGTAGAGGAGCTGGTCGGTCGTGCGCGTGTTGTCGAACGAGTTGCGGAAGAAGCGCACGCGCGCGATCTGCTGGTCGTTGCCGATGACCCGGAGCGTACCGCCCCAGTTGTAGACCAGGTTCGATTCGAAGTTGAGATCGAAGATCCCGATCCCCGCTTCGCCATCGAACTCCATCGGCATCGGCGAGGTGCCGCCCGAGCGATTGGCGACGATGTTGCCGCGCACGGAGCCGCCGTTCACGTTCTCGATCTGGATGCCCCAGCCGCGCCGATTGTTGGCGTCGATGTCCTTGCCGTCGAGAACGACGTTGTTCAAGCAGTCGACGGTGACGCCACCCGGATTCGGTTCATTGCCACCGCCGAGCAGCAGCGCGATGCTGTTGCGCAGAAAGAGGTTGTCTTCGACCACGCCGCCCGGACGGAGCTGCAGGCCGTGCGACGCACTGTTCGAGATGATGTTGCCGCGCACGGTGACCGCCGTGCACGTGCCCGATCCACCCTGGACGTAGATGCCGTGGCGGAAAACGGTCGGAACGGCACCGCTGATCGCGGGGTTCCAGCCGTTGTGGTCGATCACGTTCTCCTCGATCAGCACGTTGTCGCAGTTGGCGAGGTAGATGCCGTGACCGACGGTGCCCGAGGTCGCGAACGCGCCGGTGATCACGCACCGACGGACCTTGATCTCGCTCTTCCGTCCCCCGTGTCCAGGGATGGAGACGTTGATGTGGTAGCCGTCGATACGGCAGTCTTCGATCAGGAGATCGCGCGAGGTCACGAGCCAACTGACACCCGCGGGTTCGCCCGTACCGGTGTAGGTGTGGGCATGGAAGTCGAGGCCCACGATGGCGACGTGATTCAAGCTCGGCGGCGTACCGCTGTTCGCCATCGCCCAGATCGCGCTGGAGGTGCCCGTACGCAACGCGGGCCGCTCCGGGGCTTCGCCGTAGGACGAGATCAGGATCGGCTCCGCGGTCGAGCGCCCCGCGAGCGTCCACTGACCGATCGCCTCGTACCAGGTATCGCCTCGGCGCAGCAGCAGCCAATCCGGATGCCCTTGGCGCATCAGGGCCTTGCCGGCCGCGATCGTGCGCTTCGGAGTGCTCGGCGTGAGACCGTCGTTCGTGTCGCGGCCAGCCGACTCGCTGACGTAGACCTTCCGCGTGTCGCGGCTCTCGACGAAGCGCGTCCAGCCGTTGTCGATGACGCGCAGCGTGAGATCGATGTCGCCGATGAAGCGCTCGCCGCCGCCCGCGGCCTCGCGCACGATCTCTCCGCGTTCTCGCCCCGCGAAACCCGCGCGAAGATCTCGTTCGCGGAACGAGATCAGCGACTCGTAGATGCCCGAGGGCAGAGAGTTCGCCTGCGGACCATCGACGAAGAGCTGCATCGACGTGGTCGCCCCGGGCTGGAGCGTTCCGGACGCCGTGGAGAGCGTGGCCCAGCTCTCCGTCGACTCTGCTTCCCAAGCCACGGCGCGAGCGCCCACGTTCACCAGGCGGAGCGAGAAGCTCGTCGCCGGGAATGGCCCGCCTTCCGGACCGACCACCTCGTAGATCGACTCGCCTTCCAGGCGGAGCACGATCTCGTTCCCCGCGGCGCGGCCGCCGCTGCCTCCGCCTCCGCAGGAGGCCGAGACGAGGAGCAGCGCCGTGGCGGCCATCCAGCGCAGAGCCTGCTGACGGCGCGGACCACGAAAGAAGAGCGCGCCCTGCGGCAGCGCTTGGTTCACCGATGAAATCAACCCGACCATGCGTATCCCGTGAGCTCTTGAAGGCACGCGAAGCGCTCCCATGGCAAGCCCCTTTCAAGGGGCCCCTTTCGCTCTAACTACAGCATCGAATCCGGTCCGCGCATCGATCCGCGCAGGGCATCGGCGGGAGGAGACTGGCGCAACCGCGACGATCCGCGATCCGGGCACCAGCCAAGCGTGGGGCAACGCGTTGAAGCGGCGCGGGGCGAGGAGGATGGAGGGAGAGTCGAGAGACTTCCCACCGTGGGGCCTCCTGCACGACCGCGGCATGACGGACGATCGCTGTGGAACTCACCTTCTACCCCTCGAAGGAGAGTCCACACTTTCCGGGGTGGCTTCGCCGCCTACACCGGAGCGCCAAGCCTCCGACGACCCCCCAGGAGTAGAGGTTCCTCGTTCTTCAGATGAGTTTCAGCCCAACTTCAGGCGCTTGGCGGAGCATCCTGAGGGCAGGCTTGCGATTCGCGGAGACCGCCGCGACGCAAGATACCGCGATCGAGCTGGAACGTCAGCAGCGCGGCGGCCGATCTGCCGTGGTCGCGAGCTCGCCCTTCGCGCTCCCGAAGCCACTCCCTCTATCCGCCTCGAAGGGAGTACGTCGTGCGGGTCGAGCGGAGAGAGAGCCTCCTACGGAGTCCTCGCTCCGCGCAGGTCACGGGAACGTCGGATCCAGCGCTTCGAGGCTCGCCAATGCGCGCGGCTCGCCGCGGAGTAATCTCCGCGGCGAGCCGCTCGTCGTCGATCCGAGATCCGCGGTTTCGGATCAGGGCTCGAAGAAGCCGTCGCGGATGTAGTTGTTCACCACCGCCGCGGTGTAGTCGGGACGCCAGTTCGCCTTCGACTGCAGGCGCGCCTGGGCCAGGAAGGACTCGAGCGAGCCCGCGCCGCCGATCTGGCGATCGAAGGTCGAGATCGTGCGCTCCGGATCCATGAAGGTCGCCGGCCCGACGTGCGAGGTCGTGTCGTTCATGAGGTCCGCCCACACCGGCACGCTCACGTTCTGCGAGCCGACGCGCAGCCAGGAGCCCTGATTCGGCTGCATGCTGGAGAAGCGGTTGCCGGCGGCCAGGCAGGCCTCCAAGGACGCGCTGGAGGAGTGCGAGAGGAGCTGATCGCTCGTCCGCGTGTTGTCGAAGGTGTTGCGGAAGAGGCGCACGCGAGCGATCCGCTCGTTGGTGCCGACGACCTGCATCGTTCCGCCCCAGTTGTAGATCACGTTCGACTCGAGGGCGAGGTTGAAGACCCCGATCCCCGATTGACCATCGAGCTGCATCGGGATGGGGAAGCCCCCGCCCGTGCGATTGGCGACGATGTTGCCGCGCACCGTGCCGCTGTTCACGTTCTGGATCTGGATGCCCCAGCCGCGGCGGTTGCTGGAGTCGATGTCCTTGGCGTCGAGGATGACGTTGTTCATGCAGTCGACGTTGACGCCGCCGGGGTTGGGCTCGTTGCCGCCGCCGAGGAGCAGCGCGATGCTGTTGCGGAGGAAGAGGTTGTCTTCGACCACGCCGCCCGGACGAAGCTGCAGGCCGTGCGAGGCGCTGTTCGCGATGATGTTGCGGCGCACGGTGACCTCGGTGCAGGTCCCCGAGCCGCTCTGGATGTAGATCCCGTGCCGGAAGATGGAGGGAACGGCGCCGGCCACCGAGGGGTTCCAGCCGTTGTGATCGAGCACGTTCTCTTCGATCAGCACGTTGTCGCAGTTGGCCATGTAGATGCCGTGGCCCACCGTACCCGTGGTCGCGAAGGCACCCGTCAGCACGTTGCGGCGGATCTTGATATCGCTCTTACGCCCGCCGTGACCGGGCACCGCGACGTTGATCTGGTAGCCGTCGATGCGGCAGTCCTCGACGAGCAGATCGTTCGAGGTGACCAGCCAGCTCACGCCGGCGGGCTCGCCGACGCCCACGTAGGTATGCGCGTGGAAGTCGAGGCCGACGATGGCGACGTGATTCAGGCTCGGCGGCGTGCCGCCCGTGCTGCCGATCGCCCAGATGCCGCTCGCATTGCCGGTGCGCAAGCGCGGGCGCTCCGAGGACTCGCCGTAGCTCGAGATCAGGATCGGCTCGTGCGGAGAGCGGCCGCCCTTCGTCCACTGGCCGACGGCCTCGTACCAAGTATCGCCCCGACGAAGCAGCAGCCAGTCGGGATAGCCTTGGCGGATCAGCGCCTTGCCCGCGGCGATCGTGCGCTTCGGCGTCGCTTCCGTGAGGCCGTCGTACGCGTCGTTGCCGCGCGATTCGCTGACGTACACCTTGCGCGTGTCGCGGCTCTCGGCGAAGCGCGTCCAGCCGTTCTCGGCGACGCGCAGCGTGACATCGATCTCGCCGATCTGGCGTTCACTGCCGGGTGCGTGGCGTACGGTGAGCTCGCCTCCGCCGCCCGACGAGCTGGAAGCCGAGGTGCGCTCGACGAACTCGATCAGCGCCTCGTGCGCCCCGAGCCCGAGCGCGTTGGCCGCCGGCCCGTTGACCACGAGCTGCACCGTGGTGTGCAAGCCAGCTTGCAGAGTTCCACTGGTGGCGGAGAGGGTGATCCACGGAGCCGAGGACACGGCGGTCCAGTCGACGGTCAGCAAGCCCTGGTTCACCAACCGCAACGCGAGGCTCGGCGCCGAGAACGGACCGCCCTCGGGTCCGGAGATCTCGAAGCCCGAGGGGCCGTCGAGGACGATCTGGACCCCGTTCGCGCTCGGCCCACCGTTGCCGCCCCCACCACCGCCGCCTCCGCAAGAGGCCGCCGTGAGAAGGAGCGCCGCGCTCGCGATCCATCGCAACGCGTTTCGACTGCGATTCGACACACGGTTCTCGCTCGCCGCCTGCAGCAGCGCTTCGATCACCGGAGAGTTCAGCCTGGCCATGGGTTTCCCCTGTGCTCCTGAAAGGACGCGAGGTATTCGCGTTGGAACACCCTTTCGGAGGGCGTCCCTCCCTCGGGGGAGGAAAACGATGCCGGTCGGCGCTTCCTTCCGCGCGAGCTCTCCGGAGGGCGGAAGGCCCGGCGTGCACGGCCGGGAGCGGCCGGGCGCGAGGTGCCTCCGGTCCGGCGAGGCGACGCAGGACGCGCTCCCGCGCGAGCTCAGCTTCAGCTCCCGGCGATCACCAGCGCGTAGAGCGCGAGCAGAGCATTCGTGAGGGCGTGCGCCACGATCGCGGCGATCAGGGAACCGCTGCGCAGATACACCAGCCCATAGAGCGCGCCGGCGAGCGCTGCACCCACCCAATGCGGGTGGAGCAGCCCGAACACCAAGCTCGAGAGCAACCAAGCGACCATCGTCGACTGGCGCGGCGGGAGCGAGCTCCAGTCGGCGTGGGAGAGGCGGCGCATCAGGTACCCGCGGAAAGCGAGCTCCTCCACCACCGGAACCAAGAGCACGTACGAGGCGAGCCGGAGCAGGAAGCCGAAGCTCGCGAGCCCCGCTTCGGGAACCTCGAGCTCTCGCGAGCTGCCCGGCTCCGCGAGCGCGGCAAGTCCGAGCCAGCCCGCGGCGCAGATCACCGCCGCGAGCGCGGCGAGCCAGAGATCGCGGCGCGGTCCGAACGCGAGCTCGCGGCGAAAGTAGAGCAACGCGAGCGCGACCGCCGCGATGCGCAGTGGCTCCCAAACCACAGGCGCCCCACCGAAGACGCCGGCCACCATGCCGACCGCCATCGCGAGCAAGAACGGCAACAGGTAGGCCGCGGTGCCGTCGCGCTCGAGCACTTCTTCTTCGTCGCCGGTCGCATCGCGGCTCACGGAGAAGAAGCGCCAGCGCCGGGAGATCGCGACGGTGCCGAGGGCCACCGCGCAGAAGGTGGCCGTGCCCGCGATCGAGTGGAAGCCGTTCACCGCGAGCTCGGGCCAACCCGCGATCCCGAGCAGGATCAAGCTGCCGAGGCGCAGCACGTTCGCGCTCCACGCCGTGAGGGCCGCGAGCAGCGGCAGCAGCAGCGCTTGCGGGAAGCGCAGCTCGCGGCGGAACACGCCGAGATACGCCGCGACGAAGACGAGCGAGAGACCGATGCCTTCGAAGCCCGCGCAGTTCGGCGCGATGCGGATCGCGAAGTGGGGCGCGCCGACGATGAACTCCTCGAAGTCGACGCGGATATCGTCGCGCACGAGCTGCAGCCCCTGGCCGACGAGGTAGAGCGTCGGACCGCGCAGCGCGAGACGGAGATCCTGCGCGACGAGCTCGCCCGCCGCCCACGCCGCGAGCCCGAGGAAGATCGCGGCGCTCAGGAACGGCGCGTGACGCTGCGCCGCATGGAGCAAGGTGCGCGCGGGAAAGCAGCAGAGGGCGCTCAACGCTACCGTGACCAACGCGGAGGCGATCCAGAGACCGATCCAGAGCTCGGGGAGCGCGAAGCCTCGCAAGTGCTCTTCGAAGATGAGCCAGCTCAGACCGAAGAGGGCCCCGAAGCTCGCGAGCTGCAACCCGACGAGCGGTGCGATCCGCCGCGGCCCGAGCACGGGCGGCGCGCTCACAGGGGCCACTCGCGACTCGCGCCGCGCGAAGAGGAGCACGGCGGTGGCGAACGCGATGGCCACCTGAGGCACGACGCTCGCGCGCGACATCCAGCGCGTCCAACCCTCGGCCTCACGCGGCATCCCTGCCGTGGTGAAGCTGCCGAGCAACGCGAAGAGCTCGGCCAGGAAGAGCGCGCCGAGAACGAAGGTCCAGCGCCGCGACCCGCGCGGAGCTCCGCTTCCGCGAGAACCGCGGGAGCGCGACGAAGGGCGCGGCGCCTCCGAGGCGGCGCGCTCGCCGGAGAGTTCAGCGCCAGAGCGCATGGAACCTCGAGACTTCGGCGCGGAAGGCGGTGAGATGGAAGCGACCGTTCGCGGCGGCGATCGCGTGATGCGTCACGCAGATGCGCGGCAACGCGAGCGGGTCGTCGCCCGCTCCGGCCACGCCGTCGCGCGTCGTGCAAGCGTAGCGATAGCCCGCGTCGCGCACGGCCGCGAGCACGCGTTCGTCGCAATCGCCGTTCGGATAGCAGAAGCCCTCGAGGGGCGCCCCGCTCCACTGCTGGAGGAGCTCGCGCGAGCCCGCGATCTCGGCGCGGAGCTCTTCGTCGCCGAGCGACGGCAGGATCGGATGCGTCTGCGAATGCGAGCCGAGCTCGTGCCCGCGCCGATGGAGTGCGAGCACTTCCGCGCGCGTCATGGGCTCGTAGCCGGTGAGCGGAACCGCGCGCCCGCTCTCGCTCTCGAGCGCGGAGAGGAAGCGCTCGCGCAGCTCCGCGCTCTCGCGCTTCAGCGCCTCCAACCACCCGAGCAACGCACCGGGCGGATCCTCCGACGGGGCGCTGGCGAAGCCGCTCGTACGCGCCGCCGCTCGCGCGGCGCGCGCGGCGTCCGCGGCGCGCAGGAGCTCCGCTCCGCGATCGAACCAGAGCGGTCGCGATGCTTCGAGGAAGCCGGTCGTGACGAAGAAGGTCGCGCGCACGCCGTTCGCCTCGAGGATCGGCGCGGCGAGGTCGTGATTGTCGGCGTAGCCGTCATCGAAGGTGATCGAGACGAGCGGTCGACGCGGCTTCGCGCCGCTCTGCGCCAGCGGCAGCGCTTGCCCGAGAGGCAGGACCTCGCAGCGCTGCGCGAGCCAGGCGACCTGCGCGGCGAACGCCGCTTCGGATATCACGAGCGCGGGGAAGGGATAGCTCGCGCAGCGCTCCTCGGGGAGCACGCGGTGATAGGTGAGCACGGTGAGCCCGCGGCGCATGCGCGCTTCGCATGCCGCGAGCACGCCGAACGCCCGCGCTCCGATGTCCAAGCTCCAGCGCACCCGGCGCGATAGCGACACTCCAGCTCCTTGTGGGCAAGGCGCTCATGCGAGCGGCATGCCACTCGTGGTTCTCGCCCTCCTCTTCGTACCGCAGAAGGAGCCGCCGATGCGAAGTTAATTCCTTCTCATGGCTTCCTTCCAGCGAGGCTCGGCGCGCCGCCGATGGTGTTGCGCCGGCTGCGTCCGACTCGCGCGAACCGCTCGAGGGGCGGCGTAGTGTGAGATGTGCTAGCTTCCGTGGCAAGGCGCGCACGCGACGGCCGCGTGCCGCCATACCGAGCCGAACCGCTGCAAGGCGTTGCGCCGCCCGCCATCCCTGATGAGCTCTCAACCGAACGCGCCGGCCCCGAGCGCTCTCGCTCCGCTCGAGCGCCTGATCGCGGGGCTGAGCGTCTGCCTCTTCGCCATCGGGGCGTTCGCGCGCGTCTTCCCCTTCTTCCAAGGAGGGAGTCGCTTCCTCCAGCGCTTCCCCACCGAGGACGGCTATCTGATGCTCACGATCGCGAGGAACCTCGCGATCGGGAATGGCTTCAGCACCGCGGCCGGAGAGATCCCCACCAACGGAACGCAGCCGCTCACCACCCTGATCTGGTCCTGCTTCTTCGCCCTCGCGGGTGGGGAGAAGGAGCTCGGGGTGGCGCTGGTGCTGCTCTTCCAGCTCGCGCTCTCGGGGCTCACCGCTTGGCTCTGCTACCGCTTCTTCGCGCGGCTGCTCGAGGGGCGCGAGCACGCGCGCAGCATCGCCCTGCTCACGGCGGCGGTCTGCTTCGCGAGCCCGGTCGCGTTGCCGCACTCGATGAACTGCCTCGAGACGGGCGCCTACGGCTGCATCGCGCTGCTCGTCGCCGGCGTCGCCATCGACACGCGCGCCGCGCTCACCTGGCGCCGCTCCACGCTCTTCGGCGTGCTGCTAGGCCTCGCCTTCCTCGTGCGGAACGACGCGGTCTTCCTCATCGCTGGCGCTTGCCTCGTGCAGGGGTTCGCTCCGCGTGCGGATCCGCGGGAGACCTTGCCGCGGCGCTTGACGCGCACCACGGTGACGGGCCTCGTCTCGATCGCGGTCGCCTCGCCCTGGCTCGCGTTCAACTACGCGAACTTCGGCCACATCGTGCCCGTGAGTGGCCGCGCGGAGAGCCTGACCGGGAAGTTCGCGAGCAACTTGGCCGAGATGCCCATCATCTGGCTCGAGTACCTGCTCGCGCTCGTGCCGATCCCGATCGGCGTGCAGCACTCGGTATGGATGCCCTATGTCGCGACGCTGCTCGTGCTCGCGGCGCTCGCGCTGCTCTATCGGACTTGGCCGCGGCTCCGCGGTCCGGAGCGGCGCCTCGCGGCACTGCTCGGCGTCTTCAGCGGCGGGCTCGCAGTGTTCTACGGCCTCTTCTTCGGCGCGGGCTGGTTCCTGCCGCGGTACTTCTTCCCGCTGGCACCTTGGCTCATGCTGCCGATGTGCGTGCTGCTCGTGCGCGTGCTCGCACGCTGCGCAGCGCCGCCGCTCCGCTGCGGTGTCGCGTTCGGGATCCTGGCGCTGATCACGGGCGTCAACGCGCGCAATCAGATCACCCAGGCCGAGCACCCGCACTTCCAAGTCGTGCGCTGGGTGCAGGCCAACGTGCCCGAGCGAGCGTGGGTCGGCGCGGTGCAGACCGGCACGGTCGGTTTCTTCCACGACCGCACCATGAACCTGGACGGCAAGGTGAACCCCGACGCCTACGAGGCGCTGATCCAGCGCCGGCTGCACGAGTACGTCGTGGCCTCGCCGATCGAGTTCCTCGCCGACTGGTATCCCGCGATGCGCGACTGGATGAAGTCGCCGGTGATCGCGAGCGCGTTCGAGGTCGCGCACTTCGATCCCGAGGCGAACGTCGGCGCGCTGCGGCGTCGGACGCCGCGTTGAGCGCTACGCCCCGCGCGATTCGAGCGGCACGACGTCCTTGTACTCGATCCAGCGCGGGTTGCGGCCGAGCAAGCGATCCTTCCACACGCCGAGGACGCCGACGGCCTCCGGCCACTTGCCTACGAGGCAGGCCGCGGCGTAGAGCGTCGCGTGCGCGGGAGGGTCCCCGCGGAGCAGACGCCAGCGCCGCGCGCGATAGAACGGCACGGCGTACAGCAGCGGAATCGAAGCCAGCAGCGCGAGGAAGAGCGGTTGCCCGGAGAGCAGAGCGCCCACCAGGGCCGCGAGCGCGATCAGCGGCGCGAGCGCGGCCCAGAGGAGCGCGCTCGAGCAGCGCTTGCGATAGCCGTACTCCTGCGCGCCGCCGTGCATGAGCCAGCCGTTCGCCGCGGCGTGGCCCGCGCGGATCGCGCGCTTCCACCATTGGCCGAAGCGTCTCATCGCGACATCGTGCAGCGTCATGTCCGCATCGATGCGCGCCACGTTCCAGCCGAGCTTCCGCACGCGCACGCAGAGATCGGGCTCCTCGCCGCCGATCAGACCGGGGTGATAGCCGCCCGAGGCGCGCATCACCTCGGCGCGCATCATCGCGTCGCCGCCGACCGCGGTCTGCTCCGCGATGGGCGTGTTCCACTCGAGATCGCAGAGCAGGTTGTAGACCGTCGCCTGCGGGAAGCGCTCGCGCCGCCGACCGGCGACGATCGCCACATCGGGGCGTGCGCGCAGGAACTCCACCGCGCGCGGGATCCACTCCGCGAAGACCTCGCAGTCGCCGTCGAGGAACTGCACGAGCTCGAGGTCGGGATGGAGCTCGCAGAGCTTCTCGAACCCCTCGTTGCGCGCGCGACCCGCGGTGAAGTGGCGCGAGAGATCGAGCGCATGGACGTGGACGCCGCGCGCGCGGGCCATCTCCGGGCTGCCGTCGGTGGAACCGGAGTCGACGTAGACGATGCGCGACTCGCAACCGCGCAGCGACTCCAGCGAGCGCCGCAGGCGCTCGCCTTCGTTGCGACCGATCACGACGAAGCCCACGTGATCGAGAGTCATCCCTGGATCCGCTTCGCTCATGTTCTGTGCAGCACGAGTCCGAAGGTCCGCAGGTGGCGCACGAGATAAGGCGCCTGATGCACCACGTTCCACCACTCGGACGGGCGGTAGAACGGCGTCCCGAGTCGCAGCAGCGTTCGGCTCAGCGAGCGACCGCGCTCGGCGATGTGCCACTGCCTCCAGTTGCCGGCGTCGAGCGTCGCGCTGGCGATCACCTCGAGCTCGGGGAAGAGCTCGGCGGCCTTTTCCGGCGTCGCGCGGAACCCGTTGTCGACGGGATCCAGCGTGCGTGGCAGCCGCTCCGGCCCCGTGAGGACCAGCCAACCGTCGCGCGGCAAGAGCTCGACGAGCGAGCGGGCGAAAGCGTGTGGATCGAGGACGTGCATGATCAGATTGAACGCGGTGATCGTGCGCGGCCCGAGCGCGCGCAAACGTTCGCGGAACTCCGCATCGAGCAGGTCACCCGTGAGGTCGATCCCCTCACCGGCCTTGCAGTCGACGTGCCAGATCGGCCCGCTGCGCGCGCGGAGCGGCGCGAAGACCTCGGTCTCGATGTAGGGCTGCACCGCGGTGCGGAAGGTGCCCGTCGACGAACCGAGGTCGACGAGCGGGAACAGCTGCGCATCCGATAGCTTCGCGAGCTGCTCGCGAATCCACTTGGCCTCGATCCATTGCATGGCACGACGAACCTCGCGAGCACCGCGATCCCTGGCAGATGGACCATGGGCTCAGCGAATCTGGGAACCGCTGGTGCGGCTCCATTCTACGACGGGCTCCCATGCAGCGATCGCCTCGGCAGCGATGGCATGTCCGATCGCGTTCCAGTGCGTGTCGGCCGGGAACCACGGTACCTCACCGCGCGCCGTGGCGGCGCGCAGCGCGGACGTGAGATCGAGGAACGGCGTCCCCGTGCGCGCACTCCACGATGCGAGGTAGGCCGGCAGCGGCGAGAGCTGCTCCTCCCATCGCGCGACCGGCGTTCCCGCGGGAGCGCTGCAATAGGGTCCGAGAACGCGGATCTTCTGCGGAATGAGCACAACGGCGTAGCGCCCGCCCGCGGCTTCGACCTCTTGGCGCAGATTCGCCAGGCACGCCGCGAGGGGCTCGAGCTCGCCCTCGAAGCCTAGGTAGGAGTTCGCGAGCCAGTGGAAGAGATAGCGCTGGCCGGCGATCGTCCCCTCCGCCCTCGCCGCCGCGCGCTGCGCCGCGGGCTGCGTGATCTCCTGGAGCCAGACGAGGAAGCGATTCGCGAGCGAGCGCTCGCGCCAGCTCGGCGCCACGGCGGCCGCCGCTTGCGCCGGACCGCTCGTGCGGAAGCGCGCCGAGTCGCGGAGATCGTTGCCCTCGAAGACGAAGTGCAGCACGAGCCGGCCTTCGAGCGGCACGCGCGCTTCGCGGAGCAGGGTGGCTTCGTCCTGCGGCGCGAGCCCGACCAGGGCGAGATTCATCGCCGAGCGCTGGAGGCGCTGCTCGAGGCGCGTCGCGACGAGCTCCTCGGCGGGCAGGAGGCCCGCGACGAGGAAAGAATCGCCGAGGCAGTAGAGCGCCGCCTCCGCGCGATCGACGTGGTTGCGGAACCCGCGCCGGTCGGTGCGGTAGTGGAACGGGACCTTCGGCGTGGCGAGCCCCCAGGCGAGGGCCAGGTCCTCGCCCGTCTCGCCGCGGACATCGAGATGCGGCTCGGCGCGCGCGCCGAGCTCGTTCACGGCGCTCGCTCGTTCGCGCGTCGGGAAGTGCGGGACGCCGACCAGCGCGAGAGCCTCGGCGGCCCCGAAGGTGACCCCGATCGAGAGGCTCGCGGCGATCCAGCGCGCGCAACTGCGCGGCGAGAACGCGAGTGCCGCGGCGGCGAGCGCGCTCCACGCCAGCGCCAGCGCCAGCAGAACGTGGCGGGTGCGCCAGAGGCCGAAGAACTTCGTCGGCTCCGCGTCGCTGCCCTCCGAAGAGGCGGTACTCGCGAGCAGCGCCACGACAATGACGATGCCGAGCGCGGCGGCGATGGCGGCGCCGCGGCGCAGTCGCGGCGTGAGACCGCGGGAACGAAGGGTGGAGTTCAACGGTGCAGGAGCTCGGTCGCGGACCATCGAGCATCGGATCGGCTCGTTTCGCCGTCCACTTCCCTTTCATCCGAGATGCACGAAGGACGGCTTGCTCGCTCTTCGGCTCCGTGGCACAACCGCTCAACTCGACACGATCGAGGCGCCGATGCCCTAGCGGAGTGAGGCCCTCTCCGTCTGCATCGCCGCGCTCCGTCCGCCCATGACCTCGGAATCCAACCCGGCCGTCTCGTCAACCGACATCGCGATCGTCGGCATGGCGGCGCACTTGCCCGGTGCCCCGGACGTACGGGCCTACTGGCAGAACCTGCGCGCCGGCGTGGAGTCGATCCGCGACCTCTCGGTCGAGGAGCTGCAGCAGGCCGGCGTGAAGCCCGGGACCTACGAGCGCTCGAACTACGTGCGCCGCAGCGTCGTGCTGCAGGACATGGATCGCTTCGATGCCTCGTTCTTCGGGTTCACGCCGAAGGACGCGGCGATCACCGATCCGCAGCACCGCCACTTCCTCGAGACTTGCTGGGAAGCGCTCGAGGACGCGGGCCACACGCCGTCCGGCTTCGGCCGGCCGATCGGGGTCTTCGCCGGCTCGGGGATGGCGGCGTACTTCGCGTTCAACATCCTCAGCAACCCGAAGCTCGTCGACGAGGTCGGCATCTTCCTGCTGCGGCACACGGGGAACGACAAGGACTTCCTCGCGACGCGCGTGTCCTACGAGCTGGACCTCCGCGGTCCGAGCATCAACGTGCAGACCGCGTGCTCGACCTCGCTGGTCGCGGTGCACGTGGCGATCCAGAGCTTGCTCTCGGGCGAGTGCGACATGGCCCTCGCGGGCGGCGTGACGATCTCGCTCCCGCACGGTCGCGGCTACACCTATCACGAGAACGAGATCCTCGCGATCGACGGGCGCTGCCGCCCGTTCGACGCGGATTCGAGCGGGACGCTCTTCGGCAGCGGCTCGGCGGTCGTGGTGCTCCGGCGCTTGGAGGACGCGCTGAAGGACGGCGATCACGTCTACGCCGTCGTGAAGGGCTCGGCGATCAACAACGACGGCGCGCTGAAGGTCGGCTATCTGGCCCCCAGCGTCGATGGGCAGGCGCAGGCCATCGCGGAGGCGCTCACGCTGTCCGGCGTCGAGGCCGACTCGATCGACTACGTCGAGGCGCACGGCACCGCGACGAAGGTCGGCGATCCGATCGAGGTCGCGGCATTGACCCAGGCGTTCCGCGCGAGCAGCACGAAGACCGGCTTCTGCGGTCTCGGCTCGGTGAAGAGCAACATCGGCCACCTCGACACGGCCGCGGGTGCCGCGAGCCTGATCAAGGTGGCGCTCGCGCTCGAGCACCAAGAGCTCCCCGCGAGCCTCCACTACCGCGCGCCGAACCCGGAGATCGACTTCGCGAAGAGCCCGTTCTACGTGAACGCCGCTCTGAAGAGCTGGCCGCGCGGCGCGCGTCCGCGCCGCGCCGGTGTCAACTCGCTCGGCGTCGGTGGCACGAACGCGCACGTCATCGTAGAGGAAGCGCCGCTCGTGCGGAGCGCACGAGCGCGGCGACCGCTGCAGCTCCTCTGCCTCTCCGCCCGCACGCCGAGCGCGCTCGACGCCGCGACCGAGCGCCTCCGCGCACATCTCGCCGAGCGTCCCGAGCTTTCACTCGCCGACGTCGCCTGGACGCTGCAGGTCGGACGCGAGAGCTTCGCGCATCGGCGCAGCCTGGTCGCGCGCGATACGAGCGAGGCGCTGCGCCTGCTCGCGGAGAAGCCGCGCGAGCGCGTGAGCTCGAGCCAGACGGACACGAGCGAGAAGACGCTCGCGTTCCTCCTGCCCGGCGGCGGCGCGCAGTACGTCGGCATGGGCCGCGGGCTCTACGAGAGCGAGCCGATCTACCGCCAACACCTCGACGCGTGCCTCGCGCTGCTCTCCGCGGAGCTGCAGACGAAGCTGCGGCGCCTCCTGCTGCAGAGCCCGTGCTCGCCGGAGGAGCGCGCCGCGTGGCGGAAGGAGCTCGAGCGCCCGAGCGTGCAGCTCCCCGCGCTCTTCGCCACCGAATACTCGCTCGCTCGTTTCTGGATGTCGCTCGGTCTCGAGCCGCAGGCGCTCCTCGGCCACAGCATGGGCGAGAACACCGCGGCCTGCCTCGCCGAAGTGCTCTCGCTGAAGGACGCGATGGGCCTGGTCGCGCTGCGCGGCCAGCTCTTCGAGCGCGTCGAGAAGGGCGGCATGCTCAGCGTGAACCTCGCCCCCGACGCGCTGCGCGCCCTGCTGCCGGAGGAACTCTCGCTCGCGGTGGTGAACGCGCCCGAGCTCTGCGTCGCGAGCGGGCGGCGCGCCGCGCTCGATGCGCTCGAGGCCACGCTGAAGGAGCGCGGCGTCGACTTCACGAAGATCCACATCGATATCGCCGCGCACTCCGCGCTGCTCGAGCCGATCCTGCCGGAGTTCCGCGCGTATCTGCGGAGCATCCGCCTGTCGCCGCCGCGCATCCCGTTCGTATCGAATCGCACCGGGACCTGGATCACCGACGCGCAAGCGACCGACCCCGAGTACTGGGTCCAGCATCTCCGCGGCACGGTGCTCTTCTCGAGCTGCGTGCAGACGCTGATCGAGGATCGCTCCCGCCTCTTCCTCGAGGTGGGCCCGGGAAACACGCTGAGCTCGCTGACGCGCCTGCACGGCGATCCCGCGCTCGGGAAGCGCGTGATGAACTCGCTGCGCCATCACGACGAGCAGGTCGACGATCTCGAGTTCACGCTCGGCGTCCTCGGCAAGCTCTGGGGCGCCGGAGCGAAGCCCGATTGGCGCGCGCTGCACGGTGAGGACCAGCGCCTGCGCGTCTCGCTGCCGGGCTATCCCTTCGAGCGCTCGCGCTTCTGGATCGAGCCCGGGCAGCGCGCTGCCGCGGCGGAGAGCGAAGAGAGCCATCCGCTGACGCGCCAGGCCGAGCTCGAGAAGTGGTTCCACGCGCCGCGCTGGGTCGCGAGCGAGCTCGGCGCGAGCGAGCTGCCCAAAGAGCCGCTGCGCTGGCTCTGCTTCGAGGACGAGGCCGGTGTCGCGGAGAGCGTGCGCCAGGCGCTGGTCGCGCGAGGGCACCGCGTCGTGCGCGTGCGCGCGGGCCTGCGCTACGAAGAGGTCGGCGCGGACGAGTTCGTCGTCTGCCCCACCGAAGCCGCGGACTACGTCGAGCTCCTCGATCGCCTCGAAGAGCGCGGGCTCACTCCGCAGCGCATCGTCCACGCCTGGGCGCTCACCGAGGACGAGAGCACCGCGGTCACGACGACCTTCTTCCACGTGATGCAGGAGCACGGCTTCTACAGCCTGCTCTTCCTCGGCCAAGCGCTCGCGCATCTCGCGCCGACGGAGCCGATCCACCTCTGCGTGCTGACGAACGGCATGCAGCAAGTGGAGCACGAAGGGCTGCCGCATCCGGTAAAGGCCTGCGTGCTCGGCCCGGTGAAGGTGATCCCGCGCGAAGTCGCGAACGTCACCGCCGCGAGCATCGACCTCGACTGGCCCATCGACGCGCGCCACGTGGGCGCGAAGCGGAAGGCGTTGCTGGCGTCCGCGCAACGCAGCTTGCTCGCCGAGCTCGCTTCACCGCGTCCCGCGTCGCTCAGCGCTTGGCGCGACGGGAAGCGCTTCGTGCAGGAGCTCGCCCCCGCGCCGATCGCAGCCGCTCCGGCGGAGAAGCTGCCCGTGCGCGAGCAGGGCACCTATCTCGTCACCGGCGGTCTCGGCGGCATCGGCCTCGCGATCGCGCAACACCTCGCGAGCCGCGCGCGCGTGCGCTTCGCCCTCGTCGCGCGCCACGCGTTGCCGCCGCGCGATACGTGGTCGCGCTGGCTCGCGAGCCACGACGCGCACGATGCGACGAGCCAGCGCTTGCGCCGCTTGCTCGAGCTCGAGGCGCAGGGCGCGGAAGTCCTGGTCGGCGCCGCCGACGTCGCGAACCCGCTCGAGCTCGGCGCCTTCCTCGCGGAGGTGCGCCAGCGCTGGGGTCGCCTCCACGGCGTGATCCACGCCGCCGGCGTGGTCGAGGACGGCGTGCTCCCGAGCAAGACGCCCGCGTCCGTCGATCGCGTGTTCGCGCCGAAGATCCAGGGCACGCTGCAGCTCGAGGAGCTGCTCGCGGGCGAGACGCTCGACTTCTTCGTCGCGTTCTCGTCGACGAGCGCCTGGCTCGGACCGGCGGGGCAGATCGACTACACCGCGGCGAACGCGTTCCTCGACGCGTTCGCGCAGCATCGCACGGCGAAGACGAAGCAGCGCACGCTCGCGATCGGCTGGGGCGTCTGGAGCGAGGTCGGCATGGCCGCGCGCCTCGTCGAGCCGAACCCGGAACCTGCGCGCACCGATCGCAATGGCCATCACGAGGCGTCCGCGCTTCATCCGCTGCTCGGCAAGTGCCTCGTGCGCGAGCCGCGCGAGATCGCCTATCTCGCGCGCTACCGCAGCGACGCGCTCTGGTTGCTCGACGAGCATCGGCTCGCCGACGGCACGGCACTCATCCCCGGCACGGGCTATCTCGAGCTCGCGCGCGCAGCCGCGGACCTCGGCGATGCGCTCGCGATCCGCGATCTCTCATTCCTGAGCCCGCTCGTCGTCGCCGAAGGCGAAGAGCGCGCCGTGCTCGTGCGCCTCGCGGCCGAGCCCGACGCGAGCTGGCGCTTCGAGGTCTCGAGCCGCGCGGCGGGCGCGCCCGACGACGAGGAATGGCAGCTCCACGCGCAAGCGCGGCTCGAGCGCGCCGGCGCGAACGCACGCGCTCCTCTCGCGCTGGCGGAGCTCCGCGCGCGCTGCGGGACGATCGCGAACGACGCGCTGGACGCGCAGAAGAAGCAGCTCCGCTTCGGACCGCGTTGGAACGTCGTGCAGGAGCTGCGCTTCGGCAACGGCGAAGCGCTGGCGCTCCTCGAGCTCCCGGCCGCGTTCCGCGACGAGCTCGCGACCTACAAGCTGCATCCGGCGCTGCTAGACCTCGCGACGGGCTTCGCGCTGCGGCTGCTCGCGCGCGACGGCGAGCGCGCCGACGAGGTCTTCTACGCGCCGCTCGGCTACGCTCGCGTGCGCGTTCACGGCGCGCTCCCGGCGCGCGTCGTGAGCCATGCGCGCCTCAGCGCGAAGCGGCCCGCGTCGGCGGAGCTGGCGCTCTTCGACATCGCGATCGCCGACGAGGCGGGGCGCGTGCTGCTCGAGATCGAGGAGTTCGCGCTGCGGCGCTTCGCGGCTTCCACAGCCCTCGGCTCGGCGCACCAGAAGAACCGCGCCGGACGAGCTGCCGCGAAGGGCGGAACGCGCGGCGCCCACGTCGATCCCACCTTGCAGCGCATGGTCGAGCAGGGCATCCGCCCGAAGGAAGGCGCGGAGGCCTTCGAGCGCGTGCTGGCTTCGGGCCGCAGCGGCTCGATCCTGGTGAGCTCGATCGATCCTGCGGCGCTGCGCGCGGCGCTCGAGCAGAAGGAGCGCGAAGACGAGAACCCGCAGACCGCGGCGTTCGCTCGCCCCGCGCTCGCCAGCGACTTCCTCGCTCCGCGCGACGAGATCGAGCAAGGGCTCGCGAAGCTCTGGCAGGAGCTCCTCGGCGTCGAGCAAGTCGGCGTGCAGGACGACTTCTTCGCGCTCGGCGGCTACTCGCTGATCGCAGTGCGCCTCTTCGCGCGCGTGAAGAAGACGTGGAAGGTCGAGTTCCCGCTCGCGGTGCTCTTCGAGGCGCCGACGATCGAGCTGCTCGCCGCGCGCCTGCGCGACGAGCTCGGCGAGAGCTTCACCGCGAGCGCTCCGACCGGCGCACCCGCCGCGCCGCCGAAGAAGCGGAAGTTCCGCCATCTCGTGCTGCTGCATACCGCGGAAGCGAGCGCCACGCGGCCGCCGTTCTTCCTCGTCGCCGGCATGTACGGCAACGTGATGAACCTGCGCCACCTCGCAGGACACTTGGGCTCCGACCAGCTCGTCTACGGCATCCAGGCGCGCGGCGTCGAAGGCAGCGACGATCCCGACGAGACCTTCGAGGCGATGGCCGAGCGCTACATCGCGGAGCTCCGCGAAGTGCAGCCTCAGGGGCCCTACGTGATCGGCGGCTACTCGGGCGGCGGCATCGCCGCGTACGAGATGGCGCAGCAGCTCACCGCCGCGGGCGAGCAAGTCGCGCTGCTGGTCTTCCTCGACACGCCCGTGCCGCTGGAGCCCCCGCTCACGGCGGGGAAGCGCTTGAAGCTCGCGCGCTTGCGCTTGCAGAAGCACGGCCCGGGCATCTTCGTCGGCGCCGCCGTACGCAAGCTGAAGCACCAAGGCAAGCGCTTGAAGTCGCTGGTGCAGAAGCCGCTGGTCAAGCTGCGCCCTGCGGATTTCCGCACCGAGCGCATCGAAGCCGCGTTCTATCGCGCGCTCGAGCGCTATGAGCTCCGCCCGTACGCGGGGCGCGTCGCGCTCTTCCGCCCGCCGCAGGACGCCGCGTTCCAGCTCGGTCCCGATCACATCGTGAACGAGCAGGCGAGCTGGGTGGAGCCGCTGAACGGTTGGGGTCCGTGGATCGAGGGCGGCCCCGAGCTGCATCTCGTGACCGGCGACCACGACAACATGGTCCTGGAGCCGAACGTGCGCGTGCTCGCGAGCCAGTTGCGCACGGCGATCGATCAGGCGCTCGCGCCGAAGCGCTGAGCACTTCGGCAGGAGATTCGCCCCGCTCTCAGCGCGGAATCTCGCTCCACGCCGGCAGCGGCGACTGCGCGCGCTTCCCGAGCACCCACTCGTAGAACGAGAGCGTCTGCTCGGCCTTGGCGCTCCACGAGAAGCGCTCGTGCGCGCAACGCCACGCCGGCTCCGCGCGTCGATCGATCGCCGCGGGATCGGCGACGAGGCGCTCCAGGAGCGCGCGCACGCGCGCGACGATCTCCGCGCGTGTGCCGAGCTCGATGCGGAAGCCGACCTCGTCGCTGACGAGCTCACCCGGTCCGCCATAGGCGACGACCGCCGGCGGGACACCCACGGCCATGGCCTCGAGCACGACGCCGCCGCCGAACTCGCGGATGCTCGGCAGCACCATCAGATCCGCTTCGACGAGGCGATCCTGCACGCGCGCGTGCTCGACCCATCCCGGGAGCGCCACGCGCTCCGCGAGCCCCTCGCGCTCGACCGTCGCGCGCAGCTCCGGCATCTGCGGACCGTCGCCGACGATCTCGAGCCGGAGCGCATCCGCGCGCAGCAGCGGGAGTGCTGCTTCGAGCAGCATGTCGGCGCCTTTGTACGGCACGAGGCGGCCGATGAAGATCAAGCGCAGCGGCAGCTTCGCGGTGCGCGTGCGGCGCCGCGCGAAGCGCGCGGGATCGATGCCATTCTCCGGCAGGTAGTAGCACTTGCTCCGCGCTCGCTCCGGCATCTGCTCGGCCGTCGCGCGGGACGCGACGAGGATCGCGGCGGCATGCGCGCGCGTCGCGCGATAGCCCGGCATCAGCTTGTAGGCGCCGCGGATGTAGCTCAGCCACTCGCGCTCGCGCCGGCGTTCGCGATCGAACGCGCGCGGCCAGGGCAGGCCGCCGTTCAGAGGGCCGAGCACGAACGGAACACCGATGCGCGCGCAGCGCTTCGCGAGCGAGCTCGGCGTCGTGGGGCTCAGCGGCGTGATGCGATGGACGAGATCGAACTCGCCCGCGCGGAGGCGAGCGCCGAACTGCTTCCACACCAGGCGCTCGAAGTGCGGGTAGGCCAGCGATTGCAGCGCCGTCACCATCGTCCAGGCGACGCCCGACTTGCCGCGGAGCAGACGCGCCACGCGGTCGGCGAGCCGCGCGCTGCGCTCCGAGTCGATCGCGGTGAAGTCGCGCCCCTCGACGAGACCGGCGCGCAGGATCGCGTCGCGGTTGCGGATCTGCGTGACGAGATGCCCGCGCGTCTTCCGCAGCAGCGCGTGCGCGTGGCTCCATCCGACGAGCGGCACGCTCACCCACTCGGGGTTCGCCGCCTCGGCGATCAGGAGCGGGCGGAGCTCGCTCGTGGGTGCTGCGCTCGGTTCGGGGAACATGGCTCGGAGTTGCGGCGCGCGCCGCGGGCTCATGGTCGCCGATCGACCTCTCTCTGCGCCCGCCTGAAATGGTGCGGCCCGAGAACGGCGCTTATCGCGCGCTCTCGGGCCGAGCAGGGACCTCTGCCGCGAACGAGCTCTACGTCGCGCCGCGCCCGGTGAGCACCGCGGGCAGCGTGCGCGCGAGCAAGCGCAGGTCGAACCAGAGGCTCTTCATGCGCCCGTAGCGGATGTCGAGGCGGACCCAGTCATCGAACTTGATCTGGCTGCGGCCGCTCACCTGCCAGATGCAGGTGAGTCCCGACTGCATCTCGAGCCGGCGGAGCTGCCAGGGCTGGTACTCCTTCACCTCGGAAGGCAGCGGCGGGCGCGGCCCGACGATCGACATGTCGCCCTTCAGCACGTTCCAGAGCTGCGGGAGCTCGTCGATGCTGGTGCGGCGCAGGAAGCGGCCCAGCGGCGTGATGCGCGGGTCCTTCGCGCACTTGAAAACGGGCCCGGTCTGCTCGTTCAGCTTCAGGACCTCTTCCTTGCGCTTGTCGGCGTCCCGATACATCGAGCGCAGCTTGTAGATCGTGAAGGTGCGCCCCCAGCGCCCCATGCGCTCTTGCCGGAAGAATGCCGGACCGGGCGAGGTGAGACGCACGGCGATCGCCGCGAGCAGGATGATCGGAGAGACGGGAAGCAGGACCAGCGTCGCGACGGTGATGTCGAAGAGGCGCGTCCACGGCGAGCGCGGGATCACCAGCAGAGAGCGCAGCGGCACGGTCTCCATCTGCAGAGGATCGGGCCGGCGCGACGCGGGTCGTGCGCTGGACTCCGCGCGAGGTTCGGTCTCGTGGACCTCGGGCCGCTGCAGAGCTTCGGCGCCGCGGGACGTCGAGCGCGGTTCGGATTCCACGCTGCGCGACGCGGGCCGCGGGAGGTGGGTGGCCGTCGAGGTGCGCGACCCGGAGGAGGACGGCGCCGACGAGGAGCCCGAGCCGGAAGACACGCCGCTCGGCGTCCGCGAATCGGAGCTGCGGCCGACGGGCGCCGGCGCGGAGACTCCCGAACCACTCGAGCTCGGCAGCGGGAGGCCGAGGCCAGTGCCGCGGTGAACATCCGAGCCGCGGTGACTATCGCTGGAGTCCGAGGTGCGCCGCTCGGGCGGCATGCTGTCCTCGGGGTAGGTGTAGATGCGCCACGCGGCCGTGGCCGCTACCGCGAAGAGACGGCGGTTCAGGTCCTTCGCGAGCACCATGGCCCCGGCGGCGCCGGTCTCGGGCAGGAGGACGCCGATGCTGCGCCGATCGAACCAGCCCGCGGTGTCGGTCTCGCGGATGCGCTCCTGGATCGACATCAGGATGTCAGCCAGGGCGACGGAACGGACCTCGGGCGCGCCGAGGTCGAGGACGACCAGGGAGAGCTGGGAACGGACGCGGTCCGCGCGGTTCCGCTCCCGCTGGAGCAGGCGGCGGAACTGGTCGAGCTGCAAGATCTCGGGCACGAGAGTCTTGCGAGTCAGCGGCAGGAGTCGGACGAGACCCCGCCACAGACGCTGAAGGTACATGACGATCCTGAGGGACGGACGGAGGGAAGGGCGATCGCTCGCCACGCCAACCGCGAGAAGTGTACGGCAGGAAGCCGCGCCCGTCCGCAGGGAGGCGGTCGGGCAATAGCAATCTCGTAGGCTAGCGCGAGCACCCATGAGGAGCAAAGGCGGCGACCGAGATCGGGAAAGGACTTCCGATCGGCCGCACACCCGCATTCGAGGGTGCCCGCGAGGGGCCCTGGGATACGAGAACGCTATCCGCGGGTTCCGTGCATCAGCAAATCTTCACACCGCGATCTCGGGTGCGGGAGTGACCGGGATTCGCAGCAAATCCATGTCACTCCCGCCACCGAGGCAACCGCCGAAATCCGCGACGAACGACCACACCACTGCTGGTGGGTCTGCCGCGCGAAAGCCCCAGGCGGTCGTGGCGCCTGGGATCGAGGTTCCGGCGCTACAGAACCGGGATTTCCGCCCGAGGTAACCTGCCTTTTGCGAATTCCTACGCGCGCCCGCCCTCGGATGCGACCGAAGCGCGCGCCCCTTTGGCGGGATCGAAGGGTGATTTCGCCCGACGCGAACGCAGGTCGCGCTCTCGCGAGGCCGAAGGCTCCCGAGGGAAGCGCGGCACCTCTTCGCGGCGCCGTCCGGTCGCGGGGCGGTCGGGGCTCGACGAGCGCTCGCTTGCAAAGCCGGGCGCCCCAGCCCTAGATACCCTTCCTCCCGCCTCTGGAACCGGACTCGAGACAGAGTAGGCCGCGCTCGTGAGATCGCATCCCCTCCGTGGGCTCCTCTTCGCCCTGACCCTCCTCGCCGCTTCGCTGCTCGAGGCCGGCTGCACGTCCTATGGCCGCCCGTTGTTCGAAGTCGCCCTCGAGGCGAACGCAACGCTGGAGCCCGGGCCGTCGCTGCTCGTGCCGGGCGACACCGTCTCCATCTTCCGGCGTGCCACGTTGAACAGTCCCGAGAGCTCGCTCACGGCCGAAGTGCGCCCGGACGGAAAGACGACCCTGGGTTCTCTCGGCGAGTTCCAGATCGGCGGGCTCACGGCCGCCGAGGCGGAGGCGCCGATCCGCGCGCTCCTCGTGAAGGAGTATCCGAGCACCGCCGCTTCCGACTGGAACATCACCTTCGCGCTGCTGGGGACCCGCAACGTGTACGTGATGGGCGATGTGAACGAGCCCGGCGAGGTGCCCATCCGAGGACGCCTGTCCTTGATCGAGGCGCTCGCCGCCGCGGGCGGTCCGCGCAAGGAGACCGCGATGCTCGAGTACGCGCTGCTCGTCCGCTGGTCGCCGAGGGAGAAGCGCCAACGTTCGTGGCGCATCGACGCCTCGGTCGAGCGCTGGGAAGAGGGAGCCACGCTCCTGCTCCAGCCGCACGACGTGATCTTCATTCCGAACACGCCGATCGACGACGTGGATATCTGGGTCGATCAGTACATCCGCCGCATGCTGCCGTTCCCCGGCGTAGCGGCGCCACCCGTCGCGTAGCCCATGCAACCTCCTCGCGAGCAAGAGGCGAGCGACGAGCCGCGTCGCCCGCCCATCGATCTGGTCGAGGCCTTCGTCGCGCCGATCTGGCACGCGCGATATTGGATCTGCCTGCTCACCGGCCTGGGGCTGGCCGTCGCCACGTTCCGCGCGGCGATCGAGCCGAACACCTACGAGGCGACGGGCAAGCTGCTGGTGCGTGCGGGGGCGCGCGAGGGCGGTTCGGCGGAGTCGCGCATCGTGGGCTCGGGCGGGAGCGAGATCTCCAGTGCGCGCGAAGCCGTGATGAACGAGCTTCATCTGCTCGCGAGCCCGAAGGTCTTCGAGAACGTCGTGCGCAAGATCGGCGCGGATCGCCTCCTCGCACCCTACGATCCACAGAGCCAAGGCGTCGATCACGGCTTCGTCACCGAAGCGCTGCATGCGTTCCAGGACTTCTGGTTCCGGAACCTCGGCGGTGCATCGAGCAATGCGGCGAGCCTCGATCCCGAAGCAGCCGTCGCTGCCGCGACGAAGATCCTGCAGCGCGCCTTGGTGGTGCGCGCCGAGATGAATTCCAGCGTGCTCACCGTGACCTGCAACACGAGCTCGCCGCAGCTCTCCGCGGATCTGGTGAACGCGTTCATGGCCGAGGCCCGCGCGAGCCACCAGGCCGTGTTCTCCTCGAGCAGCACGATCGAAGCCCTCGATCAGATGATCAGTGAAGCGAGCTCGATCTACGCTGCGGCGGACAAAGCCGCCGCCGATTACCGCCTGCAGTGCGACATCAGCGATGCCGACGGCGAGCGTGCGCAGCTTCAACGCGAGAAGATGGAGCTCGAGGCGAACATTCGCTCCGACGAAGAGCGCGTCGCGGCTCTCGAGGCAACTCTGGAGACCCTCGAGAACGAGCTGAAGCTGGAGAAGAAGACCCACCTCGTCTCCGTCGCGAATCCAGCCCAGCCGAATCCCCTCTGGACGGAGCTGCTGCAGCGCACGTTCAGCCTCAAGGATCAGATCGACGATCTCAATTCCGAGAGCGGCCTGAGTCAGGAGACCATCACCAAGCGGCGAAGCGCGCTCACGAAGAGGCTCCAAGACGCCGAGAAGGAGCTTCTGGCGACCTCCAGGCTGGAGCCCGTCGCTGCGAGCCAGGTCGAACAACCGAACCCGCACTACGAGAGGCTCTTCACCGAGATCAGCGCGACCAAGGTACAACTCGCCTCGCTCCGGGCCGAAGCCGAGAAGCGCAAGGGCCGGCGAGCCTCCGTGAAAGACGACTTGGCCGAGGTCGAGCGCTGCAGCCCGATGCTCAACTTCCTCCAGAGCGAAGCCAGCAAGGCGAAGGCGAAGCTAGATCAGTTCGCGGCGTCGCGATCCGCTATCGATGTCCTCGCCGAGCTCGACCGCCGGAACCTGATCAACTTGCGCGAGCTGCAGCGAGCGAGCTCGCTCTCCGAGAAGAGCGGCCCCCGCCGCGGCCGCATGGTGATGATGGGCGGCTTGATCGGCGGCGCCTTGAGCGTCGGCTTCGCCCTGCTCCGCTCGCGCCTCGGCCGGCGCTTCCGCTCCCCCGGCGACGTGAAGCGCCTCCTCGGGACCCCTGTCCTCGGCCTGGTACCCGAAGTCTCCGCACGCGAGCTCGCGCGTCGCCGCGAAGCCGCGGCGGGAGGTTCCCGCTCATGACGCGCTCGACCACGCCGGTGCGGTCGAGCCTGCTCGACCTCCTCGATCCCTACGCTCCGACCTTCGCGACGCTCTGGACGGGCCTGCTCGCCAACGCGCCGCAGGAGGCGCCGCTCCGTGTCGCGTTCACCTCCTGCGAGCACGGCGACGGCACGACGACGGCCGCCGCCTGCGCGGCGATCAGCCTCGCCCTGCACGGCGGCCGCGAGGTGGTGCTCGTCGAGGCGAACGCGCATCGCCCCGGGCTGGCGGAGTTGCTCGGCCTCCCGGCCGGACCGGGCCTGGAGGAGGTCCGCAGCGGAGAAGTCGCCCTCGAGAGTGCCGTCCGCGAAACCGACCTGCCGGGCCTGCGCGTCCTGACGGTCGGCGTCCCCAAGGTGACCAGCGTGCCGCCGCGCGCGGCCGAGCTCTCGCGGATCTGGCAGAACCTCGCGGGCGAGAACTGCCACCTCATCGTCGATGCGCCGCCGGCACCCGCGCATCCGCAGACGGTGCCGATCCTGGCTTCGTTGGACGGGGTGATCCTGGTCCTCAACGCGCGACGGACGAAGCGCGGCGACGTGCGGCCGGTCCTCCGCTCCCTCGACAGCGCCGGCATCCCGCTGCTGGGCACCCTGCTGAACCGCTGCACCCGCGGATTGCCCGCCTGGCTGCGCCCGCCGCGCTGAAAAAACCAACATACAGCGGGCGAGGGCTAGACACTTCGAACGAGCTCGGGCTAGCTTTGTCGGGGTCTATCCCCCCGATCGACTCTTCTCTACTCTACCTCGCACTGCGTGCTGCGAGAGACCCCGGGCGAATCCGCCCCGGGATGACTCGCACGCGTGGAGTTCTCAAGCCATGACCTGCCTCTCTTCCCTTCGCAAGCTCGCCCTCCTCGGCTCTTCGCTCGTCCTCACGACCTCGGCCTGGGCCTTCCAGCAGCCGATCGGCACCTCCGTGGTCGGCACGACGCCGACCACCGGCGAAGTGATGAACGCCCCGGAGATCGACCCGACCCTCGCGACGGGCCTCATCGTCCTGCTCCTCGGCGGCGTGCTGATCCTGACCAGCCGCGTGCGCAGCGCCCGCGCGACCGCCTGAACGCAAGCGACCGCCGGAGCACGCGCGACCGCCGGAACGCCCGCAACCGCCAGAGCGCGCCGGGCGTTCGAACCGGCGAGTTCCGCGATGACGTGAGGTCGAGGACTTCGGTCCTCGGCCTCTCGTTGCGTTTCCAGAGAGGATCTGCGACGGAGCGCCTCTTCAGGCCCGGCAGCACCCGGTCCGAAGACTCACCGGAGCGCCCGACGCGAGCGAGGCTGATCCCCGCGCGGCCGTCACCGAAGTTGCATCCGTCCTCCTTGAGCCTCGACTCCTCGGATAAGTCGCGCCTGCGATCCGCAGGCTGCGTCTCCGTGCGAACCCAGCGCTCGCGCCCCGGAGGTCCGCTATGTGCGGCATCGCCGGCGCCGTAGGCGCGATCGACGCCGAGGTGCGCGCCGCGCTCGCGCGCGCTCACGCAGCCCAAGCGCACCGCGGTCCCGACGCCGAAGGCCTTTGGCCCGATTCAGGCGCGTCGGAGCGCGTCCTGTTCGCCCATCGCCGTCTGGCGATCCTCGATCTCTCGCCCGAGGCGAACCAGCCGATGCGCGACGACGCCTCGGGCTGCGTGCTCGTGTTCAACGGGGAGATCTACAACTTCGCCGCGCTGCGCGACGAGCTGCGGGCGGCCGGACGCAGCTTCCGCACGCGCTCGGACACCGAGGTCCTGCTCGCGGCGTATGCGCAGTGGGGCGACGAGTGCGTGCGGAAGCTCCGCGGCATGTACGCCTTCGCGCTGTTCGACCCGCGTCGCCGCACCGTGCTGCTCGCGCGCGACCCGCTCGGCGAGAAGCCGCTCTACTGGACGCTCGTGCGCCGGAACGGCGCCGCGGTGCTGCTCTTCGCCTCCGAGCTGCGCTCGCTCCTCGCGACGGGCCTGGTCGAGCGCAAGCTCGAGAAGAGAGCGCTCGCGAGCTATCTCTGGCACGGCTTCGTCTGCAGCGATCGCTCGCTCGTGCGCGGCGTCGAGCTCCTCCCCGCCGGTTCGCGCGCGTCGATCTCGATCGACGCGCCGCAGTGCAAGCCCGAGCGCTGGTGGCATCTGCCGGAGCCGGAAGCGCCGCGCAGCTCGATGGCGTCGCTGCGCGCCTCTCTCGAGCAAGCCGTGCGCGAGCAGCTCGTGAGCGATGTGCCGCTCGGCGTCTTCCTCTCGGGCGGCATCGACTCGAGCGCGGTGGCGAGCCTCGCCGCGCGCGCGGGAGCCGGCGCGGTGCACACCTTCACGATCGGCTTCGACGAGACCGCGTACGACGAATCGAAGATCGCGCGCGCGGTCGCCGATTCACTCGGCACGACGCATCGCGAGATCCGCCTCACCGAGCAGAACTTCACGAGCGGCCTCGACGGCGCGCTGCGCTCGCTCGACCAGCCGTCGTTCGACGCGCTGAACACCTACTTCGTGAGCCGCGCCGTGCGCGAAGCGGGGATCACCGTGGCGCTCGCCGGCACCGGGGGCGACGAGCTCTTCGGCGGCTATCGCAGCTTCGCGGAGCTGCCGAAGGCGCGGAAGTGGGCGCGGCGCTTGCGCCCCGTTCCCGCGTCGCTGCTGCGCGCCGCAGCGGGACTCGCTGCGCGGATGAAGACGGGGCCTGCCGGCGAAGTTCCGCCGCAGACCCGCTGGGGAAAGCTCGGCGATCTGCTCGCGACGCGCGGCTCGCTCGTCGCGCTCTACCAAGTCGCCTACGGGCTCTACACGCAGCGCTTCCTCGCCGAGCTCGCGCCCGCGCCGCTCTTCGAAGGCACGGCCTACGGCCTCGAGCTCGAGCGCTTGGATCGATTGGAGCGCGACGTGCAAGGTCACGACGCGCGCGCCGCGATCGCGCGTCTCGAGCTCGAGAGCTTCATCGGCCAGCGTCTCTTGCGCGATGGCGACACGGCGAGCATGGCCGTCTCGCTCGAGGTGCGCGTGCCGCTGCTCGATTCCCGCATCGTCGAGACCGCGAGCGCGCTGCCGCCGACGCAGCGCTTCGAGCCGCTCGGAAGGAAGCAAGTCCTGCGCGACCTCGCCCTCGACAACCTCGAGAAGGCGCTCTTCGAACGCGAGAAGTCCGGCTTCGTGCTGCCCATCGAGCGCTGGTGCCGCGCGTCGCTCGCCGGCGAAGTCGGCGCCCTGCTCACCGACGCTGCCGCCTGCGAAGCCGTGGGGTTGGATCCTCGTGCGATCGCGCGCCTCTGGCGCGCGTTCTCCGCGGGCGCTCCGGGGCTCTACTGGTCGCGCATCTGGTCGCTCTACGTGCTGCTCTGGTGGTGTCGCGCGCAGAAGGTCGAGATCGGAGGTGCCGCATGAGCGCCCCGCTCCCGCCGTATCTGCTCATCACGCCGTGCCGCGACGAGGCCGCGTACGCGCGGCGCACCTTGGACAGCGTGGTCGCGCAGACGCATCGGCCCGCGTGCTGGCTCATCGTCGACGACGGCTCCTCCGATGCGACGCCGCAGCTCCTCGCCGAATACGCCGCGAAGCATCCTTGGATCCGCGTGCTGCGCCGCGAGAACCGCGGCCATCGCAGCGTCGGACCCGGCGTCATCGACGCGTTCTACGCGGGCTGGGAGGTCGCCGAGCCCGAGCGCTATCCCTACTTCGCGAAGTTCGATCTCGATCTCGACATCCCGCCGCGCTACTTCGAGATCCTGCTGCAGCGCATGGAAGCGGAGCCGCGGCTCGCGACGTGCAGCGGCAAGCCCTGGTTCCGCGGGCCGAACGGCGAGCGCATCTCGGAGGGCTGCGGCGACGAGATGTCGGTCGGCATGACCAAGCTCTATCGAAGAGCGGCCTTCGAGCAGATCGGCGGCTTCGTGCGCGAGGTCATGTGGGACGGCATCGATTGCCATCGGGCGCGACAGCTCGGCTGGCGCGCGGAGAGCTACGGCGACGAGGAGCTCGCGTTCGAGCACCTGCGCCCGATGGGCTCCTCGCAGAAGAGCATCTACACCGGTCGCGTGCGCCACGGTGCGGGCCAGCACTTCATGGGCACGGGCTTCCTCTACATGAGCGCCAGCGCGGTCTTCCGCATGTTGCACCCGCCGTACATCCTCGGCGGGTTGGCGATGGAGTGGGGCTGGCTGAAGAGCTTCTTCGCCCGCAAGCCGCGCTACGCGGATCCCGCGTTCCGTAAGTTCCTGCGCCGCTATCAGCTCGCGTGCCTCGTGCAAGGCAAGCGCCGCGCGACGCGCGCGCTCGACGCGCGACAGGCCAGCGTCTGGCGCCCCCCGCAGGAGAACGCCTCGTGAGCGGAGCTCGCGCGTGGCGCCGGATCGAGCTACTCGGGGTCGAGATCGACGCCGTGCGCGAAGCGCAGTGCGTCGAGCACGTGCTGCAAGAGCTCGCCGCCGGCCGCGGCGGCTGGGTCGTGACGCCGAACCTCGACCACCTGCGCCGCCTCGTGAACGAGAAGAGCTACCGCGAGCTCTGCGCGGGCGCCGACCTCTTCGTCGCCGACGGCATGCCGCTCGTCTGGGCGTCGCGCTTGCAGGGAACTCCCTTGCCCGAGCGCGTCGCCGGCAGCGATCTGATCTCCAGTCTGACC
>JAEUHW010000004.1 GCA_016793245.1 Planctomycetota bacterium
GAAGAGGTTGGATTGGAACTTCAGGATCGCTCCGGCCTGGATGGTCAGCGTCTGGCCGACCGGCACGGAGAGGTTCCCCGTGACGTGGTAGACGACGCCGGAGAGCAGCGGGCCACCGGCGCCGTCGCGCAGCGAGCCGGAAAGCGGGGTCTGGGCCGCGGCCGCGGAGACGAGCAGCAGGCCCGGGAGGATGGAGGAGGGACGGAGCATGAGAGCCTCGAAGTGCGGAGATGCGCTCCTCTTGCTCGCTTCACCGCCGGTCTGACGAGAGGCGTCGGATTCCTGCCTGATCGCGGCGGGAGCGGCCTCTCTCCGCCCGGGCCATCGCGGCCCGGGGTATGCTGTTCCGCCCCACTCGGCTCCTCGCTCATGCTCCGTCCCGCGACCCTCCTTCTCGGCGCGACCGCGCTCCTCGCCTGCGATCGCGCGCTCTCGGCGCAGGAGCGCCTCGAGCTCTACGTCGAGCGCTACGGCGCTCGCGAGCTCGCGGAGGTCCGCGCCATCGACGCTCTCTGGCCGGGCGAACGAATGCGCAAAGTGGACGAGGCGAGCTTCCGCGCCACGTGGAGCGCGCGTCTCGGTCCGGAGCAGGAGCTGGAGCCACTCGCGGAGATCTTCCGGCGCTTGCAGGCGCTGGAGTACGGCATCGTCGCGCGCGTGGGCGAGCGCGAGGCGCTGGAGCGCCTCCGCCCCGTGCCCCGCTCCGGCCCGCGGCCCTACGCTCCGCGCGGCCCGCTGCCGGAGGCCCTGCTCGTCGAGAGCGAGCCGAACGACGCGCCGGCGAGCGCCAATGCGTTGAACTGCGGCGACGTCATGCAGGGCGCGCTCCTGGGCGTGCAGGACCTCGATGTCTTCCAGGTCGTCACCGCGACGCCGCAGCGCTTCGTAGCGCGCGTCGACCCCGACCCCACGAGCGCGCAGCCGCTCGCCGATGCGTCCTTGGAGCTCCTCGACGCCAACGGCAGGACGCTCGCGTTCAACGACGACACGAACGGCCTCTATCCCGAGCTCGACCTGCTGCTCCCGAGCGGGGTCTGGTACTTCCGCGTGGCGGCGGCTTCGTTCGCGTTGAACGGCGCCTATCTCTTCTCTCCCGGCTGCCTCGCCCTGCCCGTGCTGAGCGCCGCGAGTCCGCTCCCCGTCTCCCTCGCGGCACAAGAACGCGCGGCGTTCCTCTTCGATCTCGCGCAAGGCGACGAGCTCCGCCTCGCCGCGACGCCGCTCGCACCGCCGAGCGGCGAGCTCGAGCTCGAGCTCTGGGGGCGCGACGGCTTGCAGCTCCTCGCGACGAGCCGCGTCGGCGCGTCGCGCGGCGAAGCCGCGATCCGCACCGCGCTGCCGCCAGGCCAGTACTTCGCGCGCGTGCGCGCGCTCGACGCCAACCCCATCGCGCTGCAGCTAGCACTCGCGCTGCGCGGCACCGGCATCCCCATCCAGAGCTGCAGCGGAGGCCAGGTCCGCTTCGATGTCGGCGGCGAAGCGAATCCTGCGTTCCTCTGGCAACCCGCGGGCGTCGTGTTCGGCACGCTCCTCGCGAAGGAGACGGGCTGGCCGCACGCGACGCGCGTGCATCTCGACGATGCTCGAGGCGGGCTGCTCCGCAGCGCGGAGCTCTTGCCCGAGGGAATCGGCGAGCTCGGCGCGACGATCGGCAACGGCACCTACGTCGGCCTCGCGGCGCGGAACGCCGGACTGCCGAGCGTGAGCTGGCGCGACTCCGCCATCGCGCAGCGCTGGTCGCGTCCGCAGCCGAGTGGAGGGACGTACGCGGGCCCCACCGATCTGCAGGTCTCCACGCTACAGGGCTTCGGATTCCTCGACGAGCACCTGAGCGCCAGCGGGGTGCTCACCGCGCGGCTCTTCACCGAATTCGACGTCGACGCCGGCGGATGGGATCTGGCGTGGTTCGTCGATCGCTGTTTCGCTGAAGTCGATGGTCCCACGGGGAGGCAGAGCTTCTCTCCCAGCGCCGTGCGTTGGCTGCCGGGGACGAACGCGGGCTGGGCGGCGAGCAACTTGCTCGGCGGGCCCGCGGAGCTCGCCGCCGACGATGGGCTCTATCTCGCGGCGAACCTCGCCGACAGCGCACAGGATGCGCGCGAGCTCTGCGCGCTCGAGCTCGACTTCGATCTCGCCGCCCTGGGCGTGAGCGGCTCGCAGCTCACGGCGCTGCGCTTCTTCGCCGAGTGGTACTTCGCCGGCAACGCGACGATCACCGGGGCGAGCGCGCCGCCGAGCTTCGATGACTCCTCGGAGGAGGCGAACGTCTTCGCGCGGCGTGTCGAGCTCCGGCGCCAGACGAGCGGAACTTGGGATGCGCTCGGCGACGTGATGCCCTTCGAAGATCGCGTCGAGCTGACCCTCGCCTGCCACCCGATCCCGCAGTCGAGCGCGAGCGCCGCGGACGAAGCCACCGCCGCGCTCGATCCCGCGACGCCGGCGCACGGCTTCCTCCTCGAGGCAGGCAGTCCGCTCGCGCTCCGCGCGAGCGCCGCTCCGCGATCGCCGACCGCTTGGCGCGGCAGCAACACCGCGGCGCTCTGGCGCGCACCATCGGCGCAGCACCCCGGCCCGATCCGCGCCGCGCTCGCCGGCCCGCTGCCCGGCGGCGCCGTCGGGCCCCAAGGGCAGCTCCTGCTGCGCCTGCGCTGGGAAGCGTGCTGGGACGAGAGCATCTGGGACGCGCACCATTACTACGACTTCGCCCAGCTCGACCTCGACCTCGGCGCGAGCGCGGTCCAGATCACGGCGAAGGACCTGCGCCTCGGCCCGGATGCCGCGCGTTTCCGCGGCCCGAGCGGGGTCTCCTTCCAGAGCACGGCGGCCGTCGATCTCGGAGCGAACGACGGCATCTACGCGCGCGCGCGGCGCGAGGACTACGACACCCCGGCGCACGGCCCGAGCGCCGAGCATTGGGACTTGCTCGAGTTCGATGTCTCGACGTTGCTGCCGCCCGGAGGGGGGAGTGCCATCCAGGCCCTCGACGCCGAGGTCGAGCTCTATCGGAACGGCGCCGGCGCGCAGCCGACCCCCGGCAACGCCGGAGGCTCCGAGGAGCTGCTGCTGCGCTCCGATCTAGCGCTCGAGCTCTTCGATCACGCGACCCAGACCTGGGTGCCGCTCTCGAGCGGGCCGATCCTCCGCGGCTATCCCTTCGCCCCGGTCTGCGCTCCGATCGGCACGGTCGACCCGGAGCTCCTGGCGTTCGATCTCGCGAGCGGTCTCTCCCTCGGCCGCGACGACGACGCCGGCGGCGGCTTCGACGCGCGGCTCGAGCTCGCCGTGGGCGATCCCGCGACCGGGCGCTCGAGCACTCTCCTCGTCGCGGCGCTCTCCCCGCTGGCCGGAGCGAACGACCGCGGGAGAATCGGCCTCGCCGTGGAGGCGCCCTTCGGCTATGCCGGTCACGCGCCCTTCGAGCTCCGCTTGGGCTCGCCCCTCGTGGTCGAGCTGCGCGGCCCCGAGGGCTGGCTCGCCATCGGCTGGCATTCCTACCTGCCGCATCTGCCGAGCGGTGTCGCCCTCCCCTCGTTGGCCCAGGGCTTCCTCGTCCTCGACCTCACGGCCTTCTTCCTCGCGCTGCCGAACGCACAGCCGATCGTCGGCGGGCGCGCCACCGGCAGCCTGCCGACGCCCGCGGATCCCTTCCTGGCGGGCGCGCAGATCTTCGGCCAGGGCCTGCTCTTCGATCCCGCGACGGTGACGATTCACCTCGGGAACGAGGACCGCGTCACCCTCGTGTTCTGAGCGCGAAGCGCCGCGTCGGCGAGCCCTCGTTCGCCCGCGTTCCCGCTCGCGCGTTCCCAGCCGGACAGCGAGCGGCTAGCATCTCGGCCCTTTTCCGCCGCCGGACGCTACCACTCTGCCCATGCTGCCCCCGCGCAAGACCCGCGAGATCCGCATCGGTCCCCTGAAGATCGGGGGCTCGAACCGCATCGCCGTGCAGTCGATGACCGCGACACGCACGCAGGACATCGAAGCCACCACGGCCCAGGTGCGCGCCCTCGTCGCCGCCGGCGCCGACGTGGTGCGCATCGCGATCGACAACAACGCCGACGCCGAGGCGCTGATCGAGATCCGCCGCCGCTGCCCGGAGGCCGTGCTCTCGGTCGACCTGCAGGAGAACTACCGCCTCGCCGAGCGGGTAGCGCCCTTCGTCAACAAGATGCGCTACAACCCCGGCCACCTGCACCACCACGAGCGCGAGAAGAGCGTCGAGGAGAAGGTGGCCTTCCTCGCCGGCATCGCGACGCAACACGGCTTGGCGCTGCGCGTCGGCGTGAACTGCGGCAGCGTCGCTCCGGCGTTCCTCGAAGCGCATCCGGGCGATCAGCTCGGCGCGATGGTCGCGAGCGCCGTCGCGCACTGCGAGATCCTGGATCGCCTGGGCTTCCGCGACTACTGCGTCTCGCTGAAGGACTCCGATCCGCAGAAGGTGATCGAGGGCAACACGCGCTTCGCCGCGCTGCGGCCCGACGTGCCGATCCATCTCGGTGTCACCGAGGCGGGCCTCCCGCCCGACGGCATCATCAAGACCCGCATCGCCTTCGAGCAGCTGCTCGCGCGCGGCATCGGCGACACGCTCCGCGTCTCGCTCACCGTGCCGAACCCGCGCAAGCAAGAGGAGATCGAGGTCGGCCGCGCGATCATCGAAGACGTCGCCGCCGGGCGCTTCCGCTCCGTGCCGCCGAACTTCGGCAAGGGCCTGAACATCATCTCCTGCCCCTCCTGCTCGCGCGTCGAGAACGAAGCGTTCGTCGAGCTCGCGCAGCAGGTGAAGGAGCTCACGCGCTACGCCGCCGAGAAGAAGCTCACCATCGCCGTGATGGGTTGCCGTGTGAACGGCCCCGGCGAGACCGATGACGCCGATCTCGGCCTCTGGTGCGGCCCGAAGACCGTGAACCTGAAGCGCAAAGACGAATCGCTCGGTTCCTTCCCCTACGACCAAGTCCTCGACCATCTGAAGGCCGAGCTCGACCGACTCATCGCTGCGCGCAGCTAACGGCAACCGCTTCCATGCAAGAGATTCGCAACGTCGCCATCATCGCCCACGTCGACCACGGCAAGACCACGCTCGTCGACGCGCTGTTCAAGACCGCGGGGACCTTCCGCAGCAACCAGAAGGTCGCCGAGTGCGCGATGGACAGCAACTCCATCGAGCGCGAACGCGGCATCACGATCCTCGCCAAGAACACCTCGGTGATGTGGCGCGGGGTTCGCATCAACATCGTCGACACGCCCGGCCACGCCGACTTCGGCGGCGAGGTCGAGCGCACGCTGCTCATGGCCGACGGCGTGCTCCTGCTGGTGGACAGCTTCGAAGGCCCGATGCCGCAGACGCGCTTCGTGCTGCAGAAGGCCTTCCAGAACAAGCTGAAGCCGATCGTCGTCGTGAACAAGATGGACCGCCCGGACCGCCGTCCGGGCGAGGTCCTGAACGAGGTCTTCGACCTCTTCGTCGCCCTCGAGGCCGACGACCAAGCGCTCGACTTCCCCGTGGTCTACGCCTCGGGTCGCGAAGGCAAGGCCGGCCTCACGCCGGATAACCTCAGCGACGATCTCGTGCCGCTGATGGACGCGATCCTGCAGCACATCCCGGCCCCGAAGGACGACCCGAAGGGTCCGACGCTCTTCCAGGTCGCGACGCTCGACTACGACGAGTTCGTTGGGCGCATCGGCATCGGCCGCGTGCGCTCGGGCTATCTCCGCGTCGGCGACAAGCTGATGCACCGCCGCCAAGACGGTCGCCAGAGCAACGCGACCGTGCGCCAGCTCTTCACCTTCGAGGACCTGAAGCGCGTGCCGACCAACGAGGTCCAGGCAGGCGGTATCGCCGCGATCTCGGGCTTCGACGACATCAACATCGGCGACGGCCTCGGCGACCCGACGACCACGTGGTCGCTGCCGCCGATCCTGATCGACGAGCCGACGATCTCGATGATCTTCGGCGTCAACGACGGGCCGCTCGCCGGCCGCGAGGGCAAGTACGTCACCTCGCGCCAGATCCAGGGCCGCATCGACAAGGCCGCTCTCGCCGATGCGGCGCTGCGCGTCGAGCAGACCGAGAAGAGCGATCAATACCGCGTCTCGGGCCGCGGTCTCCTCCACCTCGGCATCCTGATCGAGAACATGCGCCGCGAGGGCTTCGAGTTCGTCGTCGGCAAGCCGCGCGTGATCTTGAAGGAGATCGACGGGGTGCGCTGCGAGCCGATCGAGACGGCCATCGTCGAGACGCCGGACTTCGCCGTCGGCCGCGTGATCGAGTTCCTCGGTCGCCGTCGCGGCGAGATGGTCGAGATGCGCACGAAGGGCTCCATGCAGGAGCTCGAGTTCAAGATCCCCTCACGCGGCTTGATCGGCGCGCGCACCGCGCTGCTCTCGCTCTCGCAAGGCGAGGCGATCCTCCACCACGTCTTCCGCTCCTACGAGCCCGACCGCGGCTCCTTCTCGCGCCGCCAGAACGGCGTCCTCGTCGCCTCCGAGCCGGGCCAGGTCACCACCTACGCGCTGGAAGGCCTCGCCGACCGCGGCACCTTCTTCATCCAGCCCGGCGATCCGGTCTACACGGGCATGATCACCGGCGAGAACTGCAAGGACGGCGACCTCGTGGTCAACGTCTGCCGCCTGAAGAAGCTGACCAACGTCCGCTCGGCGACCAAGGAAGCCACCGTGCGCCTCGCCGCCGCGCGCCTGATGGGCGTCGAGGAAGCCCTCGAGTACATCGAGGACGACGAGATGGTCGAGATCACGCCGAGCTCGGTGCGGCTCAGGAAGCGCCTGCTCGACGAGAAGGCGCGGAAGC
This sequence comes from Planctomycetota bacterium, assembly GCA_016793245.1. GTDB lineage: Bacteria > Planctomycetota > UBA1135 > UBA1135 > JADKAF01 > JADKAF01. Next base: position 6,803 of record JAEUHW010000004.1, read on the forward strand.
GCGAGCGGGATCAGGTCGAAGCGGCGCGCTGAACGCGCAGCGGACCTAGGCGGAACGATGCGCTCCTCGCGCTCGGGGCCAGAGCAGCCCGAGCGCGAGCACGATCGTGAGTGAAAGGATCGCGAGCTGACGCAGCTCGGCCTGCGCGAAGCCGTTCCGCACGAAGCACTCGTACGCGAACCAGCCACCGACGAGCGCGAGCGCCAGCGCGCCGGGGAGGTACGCGAGGCCCCGCGCGCTGCGCGCGAGAGCGACGCTCGAGCCGAGGGCGAGCGCGCCCATGACGAGCCCGAACCAGAGGCCGGTCGTGCCGCTGCCGGTGAGCAAGTAGCGGAGCAGACCGCTGCCGGCGACGACGAGGGCGTAGACGAAGAAGGCGAGGGAGGCGTGGCGGCGCGACATGAGTCGCGCGAACGCAGCGGCGCGGGCGGAGTTCACGCGCCGCGCGCGAGCGCGGGTGCCGCACCCGAGACGCGCGCGAGGATCCCCTCCGCCGCCGCGATGCCGCTCCGCAACGCGGGCTCGTGTACGTAGGGCGCGCGGAGATGCGCGCCCGCGAACCACGTACGTCGCGCGCCTTGCAGCTCGAGCAGCGCCGCGGCCGCACGCTCGGCGCGCGCCCCGCCGACCGGGTGCAGGAAGCTCCGCTCCGCGAGCACGAGCGACGTCACTGGCTCGACGTGCGGGTTCATCGAGACCGCGATGCCGGCGCAGGATTCGGGCAGGCGCGCGAGGCGCTGCGGATGGAAGGTGATCGTTGGGCGGACGGCGGGCAGCGCGCCTTCCGGCGCCACGTAGTGATAGGCCCCCCACACGCTGGGATCGGCGCCGAGGAGGCGCGGATCGCGATGCACGACGACGCGCGCTCGCTGCATGGGGATCGCGGCGAGCGATCGGATCTCGGCGGCGCAGGCATCTCCCAGCATTTCGAGCGCCGCGAGAGGTGCGCACGCGAGCACGACGTCATCGACGTGCAGCATGCGCGAGCGGCCTGCGTCGTCCTGGGTGACGAGACGCACGCAGCGCCGATCGCGGGCGAGGCTCCGCACGCGGGTTCGCAGATGGAGCTCGCCGCCCGAGCTCTCGAACCAGCGCGCGAAGGCCCGCGGATAGCGGTGCATGCCGCCGACCACGCAGCGTCGATCGCTTGGCGCCCTGCTCACGAGGCCATGCACCTGCCAGAAGCGCAGCAACGCGCGCAGCTCATGGTGCTCGGGTGCGGCGTTCGGCATCGGGAAGCAACCCATCGCCCGCGGCAGCAGAACCGCGTCGCGGAACGCGGGCGAGCAGCCGTGATGGGCCAGGTAGTCGGCGAGCGTCCCGTTCGCGAAGCGCGGATCTTCGAGCGCTTCGATGGCGCGCTCGCGGAACGCGCGCACTTCGTCTTCGAGTCGATCGGCGCCGCGAAGCCGCGGACGAACGGTGAAGACGCCGTTCTGCACCGCCGCGAGCGTCTCGCCGCCGAGCGTCGCGAAGTGCGCGTCGGCGCCGATCGGCTGCGTCTCGAGCCCGAGCTCGGCGAGCAGGGCCGAGAACTCGCGGAAGGTCGCGGCATTGAAGTCGCTGACCCCGACATCGATCTCGACGGGCTCGCCGTGCGCATCGGCGACGCGGAGCCCGACGCAGTTCCCCCCGAGCTGCGCGGCTGGATCGAAGAGGAGCACGCGCGCTCCCGCTTGCAGCAATCGACGAGCTGCCCCGATGCCGGCGGCTCCACCTCCCAAGACAGCGACCGTGAACATCTCGAACGAGCTCCCGAGCGACACGCGGATCGCCGAGCCCCATGCCCTGCGCCGCTAGGCGCGAGGAACGCCCGCTCCGGGGGAACGAGCCGCCACGTTCGGCGCAGGAAATCCAGCACGCGGTGTGACGCGGAGCGCGGCGCGGGAAGATGAGCGCGTCATGGATCGCCTCTCGCAGGAAATCTCCCCCGAGCGGATTCGCGCGCACGAGCTCTGGCTGCGCCGACTGGCGCAGAGCCTCTCCGCGCCGGGCGCCGAAGCCGACGATCTCGCGCAGAGGACCTGGCTCGCGGCGCTGCGCGCGCGTCCCGAAGAACGCGGCTCGCTCCGACCTTGGCTCGCGAGCGTCCTGCGAAAGCTCTTCGCGCAGCAGCGCCGCGGGGCAGCTCGTGCCGCGCGACGCGAGCGCTTCGTCGCGCGCGACGAAGCGCAGCCCTCGTGCGTGGAGGCGCTGATCGCGCTCGAGCAGCAGGAGCATCTGCTGCGCGTCGTGCGCGCGCTGCCCGAGCCGCACCGCGAGCTCATCCTCTGGCGCTACTACGAAGAGCGCACGACGCGCGAGATCGCCGACGAGCTCGGCATCGCGGAAGGCGCCGCGCGGATGCGGCTGCACCGCGCGCTCGCGGAGCTGCGTACGCGGCTCGGCGTGGAACCGGGAGCGCGATCCGCTCCGGGATGGATCGCTTGCGGAGCGTGGTGGATGAGTACCAAGTCGTTCGGCGCGGCGGCGGCCGCGGTGGTGTTGCTCAGCGGCGCGGCTTGGTGGGTGTTGGCGTCGTTCCCCGGCGCGAGATCGTCGGCGGAGGAGCGAGCCGTCTCGATCGCCGCGGCGAATGGCTCCTCGCTGGCGAGTGACACAGCGAGCCGCGCCCAAGGAAGCATCGCACGCACGGAGGCAGAAGCGTCGGACCCGAGCGCGCCCGAGGCGGAGCGTCATGCGCACGGGATCGCCTTACCCCACCTCGCCGTGCAGGTCCTCGACGCGCGCGAGCGTCCCCGCGCCGAGTTCCCGCTCGCGCTCGGCACCGCGTGGGGCACCGCTCTCGACGAGCAGCTCGTCCTCTCCGAGATGCAGCTCAGCGATGCAGAGGGTCGCGTGCGCTTCCCCGAGGTCGCGGAGCTCGCCGCAGCTCTCGCGGCGCGCCTGAGCGCAGAGAGCACGTCTCGTGCGCCGATCGACCGCTCCGAGCCGAGCTTCTTCGTGGCACCCTCCGGGCTCGCACTCCGCATGCCGCGCCTCGACTTCGATCCACGCGCGCTGCCGACGGAAGAGCTCCGCCTCGTCGTCCCCGCGTGCGGCGCGGTGCGGCTGCATCTCCGCGGCGAGCCCTCGCAGCGCCGCGTGCGCATCGAGGCCCGCGCGCTGCCGCGGCAGACGCCCGAGAGCCTGCGCCGCTGGCGTCTGCGAACCGCGACCACGCACGCCGTGGAAGGCCGCGAACTCGTGCTCCGCGGCGTCGCGCTGGATCAAGTGCTCCACTTCACCGCGATCGACGTGGACGGCGCGGCCCCCGATAC
>JAEUHW010000015.1 GCA_016793245.1 Planctomycetota bacterium
GCTCGCGCTCGCCGTTCCGCAGGATCCCGCCGCGAAGCCGCTCGAGCTGACCGGCGTCGCGCGCGCCGCGAAAGCGGCAGCGCTCTCCGCGCCGAAGGGCTTGGTCCTCGCGCAGCGCGCGGAGCTCGGCGCCACCGTCGAAGCGGGCGAGGTCGTGGCCTCGTTCGTCGATACCGCGTTGGCGCTCGAAGCGCGCCGCGCGGAGGTCGATCTCGCGCTCGAGCAACGCGCGCAGTCGAGAAGCGAGATGTCCTATCGCCGCGAGAGCGAGAACCTGGAGCTCCTGCGCCGCAACTTCGACCTCCTGCGCGGGCAAGTCGACTCCGGTCGCGTGACGCAGATCGAAGTGCTGAAGCTCGAAGTCGAGCTGCAGGAGAAGGAAACCGAGATCCTCGCGCTGGAAGGCGCGATCGAAGAAGCGCGTCTCCGCGTCACGCGCGCCGAGGTCGAGCTCGAGCTCGCGCGCGTCGCCCTCGATGCCACGCTGCTCCGAGCCCCGTTCGCCGGCGTCGTCGCCGCCGTGCATCTCCAGCCCGGCGAGCGCAGCGGCGAAGGCCCCGTGCTCGAGCTCATCGATCTGCAGCGCCTGCGGGTCTACTGCGAAGTTCCGTCCGATCAGATCCCGGGGATCCAGAAGGCCGGCATCGCGCGCGTCCAGCCCATCGTCGAAGGCGCTCCGCGCGGAGAGCGCAGCTTCGAAGGCCGCGTCGTCCTGGTAGAACCGGCGCTGCGCGCGACCCCGCCGCGCGTCGGCCTCTGGCTCGATCTCGGCGACGGCGTGAGCGGCCTCTGGCCCGGTCAGGCCTGCCGCATTCTCATCGCCCCGCGCTGATCTCCGCCCCGTCGATCAATTCGGGGCCTGGCCCCTATTTGATCGGCTCGGAGATCCAGCCGGTGAGGAGGCGGTAGCTCACCGCCAGGATCACCGGGCCGACGAAGAGGCCGATCAGGCCGAAGGAAAGGAGGCCGCCGATCACGCCGGCGAAGATGAGGAGCAGCGGAAGATCGGCGCCGCGCTTGATCAGCACGGGGCGGATCACGTTGTCCATCGTGCCGGCGACGAGGGTCCATACGAGGAGGAACGTGCCCCAGCCGGCGCCGACCTTCCAATAGAGCCAGACCGTCGCGGGGGCGAGCACGAGGGTCGGGCCGAGCTGCGCGACGCAGAGGAGCAGCATCAACGCGGTGAGCAAGCCGGCGAACGGGACGCCGGCGATGAGCAGGCCGATCCCGCCGAACGCAGACTGCAACAGCGCCGTGATGCCGACGCCCAGAGCCACCGCGCGCGTGGCGCTCGCGGCGAGGCGCACCGCGACTTCGCCGCGCTCTCCCGCGAGGCGCCGTCCGAAGCGCAGGACGCCTTCCGCCGCGACTTCGCCGCGCGCGAAGAGCAGCGCCGCGAGGATCACCGTGATGAGGAACTGCAGCACCAGCGTGCCGACCTGGCCGATCTGCGCGAGCAGCCAGCGCGCGCCCTCGTCCGCGAACGGCGTCAGGTGCGCCGCGAGCCCCTCGGGCCCGCCCGCGGCGATCTTCTCCCACTGATCCGCCAGCGACGCTCCGACGCCGGGGATGCCGCGGACGAACTCCGGTGGCCGCGGCAAGCCGCTCGCGCGCAGCTCGTCGCTCCAAGCACCGAAGCGATCGGATTCGCCGACGACGACGAGCACCGCCGAAGCGACAGGCAGGATCAGCACCAGCAGCAATCCCACGGTCATCGCCGCGGTCGCGAGACGTCGCGAGCCGCCCAACCGGCGTTCGAACGCGAGCAAGAGCGGCCAGGTGCTCACCGCGATCGTCGTCGCCCAGATCCCCGGCGCGAGGAACGGCCGCAGGATCCAGAGCGAGCCCAGGATCAGCGCGCCGAGCGCGAGAACGACCAGCGTCGTGCGTGCGATCTCGGGCGGCGCTTCCTTCATCGCCTCTGCTCCGGGCTCGGCGCTCAACGCTTCGGACTCGCCGCGTCGCCAAGACCGCGCGGAGAGACACCCAAGTTCGCGAAGAGGAACGCGTAGACGTCGGCCGTGGTCTCGATCTGTTTCTTCGTGCTGCTCGCGCCGTGACCCGACTTCGTCTCGATGCGGATCAGCGCGGGGCGCTTCTTCGCGGCCTGCTCCTGCAGCGCCGCCGCGTACTTGAACGAGTGCGCGGGAACGACGCGATCGTCGTGGTCGGCCGTCGTGATCAAGGTCGCGGGATAGTCGACGCCGGCGCGGATGTTGTGCAGCGGCGAGTACGCGTAGAGCGCCTTGAACTCCGCCGGATCGTCGCTCGAGCCGTAGTCCGCGATCCAGTTCCACCCGATGGTGAACTTCTGGAAGCGCAGCATATCCATCACTCCCACCTGCGGGATCGCGGCGGCGAAGAGCTCGGGGCGCTGGTTGATCACCGCCCCCACCAGCAGGCCGCCGTTCGAGCCGCCTTGCAGCGCGAGCTTCGACGGCGAAGTGATCTTGCTCGCGATGAGCCACTCGGCCGCGGCGATGCAGTCGTCGAAGACGTTCTGCTTCCGGAGCTTGGTGCCGGCCTGGTGCCACTCCTCGCCGTACTCGCCGCCGCCGCGCAGGTTCATCACCGCGTAGACGAAGCCCTGCTCGAGGAGCGCCAAGCGCAGCGCGCTGAAGCTCGGCGTCTGCGAGATGTTGAAGCCGCCGTAGCCGTAGAGCAGCGTCGGGTTCGCGCCGTCGCGCGCCAAGCCCTTCTTGTGCACGAGGAACATCGGGATCTTCGTCCCGTCCTTGCTCGCGTAGAAGACCTGCTGCGTCTCGTAGGCCGCGGGGTCGAAGCCGGGGATGGCTACGCTGCGGAAGACCGCGCTCTGCGCGGAGGCGATCGTGTAGCGGAAGATCGTCGGCGCGTAGGTGAACGAGGTGAAGGTGTAGAAGACGGCCTCGTCGTCGGGGTTGCCGCCGAAGCCCGTCGCGGAGCCGAGGCCAGGCAGCGCGATCTCGCGCTCGAACGCACCGTCGCGCGCGTGGACGTGCACGCGAGACGTCACGTCCTTCGAATAGACCGCGAAGAGCTTGCCGCCCGCGCTCGCGACCCCTTGCAGCGGCGTTGTCTTCTCGGCGATCACGACCTCCCAGGCCTGCTCCTCGGTGCGCTGAGGATCGATGCGCACGACGCGGCCCTTCGGCGCGCCGCGCTCGGTCCGCACCAGCAGCTTGCCGTCGACATGGTCGATCACCTGGAAGCGATCGTCGCCGATCTCCGCCACGATCGGCTGAAAGCTCGTCCCGTCTTGCGCGAGGTCGCGCACGAAGAGCGAGTTCCCCATCTTGCCCGTGCCGCGATCCGAGATGCTGAGCACCGCGAAGCGCTCGTCGTCGGTCGTCGACAACATGTGGAAGCGCTGCGGGTGCTGCTCATCGCTGTAGACGAGCTGGTCCGCGCTCTGCGGCGTCCCGATGCGGTGGTAGTAGACGCGGTGGTCGACGTTCTTCGAGGAGAGCTCCTCGCCGGGCTTCGGCGCGGGGTAGCGGCTGTAGAAGAAGCCGTCGCCGTACCACGCGAGCCCGGAGACCTTCACCCACTCGATGCGATCGTCGAGCAGCTTCTTCGTCGCGAGCTCGAGGACGCGGTACTCCTGCCAGTCGGAGCCGCTCTTCGAGATGCCGTAGGCGAAGTAACGCGCGTCCTTCGACGCCGCGGTCGTCGTGAGCCGCACCGTGCCATCGTCCGACCAGGTATTCGGATCGATCAGCACTTCCGGCTCGCCGTCGTAGCCCTTCTGCACGAAGAGCACGCTCTGGTTCTGCAGGCCGTCGTTCTTCGAGAAAAAGACGTAGGGGCCCTTCCGCGAGGGCGCGGAGAAGCGCGGGTGATCGAAGAGCGCTTCGAGCCGCGCTTGCAGCGGGCGGCGATACGGCAGCTTCTCGAGGTAGCCGAAGCTCACCGCGTTCTGCGCTTCGACCCAGGCCGCGGTCTCCGCCGAGCGATCGTCCTCGAGCCAGCGATACGGATCGGCGACCTTCGTCCCGTGGTAGACGTCGATCTGCTCGACCTTGCGGGTGGCGGGGTATTGCCACGCGACTTGAGCGCGACCGAGCCCGGTGCTGACCGCGGAGAGCAGCGGCAGCGCGAGCCAGAGTGAGAGAGAAGGAGCGAGCGGGGATCGGCGATGCATCGGAGAGACGAGCTCCAGCGAACGTGGTTCGAGCAGGTCTCGTGGATGCTAGCCCGGAACGGGAAGCACCACCACGAGCAGCGCACGGATAACTCCGCCCTCAGGTCTCCGCCCGCTCTGGGGCCTCGGGCGGGAGCTGCCGGACGCGGCGCGCGTAGAGCGCGGTGCCGGGAGCTGCCGTGATGCCGTGCAGGAAGATGCTGAGGAGCACGGTGGCGATCACCGCGAGGCGTAACTCGTATTGGCTGCTGGTGTGCAGATGCTGCTCGACATAGACGAGCCCGAGGACGATGGAGGCGAGCCCGCGGGGCCCGAACCAACCTGCGAAGAGGATCGTCGAGCGGTCGAAGCGGGCGCCGAGGAGCGCCGCGGCCACGGGCAGCATGCGCACGACGGTGAGGCTCGCGAGCGCGTACGCCACGTGGCGCAGCGCGAGGTGCGGCACCGCCAGCGGAGCCACGAGCCCGAACAGGAAGAACACCGAGAGATTGAAGAGCTGCCCCCAGCTCTCGGTGAACTCGACGGCATGCTTCGGCGCGTGCTCGTAGCCGATCTGCACCGCGAGGCCGGCGGCGAACGCGGCGATGAACATGCTCGCGCGGAGCTCTTCCGAGGCGAGCAGGCAGAGCAAGGGCAGCACGACGATACCGAGGGGCTGCCAGGGAGCAGCGATCGAGCCGCGGCGATGCGCGATTGCCAGGAGCTTGCCGCCGCCCCAGCCGATCGCGAGGCCGAGCAGCGCGCCCAAGCCGAGCTGCTCCCACATCAACGCGAGCAGTGAGGGGTCGGTGGTCGCGGAACCATCGCCGAGCCGCGGAGCCAAGACCGCCATGAAGAAGAGCAGGAAAGGCACCGCGAGGCCGTCGTTCAGCCCGGCCTCCACGTTCAGCGCTTGGCGGACCTTCGCCGGCACGCGCGGATGGTTCACGATCACCTGGCCGAGGCCAGCATCCGTGGGTGCCAAGATCGCGGCGAGGATCCCCGCCTCCCAGAGCGACATGCCCGGGAAGAGCAGCAGCGCTCCAATCACGCCGAACGCGATCGTGAGCGGCATGCCGATCGAGAGGAGGCGCAGCGGCAGGCTCTTGCTCGTGCGCAGCACGCGCAGATCGGCGTGGCTCGCGTCGGCGAAGAGCAGGAGCACGAGGCCGATCTCGGCGATGCGGAGGAGCTGCTCCTGACTCGCACGCGACAGCTCGCCTTCGGGAGCGAGCAACGCGAACAGGATCCCCGCGCCGGTGAAGGCGATCGGGGCCGTGAGCACCGAGCGCTCGAAGCGCTTCGAGACCAAGCTCCAGGCGAACACGAGCCCGAGGAAGATCGCCAGCAGGTGCATCGGCCGCGCGCCTCTGCGCTCAGCGCCTCGACGGCGGCAGGAAGATCAGGCGCAAGAGCTGTTCGCGCCCGAGCGCGCGCAGGAGCTCGCGCACCAGCGTGTAGCCGAAGAAGAGCACGACCAGCCAGATCTGCACGGCCCAGAAGCGCGGCCCGCTGGCCTCCTCGAGCGCCGCGGCGTGACCGGCGGAAGCGCTGCCGAGCTCGATCGCGCGATGCACCCACTGCTCGAGATGCCGCACTACCGCGGTCGCGAGCAGATAGATCCCGGTCTTCCAGAGCACGTTCCAGATCAGCGCGCGCTCGGGGAAGCGATTCATGAACGGCAGGTGATCGGCGATCA
>JAEUHW010000146.1 GCA_016793245.1 Planctomycetota bacterium
CTCGGCCGCGGCGTGCAGCGCGCGTGTCATCGCGCCGCGCCCGCGTTCCTCCTTCGCGACGAAGAAGCAGGTGATCGACCAGACGGGGCGCTCGTCGATCGGAGCGAGCACGCGCGAGGTCGCGAGGCGCACGAAGCGCTCGCGCGGCTCGACCGAGATCCACACGACCGGACGTCCCGCGCGGTAGCCGAGCAAGCCGGGCGGAGGACCGGACTCGACCAGGGCGCGCATCGCGCGGCGATTGCCTTCGCCCTTCTGCGCGTCGAACTCACGTGCGCGCAGACGCGGTGTCATGCACCAACATCCGCCGCAGGCGCCCTTCGCACCGAAGAGCGCCTCGAAGTCGGACCAGCGCTCGCGATCGAGCGGATGGAACTCGAGCGCGCTCGCGCCGCTGCGCTCCGCGGGAACCTGGCGAGCCCTGGCCATCGCTCCTCCTCGCCCGCGCTTCCACGCGCGGTGGGCGCGGCCATCATACGAGCTCCTCGCGTTGCAGCATCTCCAGCAGCGCGAGCCGCGCGCCGTGGAGGATCGAGCGCAGCCGCGCCGAGGAGAGCGCGAGCAGCTCCGCGGCATCGCGCTCCTCGAAGCGCTCGACATCGCAGAGCAGCAGGGCTTCGCGATAGCGCCGCGGCAGGCGGTCGATGCAGGCCTGCACTTCGCTGCGCGGATCGAGGATCGGCAGCAGGGCCGCGCTCGCCGCGAGGCTGCGGCTGGCCGCGCCGCGCGGCGCGCGATGTCCATCGCGTCGGAAGCGCGGGAGGAGCGCGCGGATCTCCTCCTCGCCCTGCGGCGGGCGCGCACGCAGGCGCTCCAGCGCGAGCCGCGCCGTCACGCGGAGGAATGCGCGCGCGTCGCACTCGCTCTCCTCGCCCGCGCCGTTCCACGATCGCGCCGCGGCGAGGCACGCGTCGTAGGTGCACGCGCGCGCTTCCTGCTCGACGCCGAGCAAGCGGCGGGCGAGGGCCAGCATGTGCCCCGCTTCCCTGCGTAGCGCAGCTTCGAAGCTCGCGGACCTCGTCATTGCGCTTCCTCCAGCATTTCCCGCACGAACGGCGAAGCCCCGCTGGTCGTGGCGCCGACGCGCAGCCGCGCGGCGATCACGTGCGCGCTCGCGGGATCGAGATGGCGGAGACCGGCGAGCTCGAAGTGCAGGCGAAGACTTCGTTGCTCCGCGTCGCGGCACGACTCTTCGAGCAGCGGCGCGGCGGCAGAGACGAAACGACCCTCGAGGCGGATGGCGCATTCGTCTGCCCCGGGTACGAGCGTGATCTTCAGCATGAGGCGGCCTCCGTCGCGGGACGGGATGCGCCGCGAAGCAAGCCGGGTGCCAGCGCCGAGGAGCACCTCCGGGATCGCTGCAACTCGTGAGCGGCGAAGAACTTCGCGCGCGGCGACCGGCGCGGCCCGCGCGCGTCGGTGCCACGAAGGCTCGCGGGGCGCTACGAGGATTCGTGGGGGCGCGCGAGGCCGAAGCGCTTCATGCGGCTCCGCAGCGTGTTCGGGTGGAGCCCGAGCGCGCGCGCCGCGCCTCGCGGCCCTTCGATCACCCACGCGGCAGCGGCGAGAGCGGCGGCGAGATGGCGGCGCTCGTTCTCCTCCGCCGTCAGGGCGACCGCGGGTGGGATGTCGGTCGAGGCCGTCGCCGGAGGGAGCGCGCGCAAGTGCGCCGGATCGATCTCGAGCTCCGCACCGGCGCAGAGGATCACCGCGCGCTCGATCAGGTTCATGAGCTCGCGGATGTTGCCCGGCCACGCGTAGCGCTCGAGGAGCTCGAGCGTGGAGGGGGCGATGCGCTCGATCGACTTCCCGAGCTTCGCCGCGTAGCGCGAGGCGAAGTAGCGAGTGAGAGGAGCGACGTCGCCGCGCCGCTCGCGGAGCGGCGGCACCGCGATCGGGAAGACCGCGAGACGGTAGTAGAGGTCGGAGCGGAAGCGCCCGGCGGCGACCTCGCGCGTGAGGTCGCGATGCGTCGCGGCGACGACGCGGACATCGACCTTCATCGTCTTCGAAGAGCCCACCGGCTCGAACTCCTGCTCCTGCAGCACCCGCAGGAGACGCACCTGGACGTCGAGCGGCACGTCGCCGATCTCGTCGAGGAAGATCGTCCCGCCATCGGCGAGCGCGAAGCGCCCGACCCTGCGCTCGGTGGCACCGGTGAAGGCGCCCTTCTCGTGGCCGAAGAGCTCGCTCTCGATTAGCCCCGCGGGGAGCGCGGCGCAGTTCAGCTTCACGAGCGGACCGTCCTTGCGGCGCGAGAGCTGGTGCAGCGCGCGCGCGAGGAGCTCCTTGCCGGTGCCGGTCTCGCCGAGTAGCAGCACGGTGGAGTCCGTGGGCGCCACGCGGCGCAGCTTCGAGAGGGAATCCTGCAGCGGGGGCGAGCTGCCGATGATGTCCTCGAAGTCGCGCTCGCTGCGCAGCTCCTCGCGCAGATAGCTGTTCTGATGACGCAGGCGATTGCGCTCGCGCTCCGCGACGACGCGCGAGGTGATGTCGACCAGCATCGTGCGCGTGTGCTTGCCGTCCGGCTCGGGGCGCGAGAAGCGCTGGATCCAGACCGGCTTGCCGTCGGCCTTGCGGCGCAGCTCGAGCTCGATGCTGGCCTTCTCGATGCCGCGCTGCTCCGCGGCGAGCGAGTCGTGCACGCGCTGCTGCGCTTCCTCGGTGGGAGCGACGAGCGAGAGGCCCACCGTGCCCGGGACATCTTCCGCGCGCAGCCCGAGGATCTCGAGCGCTGCGCGATTGCACGAGACGAAGCGGGTCTGCGTGTCCTCGTACACGTAGCCGATCGGCGCCTCCTCGAAGAGATCGCGGAAGCGCTTCTCGGAGGCGAGGAGGCGCTCCTGCATGCGCAGACGCTCGAGCTCGGCGGCCGCGCGCGCGGCGAAGATCTCGAAGATCGAGAGCTGGCGCGTCTCCTCCCCGCGCGGGCGCGTGTCCATCACGGCGAGGTGCCCAAGCACCTGGCCCGCGGCATCCACGAGCGGGAAGCCGAGGTAGCTCTCGACGCCCAGCTCGACCAGCGCGCGATCGGAGGGGAAGCGGCGCTGCACGCCGCGCGGATGGAGGCAGAGCTTGCCGCGGAGGACCTCTTCGCAGGGCGTGTCGGCGACCTCGTACTCGACGTTCTCGAGGAAGCGCCCGAGGCCGAAGAATGCGAGGGTCCGCACGCGGGAGGGGTGCGGCGTGATCTCGGCGACGAAGGCGTGGGAGGCGTGCAGCGCGAGCGCGAGGTTCCGCACGAGGGCGCGAAAGAACTCTTCGCCCGTGGCGCGCGCGGTGCCCTCGAGGATGCGGCGGAGCAGATCCGTTTCGGAGCTCGCGTTCGACGCGGGCTCGTCTTCGGGGGGCGGGGGCTCGGAACGGGCTCGGCGCGCCATGGCTCCTCGGCTCGAACGCGCGCGAGAGTAGCCGATCCCGGCGCGTCGGCCCAGCCGAGCGGGGTGCAAGCTTCTCCTGATCAGGCTGAGCCCGACTTCGCGAAGACCCGGCGGTTGAAGGGGGCTCTCCCGGCTGCTACAGGAGGCGTCGCCCGCGCCGGCTCGAGCCCGCGGTCCCTTTACCTTTCGAGGAGATTCCCGATGACCAACGTCACCAGCCCGGTGCAGGTCGGCCAAGCCGTGCCCGACTTCACCCTCGAGACCTACCTGCCCACGAAGCGCGACTTCGGCACCTTCTCCCTCGCCGAGGCGAAGAAGGCCGGCAAGTGGACCGTGCTCTTCTTCTATCCCGCGGACTTCACCTTCGTCTGCGCGACGGAGTTCGCCGCGCTCGCCGATCAATACAAGGCCTTCCAGGCCGCCGGCGCCGAGGTCATCACCGTCAGCACCGACACCAAGTTCACGCACCTCGCGTGGCGCGATCACGAAGGCGAGCTCGCGAAAGTCGAGTACCCGATGGGCGCCGACCGCACGGGTGCGGTCTCGAAGCTCTTCGGCGTCTACATGGAGGCCATCGGACTCGCGCTCCGCGGCTCGTTCATCATCGATCCGAAGGGCGTCCTCCAGAGCGCCGAGGTGAACTTCCTGAACGTCGGGCGCAACGTCGAGGAGCTGCTCCGCAAGCTCCGCGCGAGCGTCCACTGCTCGAAGCATGGCGACGAAGTCTGCCCGGCGAAGTGGACGAAGACCGGCGACGTGACGCTGAAGAACCCGGGCGCGGCGATGGTCGGCAAGGTGCACGAGGCGCTGAAGCGCTGAGCTCGCGAACGATGCTCGCGCCCCGGTGCGAGCTGTGAGCTCGAAATGACGCGAGCACCGAGTCTGCGCTCGGTGCTCGCGTCGTTCTCTGCTCCGCGGCGCGCTCGTCTTCTCGCAGCCTGGGGCAGAAGTCGAGCGGACGTCAGCCGTCGCGCTTCGTCGGCGTGGCCGTGACGTCCAGCTTCGCTCCGCCGCGCACCACGGTGATCGCGACCGGCTCGCCGATCTTCAGCGCGTCGAGGCAGGCGGCGAAGTCGTCGATGCCCTTCACTTCGCGGCCGCCCATCGCGACGACGATATCGCCCGCCTGCAGGCCGGCCTTCGCGGCGGGACCGCCCGGGGCGACGCCCGAGAGCTTGAGCCCGGGAATGCCGGCGGGAGCGTAGTCGGGGATCGTGCCGAGCCACGGCCTGCCGCCGCCGGCAGGAGCCTGCGGGCGCTCGTAGCGCGTGAACTTCAGCGGCTGCGCGCCGCGCGCGGCCGCGCGCGCGAGCAAGGCCGCGAAGCGCGCGAGCCGTGCGCGTGCCGCGTCGTCGGGGCTCGCGCTCGCCGCGCGCGCGGAGCCGCTCGCGCCGAGCGCCAAGGTCGGGATCTCGGCCGCCGCGAAGGGCGCGGCGAAGCCGCTCGTCGGCGGTGCGTCTTGCGCGCGGAGCGCCAGACCGACGGGGGAGTTCGCCTTCTCCACGACGCTCTTCCAGCCGGTCGAGGTCCCGAGTCCTAGCAGCGCGACCTCCGCGCCGCTCCAGTCCTCGAGCGCGGTGAGATCGATGTAGGCCGCGATGCCGCCCGGGCCGATCAGCGCGCGCGGATCGACAGCCTCCGCCCCTGCGCTCCACAGTGCGAAGACGACGTCGAAGTCGAGCGCGAGCTTGCCGCTCGCGCGCTGCGCGCGCAGGACCTCGACGGCGCGCAGCAAGAGGTCGTGCGAGAGCGCGGTCTGCTGCGCGTCCTTCGCGAGGCGCGCACCGATCCACACCGGATGGCTTCGATGCGCTGCGCCGGCGGAGAGGCGTCCGACGGCCGCGAGGGCCGGCGCGCCGTCGGAGGCGCGGAGCAGCATCCCGCGCGTTTCGTCCAGCGGCGCGAGCTCGAGGAAGCGCAGGCGCTCGCTCTCGTCGACGAGGCGGCGATCGTCGGCGCGCTCGGAGGGGAAGGTGGCGCGCAGGGCCTGCTGCGCCGCGGCGTGATTCCAACGCGCGACGAAGATCTGCGAGGTCTGATCGGCCGTGCGGTTCGAGGTCCAGGCCAAGCCCGTGCCGTCGGGCGTGAAGCACGGCAAGCCATCGAAGCCCGGTGTCGAGCTCACGCGCACCGGCTCACCACGGCCCTGCGCATCGACGAGATAGAGCTCGAAGTTCGCGAAGCCGTGGCGGTTGGTGGTGAAGATCAAGTACTCCTGGCTCGGATGGAAGAAGGGCGCCCACGACATCGCGTTCAGCGCGGTGAGCTTCCGCTCGCGGCCGCTCTCGAGCTCGAGCGTGTAGATCTCCGCCGTCGCGCCGTCCGGTGCGAAGCGCCGGAAGCAGAGCTGCTTGCCATCGGGGCTGAAGAAGGGCCCGCCGTCGTAGCCCGGGACGTCGGTGAGGCGGCGCAGCTCCGTGCCGTCGGCGCGCATCAGATAGAGATCGAGGAAGTACGCGGGGTCCTTCGCGAGGCGCTCCTGCTCGGCCGGTGGCAACGCCGCGGCGTAGGCCGCGCGATTGCTCGACCACGCGATCCACTGCCCGTCGGGCGAGTAGGAACCTTCGGCGTCGTAGCCGCGCGCGTCGGTGAGCCGGCGCGTCTCCTTCTTCTCGCGATCGTACGCGTAGAGCTCGAAGTGCTCGTCGTAGTCCCAGGCGTAGCGGCGTTGTTGGCCGCTCGCGCGGAACGCGTTCTCCTCGTCCTGCAGCGCCTTCGAGCGCGGGTCGGCGTGCGTCGAGGCGTAGAGCACGTGACGGCCGTCCGGATGCACCCACGCGCAGGTGGTCTTGCCCACTCCGGGCGAGATGCGCTCGGTCTCGCCGCTCTCGAGATCGAGCAAGTAGATCTGGTACCAGGGATTGCCCGGCTCGCGTTCGCTCTGGAAGACGAGGAGCTGACCCTCGCGGTGGAAGTAGCTCTCGCCCGCGCGGCGGCCCTCGAAGCTGAGCTGGCGCACTTCGCTGAGGAAGCGCGCTTCGTCGGGCGCGGACGGGTCCTGCGGAGCCAGGGAGAGCAGGCCGAGCAGCGCTGCGGCGGCGGGCGAGGTCATGCGGAGCGATCTCGTGGGCGGTGAGGAAGAGAGGCATTGTGGGCTCCTGCCCCCGCCCTCTCAAGCACGGAGGAGGGGCCTCCCTGGCTTCTGCGCTGGCCCCTCAGGGGATAGCCTCTGCCGGTCCCCGCCGGAGGATTCGATGTACACCTCTCACGCTCTCTCTTTCGTCCGCGGCGGCTTGTTGGCGTTGCTCGCCGGCGCCTTGGCCGGTTGTCCGATCGTCTTCACCGAGGGCGGCAGCTCTTCCGCTCGGATCGGAGCGGCTCGGGCGAAGATCCCGGGCTCCCGGGCGCAGCGCAGCTACATCTCGATGCGCACGACGGCGGAAGCGAATGGCGTCGGCTACGTGCGACCGCCGTACGACCTCTGGGGCAGCTTCGCCGTCGAGACCACCTGCGGCGTCTACGATCCCGAGCTCTTCGACGCCACCCATGAAGGGCGAGCGGTGTTCCAGCTCGACGCGCGCGGCCCTTCTCCTCTCGAGTTCTACGGCTTGGGCGCGCAGGTCTTCTCGACGCCGCAGCGCGGCATCAACGTGTACGTGCAGACCCATCTCGGAATCCACGGCGCGCTCTTCTTCCCCGGGGCGGAGCGCATCGACTTCCGCATCGAATCCAACGGCACTGCGCTCTTCTTCCTCGCGCGCGAAGCCGGTGAGGGCAACTTCGTGCAGGTCGATACGCGGACGATCGCGACGCCGTCGGCGCCGCTGAATGCGCGCTTGGGCTTCGCCGGCCTCGGGCGCGAAGGCGAGCTCGGCTTCGAGTTCCTGCGCGTACCGACGAACGGGACTCCGCCGACGCCGCAAGGCGCGCAGTACGACGCGCTGCAGCGCTACTACGATGGGCTCTTCGACTTGCAGGCCGCCGCTCATGAGCTGAACGGTCCGTCGCCTTATCCGCTGCTCGCCGACGAAGAGCTCGGCGCCGCGCTGCTGGACCTCGAGGAGTCGCGCACGCTGATCGCCGGCCTCTCCTTGGAGAACGGGAAGGAGCCGCTCGACATCGCCGGCGCTCTGAAGATCGTCGACAAGACGATCGCGACCACCCAAAAGCTGCGCGCGAAGGCGCAGCGCTCGCACAGCGCCGGATCGACCAACGGCATGAAGCAGACGATCCAGAAGAAGCTCTGGGGACCCGCGTGGGACCTCACCGACAAGATCATCACGTCCGAGCTCCGCGCTTCGTTGCCGGGAGGACTCTGAGCATGCGGCGCCATACCCGCTCCGACCTCGTTCTCCCGCTCGCGCTGGCGTGCTTCGCTGCGAGCGCGTTCGCCCGTGCGAACGGCGATGAAGAGACGGCGAAGCGCGATGCCGCGAGCATCAAGGACGGACTTGCGCTCCTCCTGCGACGCCAGGAGAGCCTGGCCGAGCCCAAGGCAGAGCCCTGCGAGTGGCCGTACGAAGGCGTCTATCGCGTGCGCGGCGAGGAAGGGATGGAGATCCCGCTCGGCTATCGCGTGGGAGGCACCGCGCTCATCGCGACGACCTTGCTCGGGATCCCCGGCTACGCCGAGGATGCGCCGCGTCGCGCGGCGGTCGAGCGCGCGCTCGTGTTCGTGCTCGAGGCCCTGCCCGATGCGCGCCTGGCCGCGGGCTTCCGCCGAGGCTACGACGTCCGCGGCTGGGGCCACGCTTGCGCGCTCGAGTTCCTGGTCGAGCTGCGGCGCACGCAGCGCGCTCCCGAGTTCTTGCGCCCCGCGATCGAAGAGGCGACGAAGAAGCTGATCGCGTTGCTCGAGGAAGGCGAGATCGAGACGCTCGGCGGATGGAACTACTCGCGCCGCGGCGAGCAGCCCGAGCCCTCGACCTTCATGACCGCGACGACGCTGCAGGCGCTCTTCGCCGCGCGCGCGCAGGGCTTCGCCGTCGATGAGAAGGTCGTCGCTCGCGCGCTCGACGCGCTCGCCAGCGGACGCTTCGAGAACGGCACGTTCCAGTACGGCGTCGATCCTGCGCAGCGCACGGGCAAGGGCTTCGAAGCGCCGGAGGGCTCCGCTGGGCGCTCGTGCGCCTGCGAGGCGACGCTCTTCCTCGCCGGGCGCTCGGACGAGGAGAAGCTGCGCCGAGCCATCGACGCCTTCTTCGAGCATTGGGAGTGGCTCGAGAAGCGACGGAAGCAGACCGGCACGCACGTGCCGCCGTTCCAGATCGCGCCCTACTACTTCTTCTACGCGCACCACTACGCGGCCCAGGCGATCGAGCTCTTGCCGGAGGCCGAGCGCGCCGAGCGCCGCGCGCGACTGCGCGAGCGCATCTATCAAGTGCGCGAGACTTCCCTGGGATGGAACGACCGCGTCTTCGAGCGCAGCGAGAGCTACGGCACGGCGATGGTGCTGCGCGCGTTGCTCGCGCCGGCGGCCGCGGCGCCGGCGCGTTGGGCGAAGTGAACGAAGTCCGCGCGCGGCGCGCGGCGGGGCCTCACTTCCCGGCGTAGCAGTAGAGCGCCTTCTGCGTGCGCACGTAGAGGCGGCCCGGCGCGATCGCCGGCGTCGCCCAGATCTCCTCCTCGAGCTCGGCGCTGTCGAGCACCTTCCACGGGCTCTCCGCGGAGAGCACGCAGAGCACGCCTTGGTGGCTCGCGGTGTAGATCTTGCCGTCGCCCGCGACGGGCGAGGCGAAGTAGTTGTCGATGCCGCCTTCGATGCGCTCCTCGGAGAGCATCTCGCCCTTCGCGGCGTCGAGCACGGTGAGGATGCCGCCTTCCTTCAGGACGAAGAGCTTGCCGGCGATGAGCAGCGGCGAGGGGATGTTCGGCAGGCCGCGGTCGTAGCGCCAGCGCACGTGTGTCGAGCTGACATCGCCGCTGCCGCCGAGCTTCACCGCGTAGAGCCCGTTCTGCGCGGTCCCGCGCGCCAGGAAGAACTTCCAGTCCTCCTCGCCGAGCAGCTTGTCCTTGTCGACATCGAAGAGGAACCAGAGCTTCTTCATCTCGGCGTCGGGGGTCTCCTCGCGCGAGAGCTTGCCGTCCTGATCCTTGTCCCAGCGCTGCTTCGCCTCTTCCCAGGGCACGGGCTCCAAGTTCACCTTGAGCTCCGACCTAGGGTCGGCCATCCACGAGTGCACGTAGAGCTCGTTCTCGCCGAGCACCGGCACCGACTTCGCCTGCCAAGCCATGCCGGTCGCGCGCCAGAGCTCTTTGCCATCGTTCAAGGCATACGAGCGAACGCCGTAGGCGCCGGAGACGATCACCTCGAACGCGCCCTCCGCCGTGCGATGCACGAGCGGGGTCGAGAAGCTGTGCGTGGCGCCCGTGCGCGCGGTTCTCCAGAGCTCCTTGCCTTCGGCGGCGTCGACGCAGACGAGGAAGGAGCCCACGTCCTGGTCGCAGAGCTGCAGCACGCGTCCCTCGACCGCGATGGGCGAGGCGCTCATGCCGTAGGGATTCGTGAACGGGCCGAGCTCGAGCTGCCAGAGGAGCTTCCCTTCCTTCGCGTCGTACGCGAGGAGGCCCTGGCTCTCGTAGAAGACGAACACCTTGCCGTCGGCGACGACCGGCGTCGCCGAGACGGGCGAGTTCGGGCCCTGCGGTTTCTTCTCGAGCTCCTTCGGCGCCGGCGCGCTCCAGCGCTTCTCACCGGTCTCGGCGTCGAAGCAGTGCAGCGCGAGCAGCTTGTCTTCGTGGGCGGTGAGGAAGAGGCCTCCGCCGCTCAGCACCGGCGAGGAGTATCCAGGCGGCACTTCGATGCGCCAACGGAGGCGCGGTCCCTTGGGATCGAGGTCCTCGGGGAGCTGCGTCGCCGACGAGCTACCGCTGCCGTTGGGACCGCGGAAGCGCGACCAATCCTCGCCTTGAGGTGGCGCGGTGATGGGGAGGGCCGAAGCGAAGGCGAGGGAGAGGCAAACGGGGAGGAAGAGCATGGAACGCAGATCATCTCCGGACCGCGAGCGGTCCTGCGGGGCGGGCAGGGCGCAGAGATACGCGCTCTCGGGCTCGAGCGCGATGGAGATTCCGAAACCCATGGTTTCCGCGGCCGAGCTCGAAGAACGAGCGAGCCTCGGTCGCCGACAGGCGGTAGCTCCGTCAGGCGCAGCGCCACGCCTGCGAGGCCGATGCTTCGAGGGCAGCGCAGCCGCTCAGAGGCCCGCGCCGCGGAGCGCCGCGTCGAGCTCCGTGCGCTCGGTCGACGTCGCGAAGGCCTCGCGCGCCGCGGCGGCGAGCTGCGCCGAGCGCGTCGCCGCGACGGCTTCTCCCACGGCGCGCGCGAACGCCGGGCCGGGATCGATCGACCGCTCGGTGCTGCGCTGCGGAGCGCCGCTCAAATAGCCGAGCGCCGCGACGGCCGCGGTATCGACCTTGGTCGAGGCGTTGCTGCGGATTCCCGAGATCTGCATCCGAGCCAGCCAGGCCTCTAGCTCTGCCGCCAGGCGAGCGCGGGATCGCGCCGCTTCGATCAGCACCGCTGCTGCGTCGGCGCGGCCCGTGCGCGCGAAGCGCCGCGCACGCCCATCCTCGGAGATCAGGTTCTCCGCTTCCCGCGGATCGCTGCGGAGGTCATAGAGCTCCTCGAGCTCGATGGGGTAGCTGCGATTCGGCATCTGGTGGAGCGGCTGCGGGCGCTGGCAGTAGCCGCTCGGATTGCGGATGAGCTTCCAGCGCGCGTCGCGCGCGGCATACGCGGCATCGAATGGCGGCCGCGCGGTGCCGCCGTCGGTCGCTCCCTCGGCTTGCATCTCGGCGAAGATCGTACGTGCCGGCTGTTCGGGCGCACGTTCGGCGAGTAGCGAACCCAGGCTCTGCCCATCCACCGCGCCTGGTAGGGCGAGATCGAGCAGCTCGCTCAGCGTCGGCAGGAGATCGACCAAGCTCGCCGCCGAGCTCACGCGGCGCCCCGCGGGCAGCCGCCCCGGCCAGCGCAGGATCAACGGCACGCGCAGCACGCCTTCGTGGATCGACCCGGCGTGGAAGCAATAGCCTCCGTGCTCGAAGAGCTCTTCGCCGTGATCCGCGCTGAAGATGAGCAAGGTGTCGCGCGAGAGCCCGAGCTCATCGAGCAAGGCGAGCAGTCGCCCCGCGCGGCGATCGACGTTGGCGACCTGCGTGTGGTAGCGCCCCGCGATGAATGCGCGATCGCCACTGGTCAGCGCTCGTCCGCGCATCATCGCCAGATCGAGCAGATCGTCGAACGGGAGGGAATTACCCTCGCGCGGAGCGATGTGCGCGTAGGTTGCGCCGCGCGAGAGCTCGGTCGCCGGAAAGCTCAGCAAGTTGGCGAGCTCCTCGGGCCCGAGGCGCTGTTCGAGCTCTCGCAGCGTGGCGCGATCTCGGATCCAGCCTTCGGGATCCGGTGCCGCGGCGTTCGCGATGTCGGCAGGGAGATCGTAGGCGTTGTGAGGCTCCATGAAGTGGAGCCAGGTGAAGGTCGGCCCCTCCGCGTGAGCGCGGATCCATTCCAGCGCCTTTGCGAGTCCGCGTTCATCCCACACTTCTTGAGGATCCCGGCGCGGGTTGTCGGCGCGGAAGATCTGCTCGAAGCCGTGGCCGGTGCGATCGGAGATCCCCTTGCCGAAGTTGGAGAGGAACGCCGCCGAGCGATAGCCTGCAGGTTCCAGGACGTGCGTGAGCAGCGGGATGTCCTTCGGCAGCTCGAGGTGGTTGCGCCGGACTCCGTGCGAGATCGGATAGCGCCCCGTCAGCAGCGAGGTGAGCGAGCTCCAGGTCAGTCCACGCGGCGCCTGCGCCTGCTCGAAGAGCACGCCTTCGCGCGCCAGGCGATCGAGGTGCGGAGTGTCGCCCCCCGGATGTCCATACGCGCCGAGGTGATCCGCGCGCAGCGTGTCGACCGTGAACAGCAGAACGTGCTTGGGGCGCGGTCCCGCCGGCAAGGGCTCGACGGGTTGCGGAGCTGCCGGCGCGTTCGGAGCAGCGTTACCGGCCGGCACCACAGGGCTCGAGTCCGTGGAGCCTTGGCTCGGCTCTTCGCGCGAGCAAGCGACGGCGGCTCCGAGCAGGAAGAGGAGAGCGAGGGCGCGCGGGGTCGGACGCATGCGGTCTAGTTGAGCATCCGCGGCGGCGCGACTGAAGAGGGCGGTGGCTCTCGCGGGGAGCCGAGCGCTCACGCGTCGAGGCCGCGCGGCGGCACCAGCGCGTTCGCGAGGAAGAGGCCGAGTACCAGCGCGATGCCGAGGATCGCCATCGCGAAGGCGTTCTCGATCCCTCGCACGGCCGCGCCTTCGAAGAAGCTGCCGAGGCTGCGCAGGCCGAAGCTGCCGGGCACGAGCAGCAGCAACCCCGGCAGGAGCATCACGGTCGCACTGCGATCGAAGTGGCGCGCGTAGAGGTTGCTCGCCATCCCGAGGGCCAGCGCGCCGCCGAACGCGCCGAGCTCCGGTCCCAGCTGGGCGCCGGCGGTCTGCACCGAGCCGAAGGCCACGGCTCCGGCGACGACGAGCCAGGGCAGCTCGCGGAGCGGCGCCTGGAAGAGCGGGCCGAAGGCGAGCGAGCAAGGTAGGAACGCGAGCGCCGCGATCGGCAGCGGCAGGGCCACTGGATCCAGCGTCGGCGGCTCGCCGAGCAGCAGGCGCAGCGCGTGGTAGCCGCCGGCGCAGCCCGCGCCGATCGCGAGGAAGCTGATCCCCGCGTGCATGAGGCGCGCGGTGCCGGCGACCAGATGGCGTTCGGCGAGCTCGCGCAGCGCGAGCGTGAACGAGAGCCCGGGAATCAACACGATGACGCTGGCCAGGATCGCCGGAGTCACGGCGAGGCCGCCGAAGAGCTGCGCCGCGAGGACCGCCAGAGCGCCCGCCACGAAGCCCGAGAGCGGTTCGAAGAGGCGGGAGAGGCGCGCGCGCGGCTGCATGAGCTTCGCGAGCAGCCCGATCGCGCCGCCGGCGATCGCGGCGAAGAGCGCTTCGCGACCGCCGAGGCCCAGCACCGCGGCGAAGCACGCCGGCAGGACGACGTAGGACGCGAGCACGCGCAGCCCTCCGTGGGGCGCAGGCGTGCGCTCGATCGCGCGCAGCTCTTCGCGCCCGGCCGCGGGCTCGAGCTCGCCGCGGAAGAGCCGCGCGCAGAGCGCATCGACGCGCAGCAAGCGATCGAGCTGCACGTCGCTCGGCTCGAGACGCACGAGCTGCGTGCGCGGGGGCTCCTCCTCGTCGAAGCACGCGAAGAGCGCGGTGGGGAGGAGGAACGCGTGCACGCGCAAGCCGCACGCTTGCGCTGCGTTCCCGAGCACCCGCTCGATCTGCGGGCTGCCCGCGCCATAGCGATGGAGCGCGGCTCCGAGCTCGAGCAGGAAGCGCGTCGCATCCGCGCGCGCGGCGCGTTCGCCGGTGGTCAAGGCCGGGCCTTCACGCGAGGGCTGCTACGCCGAACTTGCCCTTGGCGTCGCGCTGCACGCGCCCGATCGCGGTCTGCGGATCGTGCGTGAAGAAGAGCGCCCCGTCGCGCGCGAGCAGGTCCTCGAGCAGCGCGCGCTTCTCGTCGATCAAGAGCTCGGGATAGCGGTCGTAGCCCATCGTGATGGGCAGGTGCACCCACGGCACGCCGGGGATCAGATCCGCGGCGAAGAGCACGGGGCCGTAGTCGTCGCTCGCGACCTCGGCGAGGAGCAGCCCCGGTGTATGACCGTCGCTCGTGTGCAGGCGATAGCCGGCGCCGAGCACGGGATGCGTGGGACCGTCGGCGAGCTCCAGGCGCCCGCTCGCCTGCAGCAGGCCCGGCAGCGCGGGGATGAAGCTCGCGCGATCGCGCGAGTGCGGCGCGCACGCGCGCTCGTACGCCCGCTTGCCGACGACGTAGCGCGCCTTCGCGAAGAGCAAGCGCTCGGGCTCGCCTTCTGCGAAAGGCGCCAGCAATCCGCCGGCGTGGTCGAAGTGGAGGTGCGAGAGCACGACGACGTCGATGTCGTCGGGCTCGATGCCGAGGGCGCGTAGGTTCTCCAGCAGCACGTGGCGGGACTCCACGACGCCGAAGCGCTCGCGCAGCTCGGGCGAGAAGAAGGCGCCGATCCCCGTCTCGAAGAGCAGGAGTCGCTTCGGCTCGCGCACGAGCATCGCGCGGCACGCGAGGTCGATGCGGTCCTTCTCGTCGGGCGGCGACCACTTCGACCACAGCGCGCGCGGGCAGTTGCCGTACATGGCTCCGCCGTCGAGCTTCTGCGAGTTGCCGAGGACGCTCTGAATCGTGCGCATCTGCTGTCGCCGTTCGCTGGGGGAGGTGCGCGCCGTGCGCGGAGCTACGCGCGCGGCGCTCGCTACTTGCCGAGGGGCAGATCCGCTCGCGTGAGGATCGATTCCAAGGTCATGCCTTCCGCCGCGAACGCTTCGCGCGCGCCCTCCCCGCGATCGATCAGCGCGATCACGCGCCGCACGATGCCGCCGGACTCGCGCACGATCTTCGCCGCCGCGAGCGTGGAGCCCCCGGTCGTGGTCGTGTCCTCGACGAGCGCGACCTCCATCCCGGGGCGGAACGGCCCTTCGATCTGCCGCCCGAGGCCGTGGGCCTTCGCCTCCTTGCGCACGAAGAAGCCGAGCAAGCTCTCGCCGCCCGGCTGGCGCGCCGCGGCGCCGAGCACCGCGCTCACGTAGGGGACCGCGCCGACCGCCATGCCGCCCACCGCCGCGATGGGCGGGCCCTGGCGCAGCAGCGCGTAGGTGAGCTCGCCGGCGAGCTGGATGCCGCGCGGGCGCATCAGCACCTGGCGCATGTCGAGGTAGAAGTCGCTCTCGCGACCGCTGGCGAGGATCACCTTGCGGCGTTCGAAGGCGACGCTGAGGACCAAGTCCACCAAGGACTTGCGGAGGTTGGGATCGAGGGTGGGGGCTCCACTCATGGGCGGGCTCCGACGTTGCTGGACCAAGGGCGCTCGCATAGCATGCCGCGCCTTTTCCCGCGAGGACTTCCTCTCGATGAGCAGCAGCGATGCCGATCCGCGGCGCGACTTCGTGCGCGCGATCGTGGCCGACGACGTGGCCGCCGGCAAGCACGGCGGACGCGTGCAGACGCGCTTCCCCCCGGAGCCCAACGGCTATCTCCACGTGGGGCACGCGAAGTCGATCTGCTTGAACTTCGGCATCGCCCAGGAGTTCGGCGGCCAGTGCAATCTGCGCTTCGACGACACGAACCCCGAGAAGGAGAGCGAGGAGTACGTCCGCTCCATCCTGGAGGACGTGCGCTGGCTCGGCTTCCAGTGGTCCGGGCTCTACTACGCCTCGGACTACTTCGAGCGGCTCTACGGCTTCGCGGTGAAGCTGATCGAGGACGGCAAGGCCTTCGTCGATGAATGCTCCGCGGACGAGATCCGCCGCATGCGCGGCACGCTGACCCAGCCTGGCCAGCTGAGCCCGTGGCGCGATCGCCCGATCGCGGAGAACCTCGCCCTCTTCCAGCGCATGCGCGCGGGCGAGTTCCCCGACGGCTCGATCGTGCTCCGCGCGAAGATCGACATGGCGTCGCCGAACCTGAACCTGCGCGACCCGGTCCTCTACCGCATCCGCCGCGCGCATCACCACCGCACCGGTGACGCGTGGTGCATCTATCCCACCTACGACTACGCGCACGGGCAGTCGGATGCGATCGAGGAGGTGACCCACTCGATCTGCACGCTCGAGTTCGAGAACCACCGTCCGCTCTACGAGTGGTTCCTGCGCGAGATCGGGCTCTTCCCCTCGCGGCAGATCGAGTTCGCGCGCTTGAACCTGACCTACACGGTCATGAGCAAGCGGAAGCTCCTGCAGCTCGTGCAGTCGCGCGTCGTCTCCGGCTGGGACGATCCGCGCATGCCCACGATCCGCGGGCTGCGGCGTCGCGGCTACACGCCCGAGGCGCTGCGCGCGTTCTGCGCCGAGATCGGCGTCTCCAAGTTCGAGAGCGTGATCGACCACGTGCGCCTCGAGAACGCGCTGCGCGAGGACCTGAACAAGCGCGCGCCGCGGCGCATGGCCGTGCTGCGCCCGCTGAAGGTCGTCATCGAGAACTGGCCGGCCGGTCACGTCGAGTGGCTCGACGCGGTGAACAACCCCGAGGATCCGAGCGCGGGTAAGCGCTTGGTCCCGTTCGCGGGCGAGCTCTACCTGGAGCGCGACGACTTCCAGGAGGACCCGCCGAAGAAGTTCTTCCGCTTGGCCCCCGGTCGCGAGGTGCGCCTGCGTTGGGCGTACTTCATCACCTGCACCAGCGTCGTGAAGAACGCGCAGGGCGAGATCGTGGAGCTGCGCTGCACCTACGATCCGGCGACGAAGGGCGGAGATTCACCCGACGGCCGCAAGGTGAAGGCGACGCTGCACTGGGTCTCGGCGCCGCACGCGCTGACCGCCGAGGTGCGCCTCTACGATCACCTCTTCGGCGTCGAGTTCCCCGAGCAGGGCACCGACGACTTCACGACGAACCTGAACCCGAATTCGCTCGAGGTCGTGCGCGACGCGAAGCTCGAGCCGTCGCTGGCCGAGGCCGAGATCGGCGTCGGCTATCAGTTCGAGCGGCAGGGCTACTTCTGTCTCGACTCGGCGGATGCCGATCCGCGCGCGAAGCGCTACGTGTTCAATCGCTCGGTGTCGCTGAAAGACAGCTGGGCGAAGGCGCAGAAGGGCGAGGGTTGAGGAGGGGATCCTCGCGCCCTCGATCGTCGGTCTCGGTCTGCCGGCGATGAGGCGCGAGGGTGGGAAGCGCATGGACCGCGCACCCTGTCTCTCGACGTAGCGGAGCCGCGTTCCAATGGCGACGATTGCGTCGCCGAAGGGCTGGCGGAGCTGTCGTCGGTATTGGTGTGCGAATGTTCGCGCGCGTCGTGGGTTCGGGTGCCGGTCGCGCGTCGACGCGTCTAGCGTGCGGGTGCGCGCGTGAAGGCAAGAGGCGAGGAGCGAGAGGCGAGCGAGCGCAAGACCGCGCATGCGCTACGCCCGGCCCTACGGCGAAGCAAGCGCCGCGCCCGACGCGCGCGCACCGCGTCGATGGAGTTCGAAGGTCGACGCGCGAACGACGCGAGCGAGAAACACGGGGCGTCGCGCGTCGTGCACGTCGCCTGCTGCGCCTCCGGGCGCGGCTCCGCTTCGTCGATAGAGGTCGTGCGCCATTTCGGAGCCCGCTGGAGGCGGGGGCTCTGAAACTCATGCTCATGGAGGCGATCGGACGTCGATGCGAAAGCGACGTCGATGGACACGGGGTTCCACGCCCGCGCGGCGGCAGGGTCGAGCGCGTCAGCGCGAGGTTGGTCGTCGGCTTGATTGGGCGAGGTTCGCTCGCGGTCGGCCGGCTGGTTGCGTGTGCGGCAGCTCGCGGATGTCGAGCAGGCCGTGGCGGCGCCAGCCGGTGTTGAGCAGCCAGGTCGAGGCAGGCGCGACGGTGGCCACCACGAGCGCGTCAGGGACCGAGGTGATCGACGGGCGCTCCATCCAACCATCGAACACGAGCGCGCTCGAGCAGAGGTCGATCGAGGATGGCAACACGACGCCGTGCTTCTTGCCGTTCTGCAGCACGTAGCGCAGTGCGTTCCGCGCCTGCGTCGGGGTCGAGATCACCTCGTCGTGATCGCGCTCGGGGAACACCTTGCCGCGGGGGCCCCAGAGTTTGTTCAACGCGCGGGCGAGCGGGCTCAGCAGCGCGTTCATGGCACGCGCGACGCACTCTCGATCGTCGGCTTCGGCCAGGACGTGCAAGTGGTTGCCTTGCACGGTGTAGTGGACGATCCGAATTCCGTGCCGATCGCTGCTCGCGCTGAGCGCCGAGAGCACGAGCTTCAGCGCACTCCCGCGGCGCAGCGATGGCAGACCATCCGCCAGGCGCGCGGTGATCAGGAGCGGGTCGCCGCGCTTCTTCTTCGAACGCTGACGGTGCGGAATGCCGGGCTCGGCGTTCTTGGGCTTCCGTCCCGCGCCCTTCCGCTTGCCGCCATGCTGACGAAAGTCGAACTCGAGTTGTTGATCCCTGCGGCGCAGGTAGCTTCCTCGGCCCCTTGCTGCGTCGCCTTCCCCGATGTCGTTCCAGCACGTAGAACGCAGAAGTGGCTTCGTCGGTTTCCTAGAAAGTCGGAAACTTGATAGCGCGAGGTTGCTCGCTACCCGGTCTCACTGCACCGCGCGGGCGACGCACCGATGTCTCTCGACGCGGTCCTCGCGTCGATGTTCGATCTCTCCCGTAGCATGAGTTTCGGAGCCCCCGCCTTCCGCGGGCTCCGAAACGGCGCGCGATGTCTTTCGACGTAGCGGAGCCGCATCCCAAAGGCGATGCAAGCGCCGTGACCGCCGCGCTCGCGCTCGATTCGCATCCGACGATGAACACGCTTCGACGCGCGGTGTCGCTCGACGTCGTTCCCACGCGGCGGGCGCGGCGCTTGCTTCGCCGGAGGGCTGGCGGAGCGGTCGTCGCGGTTCACGCGTTC
>JAEUHW010000175.1 GCA_016793245.1 Planctomycetota bacterium
GCGGTGCCGTTCTCCGCGATCGCGGCTCCGGAGGCGCAGCCGCCGTCGAGCGCCTGCCCCGGCGCGGGACCGATGCAGAGCGGGCTCTGGTTCCGGCAGCTCTGGCGCGAGAAGCGGAAGGCGTGGGCGGAGGCCAAGGAAGCCGATCGAGGCGCGGTGGTCTTCTTCGGAGACTCGATCACGCAGGGCTGGGGCAGCTTGGCCGAGGACTTCCCGCAGCTGAAGGTCGCCAATCGCGGGATCAGCGGCGATACGACGCGCGGCTTGCTCACGCGCGTTCGCGGGGACGTGCTGGACCTCCATCCCCGCGCCGTGTCGATCCTGATCGGCACGAACGATCTCGATCAAGGCGCCGAGCCCGAGGTCGTGCTCGCGAACCTGAAGGCCGTGATCGCCGAGCTGCGCGCCGCCGATGCGGCGCTGCCGATCGTGATCAACCAGGTCATGCCGCGCGGCAAGAGCAAGGGGCTCTATCCGGACAAGATCCAGAAGCTGAATGCGCTCTACGCGGCGGCGTTCGCAGGTGATCCCAAGCTGCGCTTCTGCGACACCTGGGCGCTCTTCGACGAAGGCAGCGGCACGTGCAGGAAGGAGGAGTTCCCCGACATGCTCCATCCCAACGCCGCCGGCTACGCGAAGTGGAAGGTCGCGCTGCAGGCGGTCTTCGACGCGCTCGGGATCGCGAAGTAGCGCCGAGAGGCCATCGACTCGCGGCCGTCTCGATCTCCGCTCTGCCTCTCAGCGCCGGAACGAGTGTGCGTCCAGCGACCCGAGCGACGCCGTCCCCGCGACGAGGTCGAGGCGCAACACCTGCGCGAAGAGATCGACCTGGTTGCGATGGAGGAGCGCGCCGATGCCGGGCTGCTGCGCGAGAGGGACCAGCGGTTCGTAGAAGGTGGGGCCCGTGCGCGTCGCGATCGGAACCGTGAGGCCCGGGACGTAGGAGCCGAAGAGGAAGAGCGGATCGGTGGGATCGAGCTCGAGCAGACCTTGCCCCGGCATCGGGAAGAGCCCACCCGCGGTCGTCCGCAGCAAGCGCGTCGCGAGCAGGACCTGACCGATGCCGGTGCCGCCGAATCCGAAGCCCGCCACGTGCTCGTCGCTCCAGATCAGCTCGTCCGCGCGGGGCGTCAGCGCCGGCTGTCCCGAACGATTCACGGCGTCGGGGTAGGAGCCCGCCATGCCGAAGTTGCGCGGGCCGCTCGCGCCGAAGAGCGGGCCGAAGCCACCGGTCGTATCGCGCACGCCGGCCCGACTCGCGTGATCGTAGCGGAGTCGACTCAGCCAATAGCGCGGCGGCGTGGGCACCAAGTTCGAACCCGGAGGCGTACCGATAGGCCCCGCGTTGAGCCAGCAGAGCCCGAACTCGGTCGAGATCTCGAGCTGGGTCGCTGGATCCGCGGATTGCACCGGATACTCGCGACTCGCGGATCCCGGCGCGGGCGCTGCCGTCGAGATGTGTGACGACAGACCATCGCCCACCCAGCCGATGGCGGAAGGCAGCCAGACGCTCGTGAAAAGATCGCCCATCAAGCTGGTGTCGATCGGAGTGGCGAACGACGTCTGGAAGATCCAGGCGCACGGAGCGGAAGGTCCGGTCGGGCCGACGAACACGGGCGTCGCCGCGATGACGTTGGAGATGTCGGGCCACGTATTCGGCTGTCCCCAACCTCTCGGCGTGCCCGGCAATCCCGTCACCGGGTCGGCGTTGCCACCGAAGATCGCGAGCTGGAACGGACTGAGGGTCGCGCAGTTCTGGTCTTGGATGGTCGAGGTCCAGCCCCGGATGCCGATGCCGATACCACCGCCCTGGCGATCCACTTTCCAGCCGTTGTGGACCCAGCCGGCGACGTTGGCGGGTATCCCTCGGGCGGTGAAGTCGGTCGTGCCGTCGTGCTGGTCGACGGTGATCTGGGAGTAGCTGCGTTGGAGCGGGATGGCGAAGAGCGCGAGCAGCAGCAGGGATAGGCTGGAACGGCTCATGGTGTGAGCACCTCGAGAGCGAGAGCGGTTCGGCGGATCGTGTCGGGGCACTCTCCAGACGCGTCGCGCGGTCTCGCGAAGTTCCCTGCGGCTCGGATTTACTTCTCGTGCACCTGCTCGCCGGTCTTCGCGGTGCGGCTCTCGAAAGGCGCGCGATCGGGTGCAAGGAAGCGCTCTCGCGCCAGGGGCGAAGCGAGGAGATCCTCCGAGTAGTGCCGCTCCAGCAGCCCCGGCTTCCACTGCAGCAGCTCGGGATACGCCACCGCGAACTCCTCCCACGACGCCTGCGGCAGGGCCGCGAGGCGCGCGGCGATGAGCTCGAGATACGCCCCGGTGATCGTCGCGTGATAGAGGCCCGACACGCCGTGCGCGCGCGCGTAGCTCTGCAGGTCCACGGCGAAGCGCGGGAGCGCGGCGTCGGGCCCGAGCTCGCGCAAGTAGATCCACGCCAGGCGCACGTGGTCGCGGTGGTGGAACGCGGTGGTCGGCAGCGACGCGTCGCGGAACGCGGCGGCGAAGTCGGAGTCGTTCATCGTGGGCTCGGCTCGCGCGGAGCGACGGAGGGCACGTCGAGGGAGCGGCGCACCGCGGCGCAGCGGACAACGCTCACGCGAGGCCGAGCGATCGATCTACGTCGTTCCGCCCTGGCGCGGGTGCACGCGGAAGCTCACCCGCAGCGTGCGCCCGCCGCGCTGCGCGAGCCAGGTGACGCCTTCGTGCACGAAGTCGAGCTCGAGCAGGTACTCGCCCGGCTCCGTGGGCAACTCGAGGCGCAGTGGGAGCTCCAGCTCTTCGCGAGGGGCCACGTCCTTCGGCAGCGGCGAGCGCGGCAGCGAGCCGTTGCGACCCGGGTCTTCGAAGGCCACCCAGGTTCCGTCGAGGTGCAACCAGTGCGAGGAGAGCGCGAGGAAGCGCGCGCCGCAGCGCGCGGCGGCCGGCCACGCGACGGGCGAGGAGTTCCGCACCCGTACGCGCACCATTACCGCGGAGCCGGCCTCGGCTTCACGAGGTCCTTCGCAGGAGAGGATGTCGGCGCGATACGCCTCCTCGGGGATCTGCGCGTGATCGGTCGAGTAGAGCGCCACGAGGTAGCAGTCGCGGCAAGCCTGCGGCGCGTGGCCGCTCCGCAGCGTGCGGCGGAGCTTCTGGTAGCGCTCGCCGTTCCAGATCGCGCGGAAGTCCTCGCGATCGATGTTGCCCATCTCCTGCACGAAGCCGGGATGGCAGCAAGGCTTCACCGAGCCGTCGTAGTTGATCCACGCTCGGCTCCACGCGTAGGGGCAATCGATCGGCGCGTGCTCGGCGGGGCCGGACTCGTCGGATTCTTGCCACTGGGGATGCGGCACCGTCGAGCGGTCCTGCTTCAACACCTCCTCGACGGCGACCGTGGCGCTGGGCGAGGACTCGGGCTCGATGGTGCGGCCTTCGAAGGTCGGGCGGTGCTCTCCGGCGCTCGCGGACGGAACCGACTCCGCTTGCGCATCGCTCGCGACGGGGAGATACGCCGGCAGCGTGATCGGGATGCCGCGCGCCGCGGCACGTGCGCGCGCCTCGTCGAAGCGCCGGTTCGCGAGCTCCGGGCAGCTCTGCAGCGCCATGCTCTGGAACGTGGGCAACACCTCGACCGGCTCGGCGGTGCAGGCATCGACGCCGAGCTCGGCCATCAGATCGACCCAAGCGGGCAGCTCGTCGATGTTGGCCCGCATCAGGGTCATGTGCCCGACGATCTTCGTCTCCGCGCCGCTCGCGCGCTTCTCCGCGACGATCGTGCGGATGTTCTTCATCACCTTGTCGAAGCGCGCGCCGCGGCGGATCTTCTCGAAGGTCTCCGCGGTCGCGCCATCGAGAGAGAGCGTCAGCGTGCCGACGTTCTCCAGCACCAGGCGCCGCAGGCGCTCGACGCCGAGCGGCGTCCCGTTCGAGGTCACGCAGAAGCGCACGCCGTAGCGCCCGCCGAGCTCGAGCTCCTGCTCGATCGTCTCCGAGATCAGGGGCTCGCCCGAGACCGTGAGCACGACCTCGTCGGCCTCGGTGAAGCAGCTATGCGCGATGCGTTCGAAGCGCTCGATGCCGAGCGAGGGGTAGCTCATGTTGTCCCCGGGCTCGAACTGCTTGAAGCACATCGGGCAGGTCAGGTTGCATTTGTGCGTGTTGCCGACGGTGAGCTTCACCGGCAGCGCCTGACAGATCTCGGGGAAGGTCTGGCGCTCGCGGAGCGAGAGCGCGCGATTGCGGTCCTTCTGCTGCTGGTGGGGGCGGGTCACGGAGCCATCCTCGGGAGCCGGGCGCATGCCGACGGAGCCGCCGCCCTACTCGGAACCAACTTCGGCAGGTTCCCCGCGAGGCCTTCAGTGGAGGCCCGTTCGCGCGCGATGCTGAGGTTGGCGGCCGAGCGCCAGCCTACGCGAAAGCGCCGGTCGTGGCGCGGCGCGCGTCGGGGCGCGACCCCGCCAGAGACGGGCCGCGTTCCGCCGGGGCCTCCATCCGCCGGGCGCCGCCGGGGGTTGGAGCCCGTCGCGAGGCTTGGTAGCCTCCACCGCCCCCCGGGGTCCCGGAGTGTTCGAGACGTGCTGCCGATTCCCAAGCTCCTCTGCTCCGCTCCCCGAGAACCCCGCAGCTATGGGCTTTGATCGGTTGAAGATTCGACCCAGCGCTTCCGCCTCTCCTGCTCCCGCCCCTCCTCCTCGCGCGCGGCGGGTCCTGCACGTCTTCACCTTCTTCCGCCCGGACTTCACGGGAGAGGGCATCTACCTCACGAACCTGATGCCGCACTTGCAGGCCCAGGGCTTCGCGAACGACGTGCTCGTGCAGAACACCGATCCGCAGGGCGCGCGGGTCGTGTCCTGCACCGCACCCGCGCCGCACACCATCCACTATCTCGTCGCCAGGCAGAAGGCGCTGCGGCATCTCAAGCTCTCGTGGTGGTTGCTGCGCCACGGTCGGGACTACGACCTCGTGCACTTCCACTCGTTCAGCGATCGCTACTTCCTCGGCTCGCTGGTCGCGCGGTTGCTCGGCGCGAGAGTCGTGCAGTCCAGCACGCTCGACGATGGACTGGGCTCCGTCCTCGCGAGCTATCGCGCGCTCTTCCGACCCGTGATCCGAAGGCTCTTCCGTCTGGTCGATGCGTCGGTCTCGATCTCGCCGAAGCTGCACGCGGACGGCGCCGGAGTCCTCCCCGAGTCGCGGCGCCACTTGATCCCCCAAGGGGTGAGCTTGCCCGCGGATCCGCGGGGCGAGAAGGAGAACCTGCGCCGCGGAGCAGGCCTCGACGCCTCCGACTTCGTCTTGGTCTTCGTCGGAGGCATCTGCGAGCGGAAGGCTCCGCACGAGCTCGTCGAGGGATTGATCGAGCTCCATCCGCGGCATCCGCGCTTGCATCTCTTCCTCGTCGGCCCGGATCTCGAGGATGAGTACGCGGCGCGGCTGCGCCGGCGCGTCAGCGAAGCGGGCCTCGCCGAGCGCGTGCATTTCACCGGCTTCTCGTCCGAGCCTTCGCGCTACTACGGGATGGCGGACGCGATGGTCTTCGCGTCGACGAAGGAGGGCTTCGGCAACGTCCTGCTGGAGGCGATGGCGCACGCGCTGCCGACCGTCGCGCGCAGGTTGCCGGGCGTCACCGACTACTTCATCGACTCCGGCCGCACGGGTCTCCTCTTCGACGATCGCGCCGGCTACGTCGCGGCCGTCGAGACCTTGCTCGCGGACCCCGATCTCGCGCGGCGCCTCGGCGACGCGGCGCGCAGCGAAGTGAAGGCGCGCTTCCGGCTCGAGGCCATCGGCGCGCTCTACGGCGGCCTCTACGAGGAGCTCCTCGGCGGAGCCTCGCGATGCGCGGGAAGCGCTTCCTCCTCCTGAACAACCAAGGTCTCGATCAGCGCGGCGGCGGCGTCACGATGCTGCATGCGCTGATCGCGAGGCTGGGCGCGGAGAACGAGGTCGTGCTGTGCGCGCACACGCAGCGCGCGCGCGATGCCGCCGCGCTGCCGGGGCTCGTCGAGCGCCACGTGCCGGAGCATCCCGCGCCGCGCGGCCCGCTGTGGCGTCTGCGACCGCTGCTGCGCGCGCGCTGGCTCGCGCGCAGAACGCCCACAGCGGTCGAGCCCGTCGACGTCGCGATCGCCTTCGATTGTCACTTCGCGTGGGCGCTGCCGCGCGTGCGCGCTGCGAAGCGCGTCTACGTCTCGCTCAGTCCACAAGCTCGGCAGGAGTCCTTCGACATGCTCGGCCGCGGCGGCTCGAAGTTGCGCGCTTGGCAGTACGCGCGCCTGGAGCGCGCCGCGATTCGCGCCGCGGATCTCTGCATCGTCTCCAGCGCGACGCATGCCGAAGAGATCCGCCGCTACGAGGGCCTGCCGCGCTTCGCTCCGCTGATCCTCGCGCCGGCGATCCCGCCGCGCCGCGCGCTGCCCGCACCGGACGCGCGTGCGGAGGGCGAGCTGCTGGTCCTCACCGTCGCGCGGCTGATCCCGCTGAAGAACGTCGGCGCCGTGCTCGAGGTCGCTTCCCGCGTGCGCGATCTGCCCGTGCGCTTCGCCGTGCTCGGCGACGGGCCCGGCTTCGAGCCGCTGCGAAAGCGCGCGGCCGAGCTCGGCCTCTTGGAGCGCGTGCGTTTCCTCGGGGGGACTGCCGATCCCGCGCCGTGGCTCGCCGCGGCGGATCTCTTGCTGCATCCCTCGCGCTACGAGTCGTTCGGCATGGCGGTGTTCGAAGGGATGTGCTGCGGCGCGGTGCCGATCGTCCCGCGCCGCGCGGCGCACTTCGTCTCGGCGGCGACCGAGCTCGTCGAGCATCGCGTGAGCGGGCTCGTTCTCGACTTCGAGGATCCGGCAGCGGTCGCCTCCGCCGTGCGCGAGCTCTGCGTCGATCCCGCGCTGCGGCTGCGGCTCTCGGCTGCGGCGCGCGCGCGCGCGCAAGGCATGTGCGAGCCGCCGTGGGCCGCGCGCTTCGAGTCGGCGCTCGAGGAGCTGCTGCGATGAGCGCGCGCGGCGTCGGCGGCGTCTTCGGCCATGCGCTGATCTTCGGGCTGGCGCCGCTGCTCCAGAAGCTCGTCACCTTCGCGCTGCTCCCGTGGTTCTCGTTCCACCTCGGGCCGGATGGTTACGGCCTCAGCGACTTTTTGGTCGCCGTCTCCGGTCTCTTCCCGGTGCTCTTCGGCCTCGAGCTGCGCGTGAGCTACGTGCGCGCGCACGCCGCTTCTCGCGAGGGCGCGGGCTCGTTGCTCAGCGCGACGATGGGCGCGACGGCGCTGCTCGCGCTGGTCGCCTCACTCGCGTTCTTCCTCGGCTGGCCGTCGCTGGAGGGCATCTTCTCGGAGGTGCGGCTCACGAGCGAGTTCCGCGCGGTGATCGCCGGCGGCATCGCCTGCGATCTGCTGAACGTGATGCTCTTCGCGGCGCTCCAAGCGCGCCTCTGGTCCGGCCGCACCACGCTGCTGAACCTCGCCGCGTTCGCGCTCAGCGTCGGCACCAACATCGGCTTCGTCGTCGGGCTCGAGCTCGGCGCCTACGGGCTCTTCTTGTCCAGCACGCTCACCGCCGCGCTGACGACGGTGGGGCTGCTCTGGATCCTGCGGAGCGAATTCGGCGCTGTACCGCGGCTCCGCTCGTGCACGGCGCTCCTGCGCCCGCTCGTCGCCTACTCGCTGCCGCTCTGGGGCGGGGGACTCGCGTACTTCGTGCTGCGGCAAGTCGATCGCTTCGTGCTCACCGAGCTCGCCAGCTTGGCGACGCTCGGCGTCTACGGCATGGCGTGGAAGCTCTCGAGCCTGCTCTCGAACTTCCTCTTGCTGCCGTTCCAGCGTTCGTTCGATGTCTGGCGCTTCAAGCTCTGGGAGGAGCAAGCCGACGCGCAGGTCGTCGGCGACGTGCTGCGCTGGTTGCTGGTCGGCGCGGGCGCGCTGGCCCTCGCCATCGCGACCTTCGGCGCGGATCTCTTCGGCGCCATCGCCGATCCGCGCTTCGAGGGCCTCTCGCTCTATCTCCCGCTGCTGAACCTCGCCGCGCTCTGCCAATGCGCGTCCTCGGTCACGAGCTCGGCCTTCTTCGTGACGGGCCGCACGGCGCTCTGGATGCGCTGCTTCCTCGTCGCCGCCGTCGCGCAGGTCGCGCTCTGCGTGCTCGGCGTGTCGCTCGTCGGCGCGCTCGGCGCGGCGTTCTCCGCGGCGCTGGTGCAAGCGGGGCTCTGGGCGGCCTCCGCGCGCTATGGCCGCGCGCTTTGGGACGTGCCCTATCGCCACGGTGAGGCGCTCGCGATCGTCGCCGTCGCGACCGCGCTCTCCTTCGCGCGCGGCCTCTTCGGTCCGCTCGAGCTCTGGCTCGCGCTGCTCGTCGATGCGCTCCTGTGCGCGGCCTTCCTGCTCGCGGCGGCGCGCCTGCGCTGGGTGCAGCCGGAGGAACGAGAGCGCGCGCTCACTTGGCTCCGCGCGCGCGCCGCGAAGCTGCGCGCCTGAGCGAGGCACGCGGGAGGCGTTCGAACGCAAGACCGCGCATGCGCTACGCCCGGCCCTACGGCGAAGCAAGCGCCGCGCCCGACGCGCGCGTACGACGTCGATCGAGTTCGAACGTCGACGCGCGAACGACGCGATCGAGAAACGCGGAGCGTGGCGCGTCGTGCACGTCGCTTGCTGCGCCTCCGGGCGCGGCTCCGCTTCGTCGATAGACAGCGTGCGCCGTCTCGGAGCCCGCTGGAGGCGGGGGCTCCGAGACTCATGCTATTGGAAGCGATCGGAGGTCAACGCGAGAAGGACGTCGATGGACACGGGGTTCCACGCCCGCGCGGCGGTAGGGTCCAGCGCGTCAGCGCGAGGTTGTTCGGCCTCTTGATTCGGCGAGGTTCCCGCGCGGTCGGCCGGCGTGCTTGTAGGGCTTCGGCAACTCGTGAAGGTCGAGCAGCCCTTGGCGGCGCCAGCCGGTGGTGAGGAGCCAGGTCGAGGCAGGTGCAACGGTTGCCACAACTAGCGCTGCTGGGATCGAGGGAATCGAGGGAATCGAGGGAATCGAGGGGATAGAGGGGATAGAGGGGATAGAGGGGATCGAGGGGATCGAGGGGCGCTCCATCCAGCCATCGAACACGGGCGCGCTCGAGCAGAGGTCGATCGACGATGGCGCGACCACTCCGTGCTTCTTGCCGTTCTGCAGCACGTAACGCAGCGCGTTCCGGGCCTGCGTCGGCGTCGAGATGACCTCGTCGTGGTAGCGCTCGGGGAACACCTTCCCCTTCCGGCCCCAGAGCTTGTTCAACGCGCGGGCCAGCGGGCTTAGCAATGCGTTCATGCCACGCGCGACGCATTCGCGATCGTCTGCCTCGACGAGGAGGTGCAAGTGGTCCCGCTGAATCGAATACTGAACGATCCGCATCCCGTGCCGATTGCTGCTCGCGCTGAGCGCCGCGAGCACGAGCTTCAACGCTCTACCGCGCCGCAGTGAGGGCAGACCATCGGCGAGACTCACGGTGACGTGCAGCGGCTCGTTGCGCTTCTTCTTCGCGCGCTGACGGTGCGGCATGCCGGGCTCCGCGTTCTTCGGCTTCCGCCCCGCACCCTTCCGCTTGCCGCCATGCTGACGAAAGTCGAGCTCGAGCTGTTGAATCCTGCGGCGCATCTGGCTTCCTCGTCCTCGTTGCGCGTCGCCTTCCCCGCTGTCGTTCCAGCATGTAAAACGCAGAAGGGGCGTCGTTGGTTTCATACAAAGTCGGAATCTTGATAGCGCGACGTTGTTCGCTGCCGGATCTCAGCTGTGCGGATGAGTTGCGCTGTCGCCCTACCGCCGCGCGGGCGACGAACCGATGTCTCTCGACGCAG
>JAEUHW010000005.1 GCA_016793245.1 Planctomycetota bacterium
CGCGGTATCGGAGAGGGCTCATGCCTCGCAACCACCACGTGGCGCCGCGTTCCCTCGCGGTCCTCCTGCTCCTCGCACTCGCGTCGTTCGGCCTCTGGTCCTGGCTCGGCCGCGCCTCCGGCCCCGACGAGCCCGCTCCGCCCCGCGAGCTCGCGGCCCCGCACGACGCGCCGAAGATCGAAGCACCTCCGCCGCTCGACGCCGGGGAACGCACGCGCGCGGAGAGCGCCCCGCTCGAGAGCTCC
The DNA here is from genome assembly GCA_016793245.1 of Planctomycetota bacterium. Lineage (GTDB taxonomy): Bacteria > Planctomycetota > UBA1135 > UBA1135 > JADKAF01 > JADKAF01. The sequence goes on from JAEUHW010000005.1 coordinate 246, forward strand.
CCCGAGATCGCGATCACGGCTCGCTTCCGCGACGAGGCGGGAGCGGCGGCGAGCGAGGTCGAGCTGGTGCTGAAGCGCTGGCAGCGCGGCGAGGGCGACCGGCGCTTCGAGCCGCTGCCGGAGCTCGAAGTGCGCTGCGATGTTCACGGTGTGCTCGCGCTGCGCGTGCCACACCTCCCGCGCCTCTTGCTGCACCTCGAGCTCCGCGATGCGCGCTACGCCGCGGAGCGCTGGCGCTGGCAGGATCTCGCCGTCGGCGCGCGCGAAGACCTCGGCGACATCGTGCTCGCGCGCGGCGCGATCGTGCGCGGACGCGTGCTGGATCGCGCGGGGGTACCGATCGCCGCGGGATGGAGCATCGATGCGCGGCGTACGAAGCCGGAGACGGTGCAGGTCGTCTCCCTGAGCCTCGAAGCCTCGACGACGGACGGCACCTTCGAGATGCGCGGGTTCTCGGTCGGGACCTGGCGGATCGAGGCGCGGCTGCCGACGTACAGCATCGCGAGCGCGGAGATCGAGCTGCAGGCCGGCGAGACGCGCGAGGTGGTGTTGCAGCAGACCAGCGCGCGGGATGCGCGGAGCGAGATCGTGCTGCGCGTGCAACGACCGCATCAGCTCTTCCCTGCGCCCGAGAGGCAGCACATGAAGCTCCTTCTGCCCGGCGGCGAGGTCCGTGCACCCGATCCGGCGCAGCGCATGTTCGACGATAGCGATCCCCTCTTCTCCGGCCTCTCGCCCGGGATGCATCGCGTCTCGATCGAAGACCCGCGTTATGAGCCCTGGAGCACCGAAGTCGAAGTCCCGCGCACGGAGCCCGTGGTAGCGAAGCTCCGCGGCTCGAGCGCGATCGACGTACGAGTCATCGACGGAGCGAGCGGCCAAGCGATCGAACGCTACGCGCTGGAGCTCTGTGAGACGCGCTACCGGATCGCCACGGGGGGCGAAGCGCAGTCTGGCAGCGGCAGCGGACTCGATCGTTCTCGCGAGATGCAGACCCATCCCGACGGTCGCACCGCTCTCGAGGGCCTGGTCGCGTGCACGCTGCGCTATGCGCTGCACGCCGAGGGTTTCGCGCCGCAGTGGCTGGAAGTGAAAGACCTCCAGGCCGGAGAGCGACGCAGCGTGTTGGTCGAGCTCTCCGCGGGCGCGGTGCTCGAAGGCCGCGTGCGCAGCGCCGCAGGCATCGCCGTCGCAGGTGCGCTCGTGGCGATCTTCGCGCCGGCCGCCGAAGGAGATCACGCCGAGGCGGAGCTGCTCCCCGCCCGGACGATGCGCTCCGATGCCGCTCGCCTCCGCGCCGAGATCGCACGAACGACGACCGACGCCGAGGGGCGCTTTCGCTTCGAGAAGCTGCAGCCCGGCACACGCATCCTCACGGCGACGAGCTGCGGGTCCGGCCGAGAGCGCGAGATCCCGATGGATCCGAGCCATCCCCACGTGAAGCTCGAGGGCGTCGAGATCCCCATGCAAGGAACGGCGACCCCGGTCGAGCTGGTGCTCCCGAATTCCGCCGTGCTGAGCGGGCGCGTGCGCGTACCGGAAGGGCGGACGCCGGAAGGCCTCACGCTGGAGCTCGTGCGCGAGCTTCCCCCACCGAGCGAATCATCGGCGCGTCGATTCTCACCGCCCGCTCCGCTCGAGCATCCGCTCGCCGCCGATGGTCGCTTTCGCTTCGAGGGCCTGGCCGCGGGCAGCTTCCGGGTGCGATTGAGCCTCCCCAGCATGGCGCCTGCTCCGGCGGGCGAGCTGAGGCAGGCTCGGGTCCAAGGCGCCGCACGCGCGATCGATCGCGTCGAGCTCGTCGCCGGCGTCACGACCGAGCGAGAGATCGATCTCGTTCCGCACTTTCCCGCGCAGGTGCGCGTGCAATTCGCCGTGGATCGACCCGAGCACGTGCAGAAGATGCAGCTCCTGCTGCGGCCCGCGCAGGATGCTCCCGGGGAGGACAAACGCGTTCCGATCCAGACGGCGATGTTCGATGCGCAGGGTCGCGCCGAGCATCCCTTCGTGCATCCGGGACGGCACCACATCGACCTCTTCGCGAACGGAGGTCTGTGGACGCACATCGCCGCCACGGATGTCGAGCTCGGGCCGGGCGCATCCCACGAGCTCCACGTGAACATCGCGCTCCTCGAAGGCTGGATCTCCGTCCGCAACGCCGGAGGATCGCCGCTGCGCGACGCGGAGATCGGCTTCGGCTCGCTGGCCCTCCCAGGAGCGCCCGCTCTCGGCTGGGGCGCGCTCGACCTGGACGGCGAGGGACGCGCTCGCGTCGCGCTGCCGGCCGGGCGCTATCGAGTGCAGCATTGGCAGGAGGGATCGAACAAGCGGCAGGTCGCCGAGCTCGACTGGCCCGGAGGTTCGGTGGTCGAGGCGCAACTCGCGGAGCCGCCGGCGCCGAGCGGAACCGATCGATGATCGGGAGCTGGGGCTCGGCGCGCTTCGCCGCACTCGCGGCGTTGGCATTCCTCGCTCTCGTCATGCTCTGGCATGAGCTCGATCACCAAACACCGCGGTCCCCGACCGCTGCGAACACGACGCTCCCGAGCGAATCAGAGCGCGTGAACGACGCGCCTCGCGAGATCGAGGCGCTTCGGCAGACGGCGCGCGCGGTAGCGAGCGAACCCGGCACGACCGAGTCTGCAGCGAGCTCTACACCAAGCGGCTCCCAGAGAGCGCCCGCGCGTTCGCCGTTCCTCGCGGTGCGCTTCCAGCAGCGCTGACCGAATCGCCGGCGATGCGACCGGTCTACGGCCAGGTGCCATCCTTAAAGTGCAACGGCCTTGGCGCTTGGCAAGTCACTTCTATATAGGCAGGGCCTGACCTCGCCCGCGCCATGAAGCCCATCCTCTCCCGTTGCGCTCCGTTCCTCTTGGTCGCCGGCGCGGCGGCGCAGGAGAGCCTCGACGCGCGCGTCGTGCTGCCTCTCGACGCGCGCCCGCTCGAGGCCGTCGTGCTGCGCATCACGCGAGAGGCCTTGGCGATCGTGGCGCTCGACGACGGGCGCCTCCTCGGGCTGCGCCCGGGGTTTCCCCCGACGGCGCCGCGCGAGCTCGCGCGCGTGCCCGGGGTTCCGCGCGCGCTGCTCGCGTTCGGCGAAGCGCTGCTCGTCGCGTGTGATCGCCCCGCAGCGCTGCATCTCCTGCGCTCGCGAGAGAACTCCGAGCTCGCGCTCACCACGACGGCGGAATTGAGCGGCGCACCGCGCGCGCTGACTGAGAGCGCCGGTGATGCGCAGGAGTTCCTCGTCGTCTTGGGGGAACGCCATGCCGAGCGCTGGCGCTTCGAAGAGGACGCGTTGCACCTCGCGGAGGGCTTCGAGCTCCCGTGCAGCGCGCCGCAGGCAGCACTCGCGCTCGACGCCGGTCGCTGGCTCTTCCTCTCCACGCGCGAGCGCGCGCTCTACCTCCGCGAGCCGGATGGGCGCACAACGCGCCGCGAGCTCGACGCGCTGCCACGCCGCGCGCTGCGCCTCGATGCGCAGCGCTTCGCGCTGCTGCTCGGGACGCCGCTCGGCGGCGATCGCGTCGAGATCGGCTCGTGCACGGCGCGCGAGCTCGCGCCGCTCGCGCGCTTCGACTCCGCCGGTCCCGTGTGCCTCGATGCGTGCAGCGCCGACTTCGATGGCGATCAAGTTCTCGACCTCGCGGTGCTGAACGCGGGTCACGGGCAGATCGAGCTGCGGCGCGGCGCGCGCGATGGTTCCTTCGAAGCGCCGCACACCTTCGCCGCCGGACAAGTGCCGCGACGCGTGCTGGCGTGGGATGCCGACGGCGATGGACGCCCCGGTTGGCTCGTGCTCGAGACGCAGGCACGCCGCCTCGGCGTGATCGAGAACCGCGGCGGCCGCGACGCTTCGCCCGCGCGCTTCGCGACGCGCGCCGGCCCGACCGCGGTCGTGCTCGAAGCGCGCGCCGCGGCCGTGCCGATCGCTTGGGTGCTCTGCGAGAGCGAGCCCGGAGTGCAGCGCTTCGAAGGCGAACGCAGCCGCTTCACCGCCACACCGGGACGCTCGCTCGTCTCGCCGGCGCTCCTCGTGGAGGCGCGGGAACGCCTGTGGGCCTATGACCTCGCGCGACGCGAGCTCCTCGCGTTCGATGCGGAGGCCGAGCTCGTGCGCCGCGAGCCGCTCGCGTTGGAAGCGCCGCTCGGACCGATCGCCTGCGCAGGGAAGATCGCGCTCGCGCAGCGCGGCGCCTCCACGCTGCACCTCTTCGCTGCGGAGAAGAACGCGCGCGAAGATCGCACGCTCGACTTCGCGTTGCAGAACCTCGTCGTCGACGCCGATGGCACCGCGTGGGGCATCGGCACGCGCGGCGAAGTGTGCGAGCTCAGCGGTTCGCGCTCGCTCGCGGAGCGACTGCCTCCCGGCGAAGTGCTGGCCTGCTGCGGCGGAGCGGCGCAGCCGCGCTTCGCACTCCTTCGCGAGCGCGAGCTCTGGCTCGCCGCACCCGGAGCGGAAGCCATCGCGATCGCGACGCTCTCGTCGCCGCCGACTTCGCTCGTGCTGAGCTCGATCGACGGCGAGCTCCGCTTCGCTGCGCTCTGCCCGCTCGCGCACACCTTGGAGACCGGCTCTCTTCGCGCAGCGACGCCGGTGCTGCGCCACGGCATCGGCCTCGGCGCGCGCGCGCTCGCCCGCGAAGACGGCCCGGAAGCCGCTTGGTGGATCGCCTCCACCTTCTCCGACGAGCTCCTCCGCGCAGCCCCTCGTTGACCGTTGCACAGTGAAGGTGCCTGGCACCTTTACTGTACAGTGGGCGCGGCGCCATCAGTCGGCGAACAGCTTGTTCGCGTGGATGTTGCTCTTCCGGCCGGCCTTCAGCAGCGGCAGCTCGGCGATCGCCTCGAGATAGTGCGCCTCGGAGAGCAGCGCCACCGCGCCTTCGCCGCGGCGATCGGCGACGGTCGTGTAGAGCGCGCGCTGGAGATAGCTCGCGAAGAAGCGCTCCTCGTTCTCGGCGATCTCACCGACGTCGAAGCGCGGGCGCGTGCGCAGTCCGTGGATGCTCGCGGGGCGAGCTTCGGGCGGACGCTGGTGGAGCGCCGCGGGTGCTCGCTGGAAGTGGTTGCGGAAGACGCGTTGCCCGTAGCGTAGGAAGTGCAGGAAGGTGTGGTGCGTGGAGACCGCACCCGCCCACGGATAGCTCTTCAGCGCGTAGCGCGCGGAGAGGAGCTCCACCGCTCGCTCCAGCTTCTCCCGGTCGCTCTCGCTCGGCTTCGGCCCGCGCTGCTCGAAGAGCGCGTAGAGCCGCAGATCGTCGCCTTCCGCGAAGTAGATGCGCTTCACGCCGTAGCGCTCGGGCTCCTGCGCGACGTGCGCCCCCGCTTCGAGCCCGAAGCGCCCGATGATGAACGAGTCGACCTGCTCTTCCTCGGCCTCGACCCAGGCGACCGTCTGCAGCGCTTCCTCGATCGACTCGCCGGGGTGATCGGTGAAGGTCATCCACTGCGTGGCGATGCCCGCGGCGTGGAAGAGGCGATTCACTTCGGTGAGCGTCGCGCGATCGGCGCCCTTCCGCATGAGCTCGAGCACGCGGTCGTTCCCGCTCTCGATGCCGAACGCCACCGCGCGGAGCCCCGCGCGATGGAGCAGCTCGACGCGCTCGGGCGTGAAGTAGCGTTCGACCTTGAGATCGCAGTGCCAGCGGATCTTCGTGCCGCGCTCGATCAGCGCCTCGGCCAACGCCACCGCGTAGCGCGGCGAGAGCACGTCGACCGAGAGGTACACGTTCTTCACGCCGTAGCGCTGCGCCAGGATCGCGAGATCGCTCGCGGCCTTCTCGGGCGGCACCTCGCGGTACTTCGCCGTCGCCGTCTCGGTGAGCCCGTAGTAGCAGAACGAGCACTTGCCCCAGTAGCAGCCGCGCGTCGGCGCGTAGAGCAGCGTGCGGCTCGGCGCGAGATAGCGATCGAGGTCGAGATCGCCGTAGTCGGGCGGCGGCACGTCGCGGAGGTCCATCGTGTGCCGCGGACCGAGGCGCGTGCTCCCCGTCGCGGGATCGCGCAGCAGCAGGTTCGGCACCTGCTCCAACGCGGCGAAGGCCCGCGCGGCATCGCCCGCGAGAGTGGCCTCGCGCCAGGCAGAGAGGCGCGGGAAGAGCTGCCGCAGCGTCTCCTCGCCTTCGAAGAGCCCGAGGCCGTCGGCGAAGCCGAGCAGGCGCGAGCGCAGCGCTTCGGGGGCGTGGATCGCGATCTGGTGCAGCGCGGGCCCGCCGAGGGCCACGAACGCATGCGGAGCGCGGCGCTTCACCGCGCGCGCGAGATGCAGCGCCTCGGGCACCTGCGAGGGGAACGCGATCGAGATGCCGACGAACTCGACCTCGTCGAGGGAGACGAAGGGCGGCGTGCCCTGCCAGTCCGCCCAATCCTCCGGCCCGTCGAAGACCTCGGCGAAGAAGGCGCCGAGCGGCGAGCCCTGCTCCGCGTAGCGCTCGAGCAGCTCGTAGCTCCACGGCAGCACGCCGTGCGTCGCGCGATTCGGATCGAGGACGAAGGGATAGTGCACGGCGGAGAGCGCCGCGAAGAAGTCCTCCATCTGCCGACGCGCCCAGAGATAGCGCTCGGCATCGTAGAAGAGCTCCGGGTCCTGGAGCACGACGACGGGCGACGGGTCGGCCTCGATCACGCGCTCGATGCGCATGCGAGCCTCGACGAGGCCGCGGTACTCGCGCTGTTGCTCGAAGCTGAGCTCGTCCAGCTTGTCGAGTGAAAGGAAGCGCGTGCCGAGATGGTGCGCGAGGTCGCGCACGCGCTCCGGCTGGAGCAGCCAGTGCACCGCCTCGACGTTCAGATCGAGAACGCGCGCGTCGAGCCCGTGCTCGCGGAGGTAGCCCTTCAGCGTCGGCAGGCTGAGGTAGGGCTGCGTGGGATCGGCGAAGGGCGGGTGGATCAGCAGACGCTCCATGCCTCTAGGGGAGCTTGCGGAGGAGCGCAGCGCAAGGGGCGGGACGAGCGCTCGGCCTCGGGGTATCCTCTGTGCCCTCTTCGTCCGAGAGCGCTCCACCGCCGTGTCCCTGCTCGTTCGCTCGTTCCTGCGTCTCTCTGCCACCGTCGCGTGCTTCACGCTCGTCAGCGCCCAAGAACAGCCCTGGCTGCAGCGCACGCTCGAGGAACGGCCGATGCTGGAGACGAAGGAGCAAGCACAAGAGGTGCTGCTCCTCCTCCGCGACGCCTTGCGCGCGGTCGAGTCGCGCCCCGCGGAGAGCCCGACGCGCGGCGCCCTCCTGGAAGCCCTGCGCCGCGAGGAGAGCCTCCTGAAGGACCTCCTCCAGCTCCAGGAAGTCGTCACGGCCGATGTCGCCGCGACGAAGCTACAGCTCGAGCAAGAGCTCCAGAACCTGCCGATCGTCGAGCCGCCGCCGAGCGAGCCGCCCCCCGATCCCGCGCAACCTCCGCAGCCCGTGAGCGACGCGGATCTGAGCGCCGCGCTGCAGGCGCTCGCAAAGCGGAACAGCGAGCGCGACGAGGCGCGGAACTCCCGCGATGGCGCAAAGAGCGCGCTCGAGGGCATCGAGACGCGCTCGCTCGCCCTGCCCGCAGCGCTCGAAGAAGCGCGGAAGGAGCTCGCGAAGCAAGAGGAGGCGCTGGCGAAGGAGCGCGCCGCGGCCACCGATCCCGCCCAGGTCGAGCTCGTCCAGGAGCTCGTGCAAGTCGCCCGCTTCGAGATCGCGAAGCTCAACGCCGAGCAAGTCGCGTTGGCAGTGCGGAAGTCGAACGGCCTCGGCCTGCTGCGCCTGCAGATCGAGGAGCGCAAGCTCGCGAACGCCGAGACGCTGGCCAAGGCCGCTCAACGCCGCCACCTGGACCTCGTCGAGAGAGACAAGGCCTACAAGCGCCAGCAGGAGATCGAGTCGCGCCGCAGCGACCGCAGATTCTACGAGAATGAGCTCGCCAAGGCGGAGACTCCGGAAGCGCACCGCCCCTGGCTCGAAGCACGCCTGCTGATCCTCGGCCTCGACGAAGAGCTCGCGCGCATCGCCGATGCACGGGGGCGCTGGAGCAAGCGCTTCGAAGAGCTCGGCGAGATCAGCGTGATCGAGGAAGAGGTGCGTGAGCTCGCGGGGCGCATCGCAGCCGAGCGCGCGGGCTTCGACGATCTACCGAATGACCCCGGACAGCTCGGGGCGCTTGCCGCCGAGATTCGCGGACGCCTCGAGCGCATCGAAAGCTGGCACACCGAGCTCGCCGACGTGCGCAAGCCCCTCAGCGAGGCCATCCAGCAGGCGAAGTCGCAGCGCGCCGAGATCGCTCGACGCCTCGAGCAATGGACGCCGAGCGCCTCGACCGCGCGACGCGACGATCTCCCGCGCGAGATTCCCGAGAAGAACTGGAGCGAGCTGCGCACGAAGCTCGAGAGCCGCGCGAAGGAGAAGGAGGAGTTGCTCCTCGAGCTGCGCCGCCTCGTGCCGCAGCGCCTGGAGAAGCTCCGTTCGATCGCCGAGCGCTCGGAGCAGAACTTGGCATGGGTCGACGCGCGCATGCTCTGGAGCCGCAGCGAGAGCGACCTCTCGATGGAGTCCGTGCAGCGCGTCTGGCGCGACGCGAGCGACTTCGTGCCCACGCTCGAGCGCGGCGCCTTGGACCTCCTCGCCGAGATCGTGGCACCGCCCGAGCGCTCGCTCCTCCGCCGCATCTTCGGCGGCGCGCTGCTCGTCGCCCTGGCGGCGTTCGCCATCGTGATCTCGCGCCGCATTCCGCGCGGCATCGAGCGCTTCGCGGCGGGAGCGGCGAAGAGCAGCTCTTTGCTGCGCCGCTGCCTGGCCACCCTCCTGCGTCGTTCGCTCCTCTCGCTGTTGATCGCCATCACCTGCTTGGCCACAGCGCAAGTCCTCGATCTCTCGTGGACGGCCTCGGGGCCGATCTTGATCGTCGCGCTCTCGATCTTCGCGTGGCGCTTCACGCGCGCGCTCATCGACCTCCTCTTCGATCCGGAGGCCCCGGATCGCCTCGTGCCGGGCGACCTCACGCTGCTCCGCGTGATCCATCGCGCGCTGCGACACGCGCTCCTCATCGCGCTCGCCTTCGTGCCCGCGGCTCTGCTGATGCGCCACGCGGGCTACGACGAGCTGAACCCGGGGTTCCTCGAGCTCTGGGGCCTGGTCGCCCGCCTCCTGACCTCGCTGGTCCTGCTGATCTCGCTCTTCCGCCCCGCGGCGCTGCGGGGACTCTTCGCCGGACAGAAGGGAACGATCGCGCTCTCGTTCGAACAGCTCCTGCTGCTGGGCTACCCCATCGTCGCGGGAGCGGTGCTCTTCCTCTTCGTGCTGAGCAGCCTGCGCTACACGGTCGCCGCGGAGGTCTTCAGCGGCTGGCTCCTGCGCACTCTGGCGGCATCGGCGATCTGCTTCCTCGCCTATCGCTGGCTGCTGAAGACCCTGCGGCCTCACGGCGAGCCCGATCGTCGGATCGCCCCCGATCAATTCGAGAGCGAGAAGGAGTTCCTCGAGACGGGAGCCAAGCTCTTCTACGATCGCCTGACGCGCCTGATCCTCCGCATCGGCGGAGCGCTCGCGGTGCTCGTCTACGCCGCGCAGAGCTGGCCTCTCGAAGAAGGCGCGATCATCGCCGACGAGAGCATCGGCGGCGGTCTGCGAAGCGCGCTGCACGCGATCGCCGCGGTGCTCGTGACCATACTCCTGCTGCGCACCTATCGGGATGCCATGCGCTTCGCCGTGCTGCCGCGCACGACGCTCGACCGCGGCGTGCAGTACGCGATCCTGACGCTCTCCTCCTATGTTCTCTTCTCGATCGGCCTCGTCGTCGTGTTCAACTTGCTGAACGTCTCCGGCGAGCAGATCGCGTGGGTCGTCTCGGCGTTGGCGGTCGGTATCGGCTTCGGCCTCCAGTCGATCGTGCGGAACCTCGTCTCGGGCATCATCCTGCTGATCGAGCGCCCGGTGAAGGTCGGCGACCGCGTGATCGTCGGCGATCGCAGCGGCGTGGTGGATCGCATCACGATCCGCTCGACCACGGTGATGACCTACAACAACGTCGGCATCGTGATCCCGAACGAGGAGCTGATCTCCGGCAAGGTGATCAACCAGACCCTCGGCTCCCCGATCCTTCGCACCGACATGCGCTTCGGCGTCGCTTATGGCTCCGATCTCGCGCTGGTGCGGAAGACCGTGCTCGAGGTGTGCGAGAAGCACGGCCTCGTCCTGCGCCGCCCCATGCCGGAGGTCTTCTTCATCGACTTCGGCGACTCCAGCCTCAACTTCGAGCTGCGCTTCTGGACCGCCGAGGACGCGCACTTCACGCGCATCTCGAGCGACTTGCGCCTGGCCCTCGACGCGGCGTTCCGGCGCAACAAGATCGAGGTGCCGTTCCCGCAGCGCGATCTCCATCTGCGCAGCGTGTCCGGCGACGTGCTCGCGGCGACACGCGCCAAGGCGGAGGCCCCCAAGCCCGAGACGGCGAAGGCCGACACGGCCAAGACCGACACAGCCAAGACCGACACAGCCAAGACCGAGGCGGTGAAAGCCGAGCCCGCCAAAGCCGAAGCCGTCAAAGCCGAGCCCGCCAAGCCCGACGCTCCGCGCCCCGATGGGCCGAAGAGCCCGGGCGCCTGAAGCGGCCCTGCGTGGTAGAAAGCGCGCGTTCCCTCAGCTCGGAGTCACGCGCCATGATCCGGATCGCATCGCGCCTCGCCCTCCTCCTGTCCCTCGTCGCCAGCGCCGCTCTCCTGCCCGCGAGCAGCCCGCTCGTCGCCGGCTCGGGTGCCCCTTCGATCAACGACCTCTCGGGTCTGTGGGCGATCGAGCTCTCCTACTCGGGGAGCGAGCTCTCCAGCGGCGCGAGCTTCAAGGAAAAGGCCGCGAGCATCTACGAACTCTCGAACCCGAGCGAGAACGTGATCCGCCTGCTCGACACCTTCAAGCAGCAGGAGATCTTCGGCCGCTACGTGAACGGCTTCCTGCTGATCGGCCAGTCGGACGCTCCGACGGCGCTCGGCACGGTGCCCACGGAGTCGCAGAGCTATGTGATCCGGATCAGCGGCACGGCGCCGCGCTTGAAGGGCAAGGGCGTCGGCGTGGAGTACGAGACCGGCGGCGACTTTGCCGCGAGCGCCAAAGTGAAGATGGCGAAGATCCAGGTGCAGTGAGCCCTGCGCCTCCGCGCGTTCACGGCGAGTCCAGCACACGCAGCCCGCGCGGCGTCGCCGCGCGGGTGCGCGCGAGGAAGCAGAGCCCGTCGAAGTCCACGCGCGGGAACGTGGGCAAGAGCGTCTTCGTATCGCGCGCGAGCTCGGCGTAGTTCGCGGCGATGTTGTAGCCGCCGTACCAACGCTGCCCGTGGCCGGCGTCGAGCCACGCGCCGACCGTGCCGTCGCGTGGCGCGCCTCGCAGATCGATCAGGAGATCGCCGCGCCCGTGCGCGACGAAGGGCTCTTCGAGCGCGCCCTGCGGCGGTGCGGCGACGGCATAGCGCCGGAAGCCCCACTGCCCCTGCGCGTCGCGATCGTTCGCTTGGAACTCGCCCTCTCCGAACAAGAAGCCGAGCGCGTAGTACTGCGCGCCGAGCGCCGCGCCGAGGTGCCCGCCCATCGCGAGATCCTCGCTGCCGAGATAGCGCAGCGGACCGCGCTGCACGTGTCCGTTGTGCGCCCAGAGGACGGCGCGCGCGGCAGGTCCCGCCTCGACCAAGGCCGCGAGCAGCATCTCGGCCATCGCGCGATCGCGACCGCCGGGGGAGAAGAAGGCCTCCACGGCCCAACGCAGCTCCTGCGCCCGTCGCGCGAGCTCGCGCGGACGCGACGCATCTGCGGCGCTCCAGCTCTCGATGCGCTCGGCGAGTCCGCGGACCTCGGCGAGCAGCGCGAGATAGTCGGCGTTGTCGCCGGACCAGAGCTTCTGGACCGCCGGGTTCAGGCGCTCGGCGATCGCCTGCGCGTGCGCGCCGAGCTCGGGTTCCTCCGCGGCGAGCTCCTCGATGCGCGCGGCAGCGGCGCCGGGATCCTGCACGTCGATGCCGACGAAGCGCACCCGCTCTTCGGGACGCGCACGGGCGTTCCAAGCGCGCAGATCGCGGAGGAGCTGCGCGTTCTCCTCGATGCTCCAGATGAGCATGCCGAAGCCCTTCATCGCGGCGTCGAGATCGTCGCTCTCGCCCTGGACATACGCGTCGCACGCGAGCGCGCGCGTGGCGCTGGCCTCATAGGCGACGAGGCGCACGCCGTGCTGCGCGATGAGATGCATGGTGAGCTCGCGCTTCCGCTCGAAGCTCTCGCGCTGCCCGTGCGTCGCCTCGCCGAGGCCGATCACGCGGACGCCGTCCAGCGCCGGAGCGAAAGGCGCGAAGTCGGGCGCCGCGGCGGCGAGCGGCACGGACGAGCGGTCGATCCAAGCGGCGAGCGGCTCGCGCGGCGGAGAGCCGGCGCAGCCCGCGAGGACGAGGAGCAGCGGAGCGCAGGCGAGGAGGCGGAACGAGGCAGCGGAGCTCGACAGCATGCGGGCAAGATACTCAGGCCGCGCTCACGATGCGCGTGCGCCGCGGACGCGCATGGCATTCTCGTGGACCGGCACCGGAGTCCTTCGCATGCGCTCCCCCCATAGCACGGTCCTCGCCCTCCTCCTCTGCGGCGCTGGCCTCCCGACGCTCGCGTTCGCCCAGTCCGGCCGCGACTGCAACCGGAGCTCGTTCGGCCTCGTTCCGCTCCCCGACCTCGGCGGCGGTACCTACCGCAGCGTCCCGGGCGGGCTCTACCCCGGCGGGACCAACGCGCTCCCGCCCGCCCATCTCGCCGCGGGACTGCAGCACGCCGCGCAGGTGATCCCGCGGAACGCCGCCGGCCAACCCGATCCCGCCGGACGCATCGCGCTGCTCTCGATCGGGATGTCGAACACGACGCAGGAGTTCTCGACGTGGCGCGCGTGGAGCGAGCTCGATCCTCATCGCGCGCGCAGCGTCGTCGTGGTCGATGGCGCGCAAGGCGGGCAGGACGCGCGGATCATCGCCGATCCCAACGCGAACTTCTGGACCGTCGTCGCGCAGCGCCTGGCGAACGCCGGGGTCAGCGATCAGCAAGTGCAAGTGATCTGGTTGAAGGAGGCGATGGCGGCACCGGGCACGACGCAGTTCCCGGCGCACGTCGTCGAGCTGCAGGGCTTCCTCGAGCAGATCGCGCGGAACCTGCACGACAAGTTCCCGCAGGCGCGCCTCTGCTTCCTCTCGAGCCGGAGCTACGGCGGATACTCGACCCATCCCCAGCGCACGGAGCCGCTGAGCTACGAGACCGGCTTCGCCGTGCGCGGCGCGATCGAAGCGCAGATCCAAGGCGCTCCCCTGCTCAATCACGATCCCGCGCTCGGCGCCGTGCGCTCGCCCTGGCTCGCATGGGGACCGTATCTCTGGGCCGATGGCCTGAACGCGCGCAGCGACGGTCTGCGTTGGCGCTGCGAGGATTACGTGACCGACGGAGTTCATCCCTCGGGCAGCGGTCGCCTGCAGGTCGCGGATCTACTCGAAGCGCACTGGACGACACATCCCTGCGCCGCGAGCTGGTATGTCGGTCCGCAGCGCCCCGCGCGAGCGGGCAGCTTGCTCTACGGCAATCCCTGCAACGGCGTCGCGGGCGAGCCCCGCGCGCAGACGAACACCCCGCCGACGATCGGCAACGCGAGCTTCCGCCTCGGCCTCACCAACGCCGCACCGAGCGCCCCCGCCGCGCTTTTCCTCGCCCTCGACCGCGCACGTACACCGCTCGCCACCCCGTGCGATCTCTGGCTCGACACCCCCTTCGCCGCGCTCGCGACGACCACCGCCGCGAACGGCGCCGCGCAGATCGCCGCTCCCATCCCGCCCGACCCCTTGCTCGAAGGGCTGCGCGTGTACGACCAGTGGTTCGTCATCGACGCCACCGGCACCCCCATCCCTGGCCTCGGCCCCCTCTCCGCCACTACCGGCCAACTCCTCCAACTCGGCCTCTGACCCCGGACGTACGGTGCCAGGAACATTTTCACCGGGGGCTCCGACCCCGGTGAAAATGGTCCGGGCACCGTACGTCCGGGGTCGGGGAGGGGGTAGAACGCCGC
>JAEUHW010000247.1 GCA_016793245.1 Planctomycetota bacterium
CCCCCGCCTCCCGCGGGCTCCGAAACGGCGCACGACGTCCATCGACGAAGCGAAGCCGCGCCCGGAGGCGCAGCGAGCGACGTGAACGACGCGCCAGCCTCAGCGCTTCTCGTTCGCGCCGCTCGCGCGTCGACATTCGAACACCACCGACGCGGTGCGCGCGCGTCGGGCGCGGCGCTTGCTTCGCCGTAGGGCCGGGCGTAGCGCCTGCGCGGTCTTGGTTCCGAACGCCTCCCTCGCACGTCGTTCGTCGACGTCGGTGCGGAGGCGTCCCCCTCTTACCGCGCGTTCCCGAGCGTTCGATCGTGCGTGGCATGGGGGCGCGCGATCGAGTCGCCGAGACGACGAACTCGATCGCGCGCTTTGCGGATCAATGCCCGACGAGCGCGCTCCGTCCCGCCGTCCAGCCGAGCAGTCCCGTCGTCGCTTGGAGATGGAACTCCGCGCCGAGCAGGTCCACCGCGCGCGGCAGCGGGGTGGGGAAGCTCGCCACACCGAGGCCATCGGAGGTGCCGTTCAGCGTGAGATCGAGGCTGACGAGCAAGCTGCAGCCCGTGAAGCCGATCACGCCGAGATCGAACGGTAGCGAGAGGGCGCCGTAGCTCGTGTTGGAGAGGCCGGCGAAGAGGATGACCGGGGTGTTCGGCGCGAACGCCTGGACCGCGGGGGTCCAGGTCGTGCCGATCGCGGGAGCCACGGCGCTGATCAGCGGTGCCGAGGTTCCATTGCCCGCGCAGCCATTGCCGAAGGCCGTGAGCAGACCGCGCGAGCACCAGCGCCAAGAGTCGTTCTGCGCCGAGCCCGAGCCGTCGCCGCCGAACATGTAGATGCAGCCGCGGTCGGGGTCGTACTCGAAGCCGAAGGCGTCGCGTGCGAGCGGGTTCGTCGAGGGCGTGAGTTGGGTCCAGAGGCCGGTCGCGCCATCCCAGCTCCAGGTGTCGTTGCGGAACGGCGTGAACCCGCCGAACAGCAAGCAGCGCTTCCGCACCGGGTCGTAGGCCAGGCCGCCGCGGAAGCGCGCGGCGGGCGTCGTGGTCGGCGTGCGGTTCGTCCAGCTCGTGCCGTCCCACTCCCAGAGGTCGCGGCGCAGGCCGGAGCCGTTCACCGCGCCACCACCGAAGATGACGACCCGTTGGCGCGAGGCATCGTAGGTGCTCATCGCGCCCGAGCGCGCGGCCGGAGGCGTCGCCGGCGCGAGCTGCGTCCAGGCGCTGCCGTTCCAGGTCCAGGTGTCGGAAGCGAGTCCGCCCGAGATGCCGCCGCCGAAGAGGACCACGAGTGAGTTCGCCTGGTCGTAGCAGAGCACCGGCTCGAAGCGCGCGCTGGGGCGCGTCGTGGGCGTCCGGTTGGTCCAGTTCGAGCCGTCCCAGGTCCAGAGGTCGTTGAAGCTCGCGCTGCCGAAGCTCGACCCGCCCCCGAAGAGCACGATCTCGCCGCGCGCCGCATCGAAGACCATGCGATGGCCGCCGCGCGCCGAAGGCGAGGTGGTCGGGGTCTTCCGCGTCCACGTCGTGCCGTTGAAGGTCCAGGTGTCCCCGATCGCGGTGAAGCTCGAGTTGAACCCGCCGAAGAGCACGAATTCGCGCCGCACGGCATCGAAGGCCATGGCGTGGAACTGGCGCACCGCCGGGCTCGCGGTCGGGGTGAAGCGGACCCAGTTGTCCTGGGCGGAGACGGGAGGCAGGGCCGCGCTCGCGAGGCAGAGCACGAGCATCGAACGAAGCAAGGAGGACAAGCGGGACCTCTCGGGATGACGGGTCGGCAGAGCGGGAGCTGTCGATCGTGTGGGGTGGGTTCGTGGGCGTCAAGGCGCGTGGTGGTCGCACCGCACGCCGCGCTTGCGCCGGTCCGTCCCGAACCGCGACACTACGCGCGAGAACGCTCCGCCCTACGCCCCGCCCGCCCTCGCCCCTTGAAGCTCTCGATCCTCGTCCCCGCCTACAACGAGAGCCGCACGATCGCGGAGATCCTGCGGCGCCTCGCGGCGCTGGAGATCGAGAAGGAGATCATCGTCGTCGACGACGGGTCGAGCGATGACACCTATGTGAAGGCGCGCGCGCTGACGGCGGAGATCCCCGGGCTCGTCGTGGTGAAGCAGCCGGAGAACCGCGGCAAGGGCGCCGCGATCCGGCGCGCGCTGGAGGAGGCGAGCGGCGAGGTCTGCGTGGTCCAGGACGCGGACCTCGAGTACGACCCGCAGGACCTGGTCCGCATGCTCGCCAAGTTCGAACGCGAGAAGCTCGACGCGCTCTACGGCTCGCGGCGTCTCGGCGGGCGCTCGGACGCGACGCACGCGCGCTACTACTGGGGCGGTGTCCTCCTCTCCTGGATCACGAATCGCCTCTACGGCTCGAAGCTCACCGACGAGCCCACTTGCTACAAGATGGTGCGGACGGAGCTCCTGCGCTCGCTCGAGCTCGAGTGCGAGGGCTTCGAATTCTGCCCCGAGGTCACCGCGAAGCTCCTCCGCGCCGGCGTGCGGATCCCCGAGCTGAAGATCGCGTATCACCCGCGCTCGATCGAGGAAGGGAAGAAGATCCGGCTGAAGGACGCGGTCGAGGCCGTGCGCGTGCTGGTGCGTTGGCGCTACCGGCGTTTGCCCGGAGCACACGCGGCGCCTCTCGCGGGCGCGGATCGCGTGGGCGGCGCCGTGCTCGTGCTGCTCCTGCTCGCGCTCGCGTTCGGCAACGTGCTCTTCGGCGAGAAGAGCCTGATGTCGGCGGCGAGCATGCCGAACGCGGTGCACCTCCGCGCCGGCATCGACGGAACGCCGCTGGCCGAGGTGCCGCGCCATCCGACGATGGACTTGGTGTCGGCCTTCATCGACGAGCCGCTCGCCGTCGAGATGGGGCGCCAGATCCAGGATGGCGGCACGCCGCTCTGGAACCCGTGGAATGGTGCCGGCGCTCCGCTGCTCGGCAACATGCAGTCGGCGCCGTTCTCGCCGTTCCGCTGGCCGATCCTGGCGCTGCCGCGGAACCCGCAGGTCTACGATCTCTGCCTGCTGCTGCGCTTCTTCGTGGCGGGACTGGGGGCCTTCCTCTTCTTCCGCGCGCGCGCCGCGAGCGTCGCGGCCTCGTTCGCCGGAGCCGCGGGCTTCGGGCTCTGCGGCTACTTCGTCTTGCACGCCTCGATGCACCACCTCGGCGTCGAGGTCTGGCTGCCGTGGCTCCTGCTCTGCGCCGATCGCATCGGCGCCTCCGGTGGCGCGAGCAGCCGGCGCTTCCTCGCTTGGGTCTTCGTCTGCTGGGCCAGCATGACGGGGGGCAATCCCGAGGCGACCCTCGCGACGCATCTCCTGCTCGTCTTCTTCGTGCTCGCGCATCTGCATCGCTGGGGGCTGCAAGTCTTGCTGCCGCTCGGCGTGGGCTACGCGGTCGCGTTCTTCCTCGCGCTGCCTTACTTCCTGCCCGCGATCGAGTACCTGCGGAACGGCGCGCATCATCACGAAGGGACGACGGGCCTCGATCATCTGCGCTGGTACCAAGCGCTGAACTGGTTCGCGCCGCAAGCGATCCGCGGTCCCGGTGGCGGCGTCGATCCGATGGCGCCGCCGTGGCTCGGGGCGGCGCTCTCCGCGCTGGCGGTGCTGGGAGCGACCAGCGCGCTCACGCGGCCGCGCCTCGCGATCGGCTTGCCCGGCGTCTTCTTCGCGGCGGTGGCGCTCTTCTGCGCGCTCAAGTTCACGGGCTTCCCCGTGCTGAACGAGCTCGGGCGCGCGCCGCTCCTCGATCTGCTGATCTTCTACAAGTACGGGAACCCCGTGCTCGCGCTCGCGGTGGCCGCGCTCGCCGTGCTCGGCATCGATCGCCTGCGCGCCCGCGAAGGGCCGCGTCTCTGGGAGGCGCTGCTGCCGCTCGCGCTGCTCGGGCTGGCCGCGCTCTTCGCCTCCGCGGCTCGAGCGGCGGCGGAGGCGCGCGGCATCGCGAGCTTCGCCGAGATCGCCCTCGAGCCGGGCGTCTACGTCGGCATCGGCGGCGTCGTGCTGGTCGCGCTGATCGCCGCGCTACGCCGCGGCGCGCCGATCGTCGCCTTGCCCTGGCTCGCGAGCGCGCTCGTCGCCGCCGAGCTCGTGCTCGCGGCGGAAGCTCCGCGTTCACCGCGGCGCGATCCGTGGATCTCCGCGCCGTACGCCGACTTCGTGCGCGCCGAGAACGATCGCGCGCTGCTGACGCGCGGTGACCTCCCGCGCAGCTTCGGTCCCGGCGGCTCGCTGCCGCCGAACGCGAACGCCGCGCTCGGGATCCCCGACATCCGCTTGCACGACGGGCTCTACGTCGCGCGCTACGAGCGCTTCGTGCTCGGCTTGCTGGATCCCAACTGCATCGTGCCCCAGTTCGACGGCGGCGGGTTGCAGCGGCGCAGCGAGGCCGACGCGAAGCTGCATCTTGCGCTCAGCGCGTTCCACTTGGAGCGCGGGCTCGATCGCACCTACCTCGCGCGGTGGCAAGGCTCGCGCGACGTCGATCTCGCCGATGAGCGCGATGCGTTCGGCTACGCGCTCGCGGGCGTGCGCTGGCATCTCCTGCACGGCCGGAGCCAGGATCTGCCGCTGCTCTTGAAGCTCCTCGCGGCCGCCGACGAGCGCTGGCGCATCGCCTATCCGCGCGAGCTCGCACTTCCGCCGGCGGAGGCGCTGCGCGCGCTCGGCACCGGCGAGGTGCAGCAACGCGTGCTCGAGCATCTCTCGTCCGGCGATCAGCTCGTCTTGGAGGACACGCGCGCGCTGCCGCGCGCGTACTTGGTGGAGCACGTGCTCCCGAGCCGCGATGCCGCGGAGAGCGAAGCGCTGCTCCGCGAGCCCTCGTTCCGGCTCGGGGCGAGCGCGGTGGTGGAGGGGCTCGCCGCGCGACGACCGGCGGAGCCCGCGCCGGGCAAGCGCACGAAGGAGCTCGGCCGCGCACGCGTCGTCGTGCATGCACCGAGCGAGGTGCGCGTGCTCGTCGAGGCCGATCGTCCCGCGGTGCTCGTGCTGAACGACACCTTCTACCCCGGCTGGCACGCCTCGGTGCGCGGCAAGGAGCTCCCGGTGTATCCCGCGAACCTGATGTTCCGCGCGGTGGAAGTGCCCGCGGGCAACACCGAGATCGTCTTCCTCTACGCGCCGACGAGCTGGTCGCGCGGCGTCTGGTTCGCCTTCCTGGGCTTGGCCGTCGGCGCCGCGGCGTGGGTCGTGTTCGCGCAGCGCGCCGAGCGAGCGCGCGAGGTGCGAGCATGAGCTCACCGCGCGCGATCCTCGTCACCGGCGCCTCCAGCGGTATCGGCCGCGCGGTGGCGCTGCGCTTCGCCGCTCCCGGCGCGGAGCTGCACCTCAGCGCGCGCGATCCGCGCGCGCTCGAGGCCGTCCTCGAAGAGGTCCGCGCGCGAGGCGCCGCGGCGCACGCGCACGCGCTCGACCTCGTCGATCCCACGTCGATCGAAGCCCTCGCCGCAGAGCTCCGCGAGGTGCCGCTCGAGGTCCTGGTGAACAACGCCGGCGCCGCCGAGAGCGCGCCCTTCCTGCGCACCGACGACGCGCTCTTCGAGCGCATGCTGGCGATCAACTGCACGGGTCCCTTCCGGCTCACGCGCGCGCTGCTGCCGCAGCTCCTCGCGCGCGGCGCGGATGCCGCGATCATCTGCGTCGCGTCCACCGCCGCGAAGATCGGCGCGCCCTACGTCGCGGCCTACACCGCGGCGAAGCACGGCCTGCTCGGGTGGATGCGCTCGCTCGCCGCCGAGGTCGCGAAGAAGGGCCTGCGCGTGAACGCGGTGTGCCCCGGCTACGTGGCGACGCCGATGACCGAGCGCACGCTCGCGAACATCCAGGCGAAGACCGGCGGCGCCCGAGAGCAAGCGCTGGAGGCGATCCTCGCGAGCTCGCCGCAGCGGCGCTTGGTCGAGGCCGACGAGGTCGCCGCCCTCGTGTACTTCCTCGCTTCGCGCGAGGCGCGCAGCATCCACGGGCAAGCCCTCGCCATCGACGGCGGGGCGACGAGCTGAGGGCGGAGCGATGGCGCTGGAGTTCTTGAACCCCGAGTCCTTGGGACCGCGACCGCGCGGCTACTCGAACGGCGTCCTCGGCACCGGGCGCATCCTCTGCATCGCCGGGCAGATCGGCTGGGACGAGCGCGAACGCCTCGTCTCGCCCGAGTTCGTCCCGCAGTTCCGCCGCGCGCTCTGGAATCTGCGCGAGGTGCTGCGCGCCGCCGGCGGCGACCCGAGCATGCTCGCGCGCATCACGATCTACGTCGTCGACAAGCGCCAGTACCTCGCCGGGGCGAAGCAAGTGGGTGAGGCCTGGCGCGAGATCCTCGGCAAGCACTTCCCCGCGATGTCCCTCGTGCAGGTCGCGGACCTGCTCGAGGAAGGGGCCTTGGTCGAAGTCGAGGCCACCGCGATCCTCCCGCTCGATTCGGAGCCGCGCTCATGATCCACGCCACGCAGTTCTCCTACCGCGTCGAGGACGGCGTCGCGGTGATCACCCTCGCGCGTCCGGACAAGTTGAACGCGCTCACCTTCGCGAGCTACGCCGAGCTCCGCGACGCGTTCCGCGATCTCGAGCGCGAGGACGAGGTCGGCGCCGTGGTGCTGACCGGCACCGGTCGCGCGTTCTGCTCGGGCGGCGATGTCGAGGACATCATCGGGCCGCTGCTGAAGATGGATTCGCCGGAGCTCTACGCATTCACGCGCATGACCTGCGATCTCATCTTGAACATGCGGCGGCTCGGCAAGCCGATCGTGGGCGCGATCAACGGGGTCTCCTGCGGCGCGGGCGCGGTGATGACCGCGGCCTGCGACTTCCGCCTCGCTGCTCCCAACGCGAAGATCGCGTTCCTCTTCTCCAAGGTCGGCCTCTGCGGCGCCGACATGGGCTCGGCCTATCTCCTGCCGCGCTTGATCGGTCACGCGCGCGCTGCGGAGCTCTTGTTCTTCGGCGACTTCATCGATGCGGCCGAGGCCGAGCGCATCGGTCTCTACAACAAGGTCGTCCCAGGAGAGCAACTGCTCGCGGAGGCGCTGCGCTGGGCGAAGCGACTCGCCGACGGGCCGCGCTTCGCGAACGGCATGACGAAGCGCATGCTCGATCACGAGGCCACGCAAGCGCTCGAGGCGGCGATGGAGGGCGAAGCGCAAGCGCAGGCGCTCTGCATGCGTCACCCCGATTACCTCGAGGGCTATCGCGCCTTCACCGAGAAGCGCGCCCCGGACTTCCGAGGGGCGCGCGAAGCGCGGCGGGGGAGCGAGCGGTGAGCGCGGAGAAGAGCGAGCTCGACGCGGCACTGGAGGCGGTCGCTCCGCTGCTCGAGCCGCGCCATCTCGGGTTCGCGCGCGCGGTCGAGCGCTTCGCCGCGGAGCGCATCCGCCCGCTCGGCGCGAGCGACGACGAGGCGCCGGAGAGCGAGCGCGCACACGAGTACCTGCGCCTGCTGCGCGAGCAGGGGCTGCTCGCGATCGCGGTGCCCGGCGATGACGGCGCGATCGATCTCCGCGCGATCTGCCTCGCGCGCGAGCGTCTCGCCGCGGCCTCGGCGTTCGCCGATGTCATGCTCGTCATGCAGGGGCTCGGAACGGCGCCCGTGGCGTTCGGTGCTCCTCCCGCGCTGCGCGCGCGGGTGCTCGCCGCGGCGCGCGAGGGCGCGCCGGCGGCGTTCGCGCTCACCGAGCCCGAGGCCGGCAGCGATGTCTTCGCGATGGCGACGCGCGCGCGGCGCGACGGCGCGCAGTGGGTGCTCGACGGCGAGAAGACCTTCATCTCGAACGCGGGCATCGCCTCGGGCTTCTCGCTCTTCGCGCGCGACGAGGCCGCATCCGAGCGGGCCGGCAAGCCGCGGCTCTCCGCGTTCTGGCTGCCCGCGGACACGCCGGGCCTCGAGATCGAGCCGTTGCACACGCTCTCGCCGCACCCGATCGGAACGCTCCGTCTCCGCGGCTGCCGCGTCGACGACGCCCAGCGCCTCGGGGAGCCCGGAGCCGCGGTCTCGCTCGCCTTCAGGACGCTCGATCGCTTCCGCATCTCGGTGGGGGCGGCGGCCCTCGGGCTCGCTTCGCGGGCACTCGAGGAAGTCGCGGTGCGGGTCCAGCGGCGGCGCCAGTTCGGGCAGCCGCTCGCGAGCTTCCAGCTCGTCGCGGCGTCGATCTCGGACTCCGTCGCGGAGCTCGAGGCCGCGCGCTTGTTGGTGTATCGCGCCGCCGCGGACACGGACCTGGCACCTGCACCGGCGAGCGGCGGCAAGGTCGTTCGCGCGGAGGCGCACCGCGCCTCGGCGGCGAAGATGCTTGCCACCGAAACGGCGTTCCGTATCGTCGATCGCTCGGTGCAGCTCTTCGGCGGTCTCGGAGTCACTCGTGGCTCCGTCGTCGAGCGGCTCTACCGCGACGTGCGTGCGCTGCGGATCTACGAAGGCACCAGCGAGATCCATCGCTTGCTGATCGCCAAGGAATGGCTCGCGGCGCGCGGGAACCCCGCGTCGGCAACGTAGGAACCGAAGGTCCTTTCCCCACCCCGCTCCTGCTCTCGCGCGCCGCGCGGGAGACCTGCCCACCTCGCCATGGCCAAGTTCAAGCGCCACCTGTTCGTCTGTGAGAACACCCGCCCGCCCGGCCATCCGCGCGGCTGCTGCGCCGATCGCGGTGGCGCGGAGATCCGCCAGTTCCTGAAGGAGGGGCTCCAGATGCGCGGCCTGAAGGGCTACGTGCGCGCCTCGTCCGCCGGCTGCCTCGACCAGTGCGCGCGCGGAGTCACCGTCGTCGTCTACCCCGACGATGTCTGGTACGGGAACGTGACGCCCGACGACGTCGCCGAGATCCTCGATCGCCACGTGCTGAAGGGCGAGATCGTGCAGCGCCTCGTGATCCCGGATCACCAGCTCACGGGGCGCGAGCGCCCGTTCACGCCCGATGAGTTGGCGGAGGGCGAGGGCTAAGCTTCCTCCGATCTTCACATGAACGCGGCCCCTCACGACGACCTGCTGCGCTGGAGAGCGGAGTTCCCGATCCTCCAGAGCACGACCTACCTCATCAATCACTCGCTCGGCGCCATGCCCGCGCGCGTCTACGAGCGCATGCGCGACTACGCCGAGATCTGGGCGACGCGCGGCATTCGCGCGTGGGCCGAGGGGTGGTGGGAGGCGCCGGTCGAGACGGGGAACCTGCTCGCGCGCATCCTCGATGCGCCCGCGGGCAGCGTCGTGATGCACCAGAACGTCTCGGCCATCGAGGCGTTGCTCGCGAGCTGCTACGAGTTCCGCCCCGAGCGGAATCGCGTGGTCTACTCCGAGCTCAACTTCCCGACCGTGATGTACGTCTGGGAAGCGCAGCGCCGCCGCGGCGCGGAGATCGTCGAGGTGCCCTCGCCCGACGGCATGACCGTGCCGACGGAGGCGATGCTGGCCGCGATCGACGAGCGCACGCTGCTGGTCCCGATCTCGCACGTGCTCTTCAAGTCGGCCTACGTGCAGGACGCGCAGGCGATCGTGCGGCGCGCGCACGAGGTCGGCGCGAAGGTGATCCTCGACTGCTACCAGTCGACCGGCACGGTGCCGTTCTCGGTGCGCGAGCTCGGCGTCGACTTCGTGGTCGGCGGCTCGGTGAAGTGGCTCTGCGGAGGTCCCGGGGCGGCGTATCTCTACGTGCGCCC
This sequence comes from Planctomycetota bacterium, assembly GCA_016793245.1. Taxonomy (GTDB): domain Bacteria; phylum Planctomycetota; class UBA1135; order UBA1135; family JADKAF01; genus JADKAF01. Next base: position 9,620 of record JAEUHW010000247.1, read on the forward strand.
CGATCTCTGGAGCACGCTCGAGCCGATGCACACCGGCTGGGCGGCGCACGAGAAGCCCTTCGCCTTCGAGCCCGGGCCGATCCGCTACGCGAGCGACATCCATCGCTTCCTGCACGGCTCGCCGGCGGTGCCCGCGCTCTACGCGGCGCGCTCGGGCTACGAGATCGTGGGGGAGATCGGCGTCGAGCGGATCCGCGCGAAGAGCGAGCGCCAGACGGAGCTCCTGCGCGGGCTCTGCCTCGAGGCCGGCTTCCAGGTCACCTCGCCGGCCGACGTGCGCCGCCGCGGCGGCACGATCGCGGTGCAAGTGCCGCAAGCGCCCGCGGTCGTCGCGGCGCTGGCCGCGCGCGAGATCTTGGTCGACTACCGGCCGGGTGCCGGGATCCGCGTCTCGCCGCACTTCTACACCACCGACGACGAGCTGCGCTGCTTCGTCGCCGCCGTGCGCGAGATCCTCGAGCGCGGCGAGTGGCAAAAACACGTGCGCTCCGGCGCGGCGTACTGAGAGGCTGAGCAGGAATCGATGCTACAGCCTCTCAAGAAATCTCTGGCGCAGCGCCTGACGGCGCTGCAGCTCGTTCGTGAGCCCTTCGCGCTCACTCTCTGACCGCGACCACCCGAGGTGGCCTTCCGCATCCGATGAGCTCCGACCGACCCTCCCCCGAGTTCACCAACGAGCTGAGCTACGGTACCTATCTGAAGGTGCCCGAGCTCCTCGCGCTGCAGCATCCGCAGAGTCGGCCCGAGCACCACGACGAGCTGCAGTTCATCGTCGTGCACCAGGTCTACGAGCTCTGGTTCAAGCTCGTGCTGCACGAGATCGATCACGCCGCGGAGAAGATCCGCGCGGGAGAGGACGCCGATCTCCGCGAGGCGATCCACGCGCTGAAGCGCGTGCATGCGATCCAGCACGTGCTGCTCGAGCAGATCCACGTGCTGGAGTCGATGCGACCGCAGGACTTCCTCGCGTTCCGCTCGCCGCTGAAGCCCGCGAGCGGTTTCCAGTCGGCGCAGTTCCGCGAGCTCGAGTTCGCTCTCGGGATGAAGGACTGGAAGCTCTACGAGCTCTGCTCCGCCGCGCCCGAGCAGCGCGCCAAGCTGAAAGCGCGCTACGACGCGCCCGACCTGGTCGAGCTCCTGCTCGCGCTGCTCCGCCGTCGCGGGCTGGCGATCCAGCCCGACGAGGTGCTGCGCCGCTGCGAGGCCGATGCGCAGCCCTCGCTGCGCGCGATCGCCGGCGTCTACGCGGACTACGCGCGGCAACCGGTGCTCTACGAGCTGCTGGAGTGCATCGTGCTGCTCGACGAGCTGCTGCTGCTCTGGCGGCGGCATCACGTGATGATGGTCGAGCGTCACATCGGCTCGCGCCCCGGAACCGGCGCGCCCGTGAACCAGGGCCTCGACGGCGCGCGCTACCTCCTCTCCACGCTCGACAAGCGCGCGTTCCGCTTCCTCTGGCAGGCGCGGAACGAGCTCCAGGAGCCGCGCTGAGCGCGGGATGAGCAGCGCTCCCCGCAGCGAGGCTCCGCGCGCGGACAGAGCCGGCCTCGCGGACTTCGCCCTCGGCCTGCTGATCTTCGTCGGCGCGCTGCTCCTCTATGGGCTCGGCTTCCGCGCGTCGCTCTTCGACGATGGCGAGGTCTTCTCGCACTACTTCGTCGCGAGCGACACGCAGGTCTGGTACCACGTCGTCTACCTGCCCGCGGCGCGCGTGTTGCACGCGCTGCTCGAGCCGCTCGGCTCGACCGATCACCTGCTCGGGCTGAAGGCGCTCTCGGTCGTCTCGGCGGCGCTCGGCCTCGCCTGCACCTTCGCCGCCGCGCGCGCTCTCGGCTGCGCGCGCGCCTCCGCGCTGCTCGCGACGCTCGGCCTCGCGCTCTCGCCGTGCCTCTGGTTCTTCGGCACGACGATCGAGCTGCACGCGACGCACTTCGCGAGTGTGGCCCTCGCGGCCGCGGGGATCCTCGCGGCGCGGCGTTGGCCGTTCGCCGCGCATCTCGCGCTCGCGGCATTGCTCTTCCCGCTGCTCTACCTCACGCACAACTCGGGCGCGATCTACGGCCTCGGCTTCGTGGCGCTCTTCGCCGTCGCGCGCGTGCGCGCCGGCGAGCGCTTCTCGCTCCCGCGCACGCTCTTCATCGTCGGGCCGACGCTGCTCGCGGTCCTGCTGGTCGTCATCGCAGGCTGCAATGCGTGGCGTTCTCTCGGCTGGTCGCTCGGGCTCGGCGGAACCTTCGCGTACATCGACGCGTGGCACGCGGACCGAGTGGTGGATCTCGCATTCCTCCGCGAGGAGCTGCTGCTCGCGCAGGGCGTGCTCTGGCTGCTGCTCCTCGTCGCGCTCCTCGCGCGCGCCGTGCCGCGGGAGGAGCTCCTCGTCGCGCTGCTCGCCGCGCTGCCCGTCGCGGGCTTCTTCCTCTGGTTCGCCTTCCCCTCGCGTGGGGGGTACTTCTCGGGCGTCGCGTTCTTCTTGGCGTTGCTCGCCGCGCGAGCCCCCTTGCCGCGCGCATCGCTCGGCGCCGGCCTCGCCGCGGCGCTGCTCCTCGGGGCTCAAGGCTGGCTCGGGGCGCGCGAGCTCCAGCGCTACGAAGAGCGCTTCGCCAGCGCGGACGACGGGGGGGAGCGCGCGCGGGCCGTGCGCGTGGCTCTCGGCCCGCGGCTCGGCGCGAAGCGCGCGGCCCTGCTGGCCTTCGAGCCGCGCCTCCGCCCGATCCAGCTCGACCTCCGCGGCTGCGTCGAGATCCCGCTGCACCACCGCGTCCCGGCGTTCCTCAAGCCGCCGATCGACGCCGCGGGCTTCTCCGGTGCGGTCTTGCGGCAGGTGGAGGAGCACCTCGCGAGCGGAGATTGGCTCGTCTGCTACGAGCGAATGGCCGATGAGAGCTTGGCCGCCTGGCCCGCGAACGTGCGCGAGCTGATCCAGGGCTTCGAAGGCGAAGTCCGCGCGCGCTTCGCCGTGGAAGAGCTCCTCGTCGAGGGACGCGGGTTCTGGCGGCTCGAGCTCCGTTCCCCACCCTGATGCACCCCAGCCCGAGAGCCCTTCGAGCCGAGATCGGCTCCCTCGCCCTCGCGGCCTGTCTCGGCGCGATCGGCTGGACCGCCGCCGACCAGCTCCTCTGGCAGCGCGAGCTCGCCGGCGATCCGGTGCACGCGCTGCTCTGGCTCGCCGTGGAGCTGCCGCTCGCCGCGCTGTTGCTCTTCGTGAGCGGAGCCTTCGCGACGCTCGCACTCGCCGCGGGCCAGCGCTGGATCGGCGTTCGTGCGACGGGCGCGCGCGGCGTGCAGCTCGCGTACCTGCCGCTCCTCTTCGCCGGCGCGCTCGCGGCCTTCGAGGCGCGCGCGGGCTCGGCGCTGCTGCCGCTGCTCGGATTCGTGCTGCTCGCGATCCTGGCCCTCCTCTTCCCGGCGTGGATCGGGCGACGCCCGCCGCGGAGCACACTTCGCGGCGCTCTGGCGCTGCTTGGATCGGGCGGCTTTGCGGTCTTCCTCGCTGCCGAGCCCTGGCTCGAGCGCGCGACGCCCCTCGATGCGCAGGGGCTTCGCGCGCAGCTCGGCGCGTACGTGCTGCTGGCGTTGCCGCTCGCCGTCGTCTGCTTCTCCCTCGCGGCCTCGCGCGTGAAGTCCGCGTGGCTCTCCCTCGCGCTCGTCTTGCCCTGCGGCCTCGCCGCACTGCGTCTCGAGCTCCCACCGGCGAAGCCCGCGCCGAGCCCGCAACCGAACGTGTTGCTGATCTACTGCGACACGCTGCGGAAGGACCGCGTCGGGCTCTACGACGCGGAGCACGGCCAGACGCCGGAGATCGATCGCTTCTTCGAGCAGGGCGTCGTGATGGACGACGCCATCTCGCCGTCCTCATGGACGCTGCCCGCGCTCACCGCGGTCTTCGGTCAGCGCCTGCCTTCGCTGCGCCTCGACGTGCGGAAAGGCGATCACGTCGTCACCACCGAGACGCAGACCTTGGCCGAGGCGCTCCAAGAGCGCGGTTACGCGACGGGCGCCTTCACCGCGAACCCGCTCATCTTCGGACCGACGGGTCTGCTGCGCGGCTTCGAGGACATGATCTCGCTGCATCACCTCGCGCGACGCGAGGAGCCGGATCGAATGCCGCCGATGCTGGGGCGCCTCGCCGGCTTCCTCCAGGCGCGCTACGCCTCGGATCGCCGCTATCGCGATCGCAATCCCGAGCTCGTCGACCGCGGCCTCGACTGGATGGAGGAGCAGCGCGAGCGGCCGTTCTTGCTCTGGCTCCACTTCATGTCACCGCACGATCCCTACGATCCGCCCGCGGAGGTGTGGGAGGACCGGGGCTATGCGGGGCGCTTGCCGCGCAGCTATTTCGCGCCGTCGGACGAAGGGCCGAACGAGGTCTATCTCCGCCGCGGCTGGACCGTGTTCGACGAGCGCGATCGTGAGCACGTGACCCGCCTCTACGACGCCGAGACGCGCGGCGTCGATCGCGAGCTCGGGCGGCTCTTCCGCGCGCTCGAGCAGCGCGGGCTCCTCGAGAACACGATCGTCGTCCTGCTCTCCGATCACGGCGAGGAGCTCTGGGAGCACGGCGACTTCTATCACGGGCACTCGGTCTACCGAGAGCTCGTCGAAGTGCCGTGGCTGATCCGCGCGCCGCAGCTCGGCTCCCGCCGCGTGCGCGGACCGATCGGGACGATCGACCTCGTGCCCACGCTGAAGGAGATGCTCGACGTCGCGCCCGAAGCGGGAGAGGTCGAACGCGACGGCGGGAGTGCGCTCGCGCGTCTCCGCGGTGTGGAACATCTCGGTCGCGCGGTGATCTCGCTCGTGCATCGCGAGCACCTCTATGCCGTGCGCGATGCGCGCTGGTGCGCGATCTGGAACTCGCACACCGGCGAGCGGAAGCTCTTCGATCGCGTGACCGATCCGCGCGAAGAGCGGAACCTCGCCGCCGCGCAGCCCGAGGTCTTCGAGCGCTACCTGCCCGAGCTCCGCGCGCTGGAAGAGCGGCTCCGTGCCCGCGCCGCACGCGAGAACGGGTCTCCGCGCGGCGGTCCCGAAGACTCGCAGGGCGAGATCGACGCGCGCATGCGTTCGATCGGCTACTGATCCTGGTTGCGCGCGGGTCGGAGTGCCTGCGCGAAGGTCACCGCGCTCGCGAGGAGGAACTGGCGGCCCGTGGCGCTCCAGCTCGCGCGATCGATCGCGACATCGCTCGCGATCGGTGGCCTGCCGAGGGTGAGCGGTTCGTGCCAGCGCATGACCTCCTTGCCGTCGGGGTTCCGCAGCGCATAGGTGAAGCTCGTGGCTCCGGAGTCGGATCCCCAGCCGGCCGCATACGCATCCTCGGCGCCGCGAGAGTTCAGCCAGTGGTCGTCGGGCGAGAGTTGCAGGAGGTCGAGCGCGACCGTCCAGACCTCGGGTCCCGGGTGAGCGGCCAAGCTGAGCCCTGCGGCGAAGAGCGCGCGTTCGACTTCGTTCTGCCACGCCGAGGCGATCGCGGAGAGCTCCACCTCGGCCGGTGCCGGCAACGGCCACCTCGCCGCGCGCGCGACTTCCGCGGCGCGCTCGAAGCTCGGTGGCGCGACGAAGATCGGACCGCGAATCTCGTCGGGATGGCGAAGGCCCCGCGCGAGGAGGGAGAGGCGCGACTCGCGGTTCCGGGGCGCTTCCGAAGTGGAAGCGCAGCCCGCCAGGACGAGAGCCGTGATCAAGGCGCTGCCGCGTGCCACTCGCGCGCTCATGGTCGGCGCGAAGAGGGCAGCTCGGGATCGGGCCTCTCGCCCGTGCTCATCAACATGCCGAGCGGCCGAGTCGAGGGGAAGCAGATCAAGAGCTCGCGCGTGGCGAGGAGCAGCGGCACCGAGATCACCATGCCCATCACACCCCACACGAGCCCGAGATAGGCGAGCCCGATCACGATCAAGAGCGGCGAGAGATCGAGGCGCTTCCCGGTGACGCGCGGCTCGATCAAGCTGCCCCAGCCGAGCTGGTTCACGAGCACGAGGGCGAGCACGGCCCACGCCCTCCAGTCGAGGTCGAACTGCAGGAACGCGATCAGCACCGGCGGCACGGAGGCGATGAGCGAGCCCACGTAGGGCACATAGTTGAACGCGAACGCGAGCAGCGCCCACACCATCCAGAAGTCGACGCCGAGCGCCCAGAGCGAGAGCCCGGTGGTGACGCCCGCGCCGAGGCTGACCAAGGTCTTCACGCGCACGTAGACGCGGACTCCTTCGCCGACGCGCAGGGCGATCTCGCGGCCATCGAGCAGCAGGCCTTGCGGGAACGCGCGCTTCAAGCGCCCGGGGAAGGAGTGCTGCTCCAGCACGAGGAAGACGAGGAAGAAGATCGCCGTGCCGAAGCCGGAGAGGAAACCGAGGAGCGAGCCGAAGCTCCAGCGCAAGATCTGCGCCGGTGAGTTGCGCAGCAGCTCCTCGACGTGCGCGTTGCCCCAGTCGACGCCGCCGCCGGGCTTCTCCCATTCGGTGCCTTTCACCAAGCGCGCCGCGATCGCCTCGAAGCGCTCGACGTAGAACGGCACGCGGATCTCGAAGTGCGCAAACCCGCTGTAGAGCAGAAGCCCCATCGAGAGCACGAGCGCCGTGCCGATCACCAGCGCGACGAAGTAGGAGAGCAGCTCGCCCAAACCGACGCGCTGCAAGGCGAGCGCCGCGGGCGCGAGCACGAAGAGCAGGAACACCGCCGAGAAGAGCGGCAGCAGGATCCCGCCTAGGTAGGAGAGCGTCCACGCGAGGGCCGCGGGCAGCACGAGCGCCGCCGTCGCGCGCACGAGCGCGCCCGAGCGGACGAGCAGCGCTTTGCCTTCGGTGGTCGGGGCTGGCTTCATCGGGAGTCGCGCGGTGCGCGGCGGGGTCGGGAAGAGATCACCACGAGCGGAGCGCGGGGCGGGAGCGCAGCAGCAGAACGACGAAGAGCGGGCCGCCGAGCAACGCCATCACGACGCCCGGAGGGATCCGCTCGACGCCGAAGAGCGCGCGCTGCAGGCAATCGGTCGCGAGCAGCAGCACCGCACCGCCGAGCGCGGAGAGCGGCAGCAGGGTGCGATGCGCGCTGCCGACGAGCAAGCGCAGAGCGTGCGGGACGAGCAGGCCGACGAAGGCGATCTGCCCCGCGACGGCCACGGCTCCGGAGGCGGCGAGGGCCGCGGCGCCGAGGGCGAGGCGCTGCACGCGCGCGACATCGACGCCGAGCGCGGAGGCGTCTTCTTCGCCGCCGCCGAGCAGGTCGAGCTCGCGCGCGACGAAGGGCGTCGCGAGCAGCGCGGGGAGCAGCGCGAGGCCGACCAGCAGCGCGTGCTCGGCCGAGCGATCGACGAGCGTGCCGAAGCCCCACGCCAGCATCGCGCGCGTGACGCCGGTGTCCTCCAGCACGAACGACTGGAGCGCGGTGAGCACGCCGGTGAGGAGCGAGTTCACCGCGACGCCGATCAGGAGCAGGCCCGGCACGGAGAGGCCACCGCCGCGCGCGAGCGCCGCGACGAGGGCCAAGGTCAGGAGCGCGCCCGCGAAGGCGCTCGCGTTCACCAGCGCGGCTTTGCCGAAACCGCCCTCCATCACGAGGCCGCTCGCGTAACCGCCGAGCGAGAGGATCGCGACCGCGGCGCCGAGGCTCGCTCCCGCGCTGACGCCGAGGATGTCGGGCGAAGCCAGCGGGTTCCGGAAGACGCCCTGCATGAGCGCCCCGGAGAGCGCGAGGCTCGCACCCACGCCGATCGCCGTGAGCGTGCGGAAGAGGCGCTGCTCGATCACGAACGCGCGCGACGACTCCTCGAGCGCGCCGACCCAGGCCAGCAGGGCGCGCACGGCATCGAGCGGCGAGCTCGTGCCGAAGCTCCCGAGGCAGAGCGAGGCGACGCTGCACGCGACGAGGGTCAGCGCGAGCAGCGCGCCGATCCAGATCGCGCGGCGCATCGCGGCGGATGATGGACCGCGCGCGAGAGCGGAGCAAGGCGCGCGGTTGCCGGGGAGCGCGCGCGCGTGCCATGCTCCGAGCGGAGGTCGTTCTCGTGAGATCGCGTCCGGAGAAGCTCGCGCTCGTTCGGTTGGCGGCGCTGCTCGCGGGGTTCCTCTCCGCCTGTGGCCCGAACGAAGGAGAGCGCCGCTATCGGCTCTTCGGGGGCGAGGAGCTCTTGCTCCGCGGCGCGCCGCGCCGCGTCGTCGCGGCGAACGCGGGCTGCGCCGAGTATCTGCTCGATCTGCTGCCGCCGGAGCGCATCGCGGCGCTGCCGGCCGAGGTCTTCGAATACGCGGCGCGACCTCCGGAGCGAGCGGCCTGGCCCGAGGCGCGCTTGCTCGCGCGCTACGAGTCGGAGGCGGTGCTGGCGCACGCGCCCGATCTCGTGCTCGTGACGCCTTGGCAACCCGCGGAGGTCGGAGCGGCGCTGCGTCGCGCCGGCGTGCCCGTGCTGGTCGTTCCCGAGGTGCGCGAGCTCGAAGAAGCGCGCGAGATCCTGCTCTTCCTGGGGCGCGTCTTCGAGCGCGAAGCGCGCGCGGAGGAGCTCTGGCTCGACGTCGAGCGCCGCGCGGCGGCGCTGCGCGAGCGCGCACCCGAGCCGGCGCCGCGCGTCCTGCCCTACGCGAATCTGGGGGACGGTGGCTGGACCGCCGGCAAGGGCACGACCCTCGACTTCGCGCTGCGCCTCGCCGGTTGCACGAACCTCGCCGCCGGCGCTGGCTTCGCCGGTCATGCGCGCATCGATCTCGAGGCCGTCGCGCATCTCGCCCCCGAGTGGATCGCGATCTCGACGGAGGAGCTTAGCGGCGGTCCCAGCACGACGCTCGCCGCCTTGCGCGCCGCACCGCTCACCTCGTCGCTGCCAGCGCTGCAGAAAGAGCGGGTGCTGCGGCTCCCGCCCCGTCTCGCGGGCTCCACGACGCATCACGTGATCGACGCCGCGGAGCTGCTGCGAGAAGCCGTCGGGCGCTGAGGGGCCGAGCGGCGAACGAGTGGACCACCGCTCGCGCGGATCGAAGTTCCGCCGCCGCGGCGCCGGAGGAAGCTGCGGCCGATCCGCGAGGCGATGCTCGCGCCCACGGCGAGGCGGGGAGCCGGAACGCGAACGGAAGAAGCGCCGGGGCGCGAGGCCGAGCCGAGGCGCGCGCTGGTGATCGCTGCATGCGCTGCGCTGCACCTGCGCGGGCTCGACCGCGGCGCGCGGGCTGGACCTCCGCGTCCCGCGTTGCTAGCCTGCGAACCTTCGTCGTCCGGGAAGGTGGTGCGAAGCCACCGCGGTCCCGCCGCTGTAAGTGGGGACGATGGGTGCTGCGGAGATGCGCTCGCATCTCCAGTCACTGTCGCGCCAAGGCGCGGCGGGAAGGCCGCACCCAGAGAGCGATCCACGAGCCAGAAGACCGGGGCGAAGAATTCGTTCTCCGCGTTTCGCCTTCGAGGAAAGGCCCGTGGTCCTTCGCGCTCTCGCGCGCGGCTCGGCGTTTTTGCCGTTCCGCTCGCTGCGCGCCGCAGCTGCGGCGCTGCTTCTCTCGCTCCTGGTCGCGCCGTGCTCGCTCGCGCGCGACGAGTCCGCGCCGCGACCGCTCGGTCCGCCGCTCGCCGGCGTCGAGCTCGGCCTAGAGCGCGGCGCGTTCCGCGCGGGGCCGCGCGGGCTCTCCGCACCGCGGCACCTCTGGCTCGAAGCTACCGGGGCTCCGGTGGCCGTGGGAGAGCGCTGGATCCAGCCGCTTCCTGCGGGAGCCGCCGTCGGCTACGCCGAGTGTCACGGCCTCTGGAGCTACGATCTCGCTCTGCCCGCGGGTGTCGAGCTCTCCGTCGCGCGCATGCGCATCGAAGGCGCGCTCTCGCTCGGCCTCGCGGCGGACGGCGCGCTCCACGTGCGCTGCGCACACGGCCGGCTCGAGCACGGCGCGCCGCGCGCTTGGCTGATCGATGCCGATGGCCGCGAGCGCGAGACCGCCGTGCGCTTCGCGCTGGGCGAGGCCTTCGAAGTCGCGTTCGAGGTTCCGGACCGAACGCGCGCGCAAGCGCTGCGCATCGATCCCGGGCTGCGCTGGTCGGCAGCATGGGGCGGCAGCGGCGACGACGTGATCCACGCCCTCGTGCGCGCGGCCGATGGCGATTGGATCGTCTGCGGCGAGACGCGCTCCCTCGATCTCGCCGGAACCGCGCTCTCGCTGCAAGCCACGCCGGGCGGCGGCGGAGACGCCTTCGTCGCGCGCCTGGCCAGCGACGGCAGCGCGCTGCGCTGGGCGACCTATCTGGGCGGAGCCGCCGACGAGGTCGCGCGCGCTCTCTGCTTGGCTCCGGACGGCACGATCTTCGTCGCGGGGGGCACGGCGTCGATCGACTTCCCGACGACGAGCGGCGCGTTCTCGCGAAACCTCGGTGGCTCGCGCGACGCGTTTCTCGCGCGCCTCTCGGCGGATGGGCGCGCGCTACTCGCGGCGACCTTCTTCGGCGGGAGCGGCGAAGACGAAGCGCGCGCCTGCGCTTGGGTCCTCGATCATCTGGCCATCGCCGGCGGCACGCTCTCCTCCGATCTGCCGACGCACGCCGCCGCGTTCCAACGCACGCCGCGCGGCGGGCTCGACGGCTTCGTGCTCGAGCTCTCCGCGGAGCTCTCCGCACCGCTCGCCGCGACCTACTTCGCCGGCAGCGCACGCGACGAGGTCCTCTCGCTGCTCTTCGACGGCGAGCTCGTGATCGGAGGGGCGAGCGAGTCGGTGGACTTTCCGACCACGCCGCACGCGTATCAGCGCCTCGCGCGCGGCGCCGATCTCTTCGTGGCGCGCTTCGCCCCCGGGCTGGCGGCGCCGCGCTGCGCGACGTACTTCGGCGGCAGCGGCGCGGAGCACGAGCTCGCGCTCGCGGTCGACGGCGCCGGTCAGATCGCGCTCGCGACCAGCAGCAGCTCGGACGACTTGCCGACGAGCAGCCGATCCTTCGCTGCGGTGCGCGCGTCGACGAGCGCGCCCGACGCCTTCGTCGCGGTGCTCGACGCCGATCTGACCCAAGTGCTCGCGGGGAGCTATCTCGGCGGAACCGGCGTCGACGGCGCGAGCGCGATCGCGTTCGGACCGAGCGGCGAGCTCCTCGTCGCGGGCCTGACGCTGTCGGCGAACTTCCCGCGCACGGCGGGCGCCTTCCAGACCGCGCACGCCAGCCTCTCGCCCTTCGCGCGCCACGATGCCTGGTTCGCGCGCCTGGACGCGGAGCTCCGCTCGCTCACTTACGCGAGCTTCCTCGGCGGCTCCGCCGCCGAGCTCGCGCCGCGCCTCGCTTGGGATCCGGAGGGCGACGCGCTCGTCGTGCTCTCGACGAGCTCCGCGGACTTTCCCACCGTGGGTTCGGCTCTGTCTCCGCGCGGCGCCGGCCTCGATCTCGCCGCGGCGCGCATCGACCTCTTGCCGAGCGGCATGCGCCGCTACGGGCGCGCCAGCGCGGGCCCGCGCTCGACGCCGCTGCTGTGGGCCAACGAGCCACCGCGCGCTGCGAGCACGAGCTTCCGCCTCGGGGTCCGCGGCGGCGGGGCGCATGCGGCGGCCGTGCACTTCTTCGCGCCGCGCGCGGCCGCGGTGCCCTGGCAGGCGCTCGGCCTCGAGCTCTGGCTCGATCCCGCGCCGCCGGCGTTCGCGCTGGCCTTCGCCTGCGATGCGATGGGGGCCTACGAGCTCGCGCTCGCAGCCCCGCCGGGCCTCGCGGGGCAGCGCGTGCACGTGCAGACGCTGAGCTACGACCTCGCCTACCAAGCTCTCGCCAGCAGCGCTGCTTACGAGCTCACGCTGCGTTGAGCTCCGCGACTCACGCCGATCCATCGCGGCCGCGAGCAAGCAAGCTGCAGCGTCAGGAGGCGCTGCGCCAACGAAGCCGCGCCAAGCGCGATCAGTTCCCGGTCAGCGCATCGGCCATGAGCGCCGCGAGCTGCGTCTTCAGATAGACGTAGGCCGCCTGCTGCTCGCTCGTCAGCGTGCCCTGCAGGAGATTCACGTTCTCGAAGGGATCGAGCTGCAGGTCGTAGAGCTCGTCGGGGCCGCCGATCAGCTCGCCGCCGTCGACGCTGTCGATCAGCTTGTAGCGCTCGTTGCGCACGGCCTTGCGGTTCTCGTCCAGGAACTCGGCGCGCACCGTGTTGGTGAAGCCGAAGAGCTCGGGCAGCCCGAGATCGAGCACCAGCGCTTGCAGGAAGAGGTTCACGCCGAAGGGATACTCTTCGAAGGTCGGCCCCGCGCCCCAGCCGCCGAGGGAGAAGACGCCGTTCGCGTCGCAGACGAAGGGCAGATAAACGCCGCTCAGGCCGCCGGCGAGAGTGCCGCCGAAGATCGGCAACGGCGCGAGGCCCGCCGAGACGAACAGCAGGCCCGGCGCCTGCGGAGGAGCGTTGCGGACCGTCAAGGTCGCGAGCACGCCGCGCGCCAGGATCCCCGGGGCGCAGAACTCGAGTCGCGCCGAGCCCGGACCGCCGAAGCCGATGTCGGGTTGGCAGATCGGCCCGATGCGTCCCGCGCCGGGGATGGGCTGGCCGTTCGCGCGTCCGTTCGGGTAGTAGCGCTCCGAGAGGATGACGTTCTTCTGAGAGGGCGTCGTCGGATCGGCGAGATACGGCACGAGGCTGATTCCGTCGATCTTGCGACCCGCCGGCAGCGCGGTGGGCAATGCGATGCCCGCGATCTCCGCGACCGTGGGGAAGAGATCGGTGAGGTCGACGAGCGCCTCACACCACGAACCGGGCTGCTGCACGAGCGGGCCCGCGGCGATCATCGGGATGCGCGTTCCGGCTTCGTAGAGAGTGCTCTTGCCGCGGCGCGGATCGTAGGGCGGCGGCAGCGCGCGAGGCGGCGTGCCGTTGTCGCTGACGACGAAGATCATCGTCTGTGCGCGTGCCGGTCCGAGCGCGTTGAGCAGCCGGCCGAGCTCGAAATCGACCGACTCGACCATCGCCTTGTAGTAGGCGCGCGGGTTCGCCTGCGTGGAGCCGGCGTTGGAGAGATCCGTGGTGTAGGTGCCGGGCGGGGGCGTGTGGTAGGGCTCGTGTCCCGCTTGGAAGTTCAAGTTGCAGAACCACGGGCCCGACTGCTGTTGGATCCAGGCCAGCGCGTCGTCGACCTCCTCGGTCGTCATGTAGTTCGCGCTCGGGGCGAGGACGCCGTTCACCACGCGGTTGTAGGAGTAATAGGTCTCCGGCGGGAGGATGTTCCGGAGCGAACCGGCGAAGTGGGAGTAGCCGGCGAGGTTGGGGGCGAGCGGGCCGCCTGCCTGTGTGTCGCGCCCGAGGTGCCACTTCCCGATCAGGGCATGCGCGTAGCGCTGGGGTGCCGGGGCGGTGTCCAGTAGCTCGGGCAGCGTGAACTCCGAGAGCGGCAGCGGCATGTCGCCGTCCACCAGCCAGCCGATGCCGTGGCGGATCGCGTAGCGCCCCGTCTGGATGCACGCGCGCGAGGGCGAGCACAGCACGTAGGAGTACGCATTCCGGAAGGTCACGCCCTGCGCGGCCAGGCCGTCGATCGTCGGTGTGGTCGGGCAGTCGCTGCCGATCCCGTAGCGCTGCACCGACTCGATCCCGAGGTCATCGATGCAGACCAAGAGCACGTTCGGCGACGTGGGGCCGCCTTGGGCCTGGACTCCCGGCGCGCTCGAGAGCGCGGCGGTGAAGGCCAGTCCCAGACCTAGTGCGAGTCGGCGGAATCGGAGCGCCGGGCGGAGGGAGTCGCTGTGCATGGGGGAAGGCAGCGAGGAGGGGTGATCGGATCGTAGCACGAGGGGCGTCGGGCAGGTCCGGCGAAGGGCCCGGACGGAGCTCGATCTGGAAAAGTTCCGCTCGCACGCGGGGCACATTCGCAGATGGCATGCGGGGTGCGAAGGCGCCGGGCCTTCCGGCGGCGCGTTTCCAGCGCGCTCCGTTCCTTCGTATCTTCACACGCCAACCCGACCACGCGGAGGTCCTGTGACGAAGCCCTGGGAGCCGCCGGCATCCTTCAACCTGGCGCACTACTTCCTCGACCACAACCTCGAGGCAGGTCGCGGCGCCAAGGTCGCGCTCCGGACGGAGGTGCGCGACTGGACCTACGCCGAGCTGCACGCGGAGAGCTGCCGGGTGTCGGATCTCCTGCGCCGCTTCGGGGTGCGCTACGAAGAGCGCGTGCTGCTCGCGGTCTCGGATGGGCCGGAGTTCGTGGCGACGTGGTTCGGCGTGCTCCGCGCCGGGGCAGTCTTCGCGATGGTGAACCCGCTGCTCCCGGCCGAGGATTACGCCTACTACCTCGAGTACACGCGCTGCTCGATCGCGGTGGTCGACGCGCAGGTCGCCGAGAAGCTCCGGGAGCACCTTCCCGACGCGCGCCACCTGCGCTGTCTGGTCGTCGTCGGGGGCGAGCCCCGCGGTCTGAAGAATGCGGTCTCCTACGATCGCGAGGTCGCGCGCTCGAGCGCCTCGCCTCACTGCGCCGACACTTCGCCGGATGACCTCGCCGGGTGGCTCTTCACCTCGGGCTCGACCGGGAAGCCGAAGGCCGTGGTGCACCTGCACCGCGACTTCGCCTACAACACCGAGCACTACGCGAAGCAGGTGCTCGGCTTCCGCGAGAGCGACGTCACGCTCTCCATCTCGAAGCTCTTCTTCGGCTACGGCACGGGGACGAACCTGATGTTCCCGTTCGCGGTCGGCGCGACGACGGTGCTCTTCCCCGATCGCCCGACGCCCGAGCGCCTCTTCGAGCTGATCGAGCGCTTCCGTCCGACCGTGCTCACCGCGGTGCCGACCTCGATCGGCGCGATGCTGGAGCATCCGCTCGCGAAGGAGACGCGCGACCTCTCCTCGCTGCGCTGCGTGCTCTCGGCGGGCGAAGCGCTCCCGCCCGAGCTCCTGCAGCGCTGGATGCAGCGCTTCGGCGTCGAGATCTTGGATGGCATCGGCTCGGCGGAGATGTTCCACATCTACATCTCGAACTACCCCGGCGAGGTCGTCGCGGGCTCGCTCGGCAAGCTCGTGCCGGGCTACGAGGCGCGCATCGTCGACGACGCGGGACGCGACGTGCCCGACGGCGAGGTGGGGTTGCTGCACGTCCGCGGCGGCTCGACGGGGCTCTGGTATCACGGCGCCTACGAGAAGTCGCGCGAGACCTTCCACGGCGCTTGGTGCCGCACGCAGGACTTCTTCCGCCGCGATGCCGAGGGGCGCTTCTGGTACCAGGGTCGCTCCGACGATCTCTTGAAGGTCGGTGGCATCTTCGTCTCGCCGCTCGAGATCGAGGACTGCTTGCTGCAGCACCCGCAGGTGCTCGAGTGCTGCGTCGTCGGCGCCGACGACGAAGGCGGCCTGGTGAAGCCCTTCGCATGGGTGGTACCGCAGCCCGGCGTCGCGCGCGACGAGGTGCTGCGCGAGAGCGTGAAGGGCTGGGTGCGCGAGCGGCTCGCGCGCTACAAGTTTCCGCGCTGGGTCGGGTTCCTCGAGGCGTTGCCGCGGAACGACCGGGGCAAGGTCGCGCGGAAAGAGCTGCGCGCGCGCGCCGCGGCGGAGGAGAAGCGGTGAGCGCGAATCTGGAGGAGCGCGGCGAGGCCTGGCTCTGGGAGCGGCGGAGCTATCCCGAGCTCGAGGCCGAGCTCGCGACGCAGCGCGTCGTGGCGCTGATCCCGGTCGGCTCGACCGAAGCGCACGGCCCGCATCTGCCGCTCGCCACCGATGTGCTGATCTCGCGCGGCATGGCGCTCGCCGCCGCGGAGCGTCTGCGCTCGGAGCACGGCGTGCCGGCGCTCGTGCTGCCGCCCGTCGCCTACGCCGTCACCGACTTCTCGCGCGACTTCGCGGGCACGATCAGCGTGCGCGCCGAGACCGCGACCGCGCTGCTCGAGGACATCGGCCGCGGCGCGCTCGCGCAGGGCGTCGCCGTGGTCGTCTACGCCAACGCGCATCTGGAGCCCGCGCATCTCGCGACGATCCGCGGCGCATGCGAGCGGCTGGAGCGCGACTATCCCGGGCGCACCGCGTTCCCCGACAAGACGCGGAAGCCGTGGGCGCTGGAGCTCGGCGACGAGTTTCGCTCGGGCGCCTGCCACGCCGGCGAGTACGAAGGCTCGATCGTCCTCGCGACGCGCCCGCAATGGGTGCGGGCTTCACTCGCGGCTGAGCTGCCGGAGAACTGGTCCTCGCTCTCGCAGGCGATCCGCGCGGGGCTCTCGAGCTTTCGCGCCGCCGGCGGACCGCGCGCCTACTTCGGCGCGCCGGCTCGCGCGCGGGCCGCGACGGGGGAGCAGCTCCTATCAGTTCTCTCGCGCATGCTGGCCAGCGCAGCTCTCGAGCGGTTGAATGCGCTTCCGTCCGAGCCCGCCACTGGCTGAGCTCTTCACCGCTCCCCACGCAGCGAGCCCTACTTCATGGCCTTCGAAGCCCGCTTCCCCCTCCGCTTCGGCGACGTCGACTTCGCCGGCATCGCCTATTACCCGGCGATCTACCACTACCTGCACCAGGCTTTCGAGGAGTTCTGGAGCGGGTGGATGCAGGTGCCGTACGCGACGCTCACGCGCCAGGAGAGCCTGGGTTTCCCGACCGTGCACGCGCAGACCGACTTCCAGGCCCCGATCCACTGGGGCGACGTGCTGACGATCCAGCTCTGGGTCGCGCGCATCGGCAAGAGCTCGGTCAACTTCGAGTACCGCGTGCGCGTGGGCGAGCGCCTCTGCTGCGCCGCCGCTCTCACCAAGGTCTGCGTCGACATGGCGACCTTCACCACGACGCCGATCCCGGCGAAGTACCGCGAGCGCTTGGTCGCTTGTGGCGCGCCCGCGACGCTCGAGGCCGCGAAGTAGCACCGCGAATCGGTTTTGAGGCGTGCGCGGCGGCGCTTCTCGGCATTGGCTCTCGACGGAGGTCCTTCGGATGCAGCGCACGATGCTGGTGATCGCTTGGTTCTGCGCTTCTCTGACGAGCTTCGCGCTCGGCCAGGAGCCCTCGCCGCCTCCGCCCGCGCAGGAGGCGATCCTCTCGGGACCGCTCGCTGGTTCGCCGCTCCATCCGGTGCGGGTCTACGCCGAGAGCGGCGAGAAGAAGGGGCAGGAGTTCGACGCGGTAGCCGCCCTCGGCACGCCGGCCCGGGCGCTGCTCTTCATCCACGACCTCTCGCGGAACACCGCTCCGCTGATCCGCGCCTTCGCCGCTCTGGAGAGCGAGCTCGGCCCGCGCGGCTACGCCGGCTGCTGCGTGCTGCTCTCGGACGATCGCACGGCGGCGGAGACGCGGCTGCAGGCGGTGAACGGCTCGCTGAAGCTCGCGCGTCCGATCGTGCTCTCCCTCGATGGCCTCGAAGGTCCGGGCATCTACGCGCTGAACCGGCGCTGCACGCTGACGCTCGTCACGGCGAAGGACGGCGTGGTCGTGCGCTCCGTCGGCTTCACCGACACGGGCGCGTACGACGCGCCGAAGGTCCGCGCGTGGATCGAGGAGCTCCTGCCGCCGCTGCCAACACCGGAAGAACGCCGCGCGGCGATCGCCGCGGCGCTGCCCACGGAGACCGAAGCGCTGAAACAGCTCGCGATCGAGCAGGCGCTGGAGCTCGAGCGCTTGCGCGCGGAGCTCGCGGCGTTGAAGGCCCAGCGCGGTGCGGGCGGCGCTGCGCCTCCGCCGATGCGCGGCGAGCGCGCGATGCGCGAGGGGACTCGCGAAGGTGCTCGTGAAGGTGCGCGGGAGGGGGAGCGCGAACGCCCGGGCGTCACGCCGGCTCCTCCCGCGGGCGAAGCCCCGGGGAAGGCCCCGACCGATCCTGAGCTCTCGCGCTTGCTGCGCGCCGTGATTCGGAAGGACGCGAGCGAAGAGGTCGTGCGCGCGCGGATGGGCGAGATCGTTGCACGGGCGAAAGAGAGCGAGGCTCTGCGCGCGGAGGCCGTCGCGATGTTCGTGCGCGTGCTGCACTACGGCGAGCACTACGGCACCGAGCTCGCCCGCGCGGAGATGCGCGCGTTCGTCGCCGCGCACCAAAGATGAGCTCGCGCGCGCTCGCGTCGTTCGCGTTGCTGCTCGTGGCGTCGAGCGCGCGCGCACAGGACGCGAGCGCAGAGAGCGCGTACGACTTCGACTTCGCCTGGGACATCGCGCCGCGGCTCGTGCAGGCAGGCTGCGCCACGGCCGAGTGCCACGGCGGCGCCACCGGGCGCGGCGGGTTCAAGCTCTCGCTCTTCGGCACCGATCCGCACGCGGACTACGAAGCGATCGTCGAGGAGCTCGACGGGCGGCGCATCGATCGCCTCGATCCCGAGCGCAGCTTGGTGCTGCGGAAGCCCACGCTGGACTTGGAGCACGGCGGGGGACTCCGCTGGAACGAGGACGACGACGCGGTGCGCGTGCTGCGCGATTGGATCGCGGCGGGGGCTCCGTTCCGCGCGCGCGAACCATTCGTCCCGCAGCGCCTCGAGCTCGCGCGGATCGAATCCGGGGAGCTGAACTCGTTGCGGCTGCGCGTGCTCGCCATCGACGCTCAGGACCGCGCGCGCGAGGCCGGTGATCGCGCGTCCCTCTCCAGCTCCGATCCGGACGCGCTGCGTGTGCGTGCGGGAGTCGTCGCGCACGCGGGAGCGCCCGGTTGGATCTTCGCGCGCTTGGGACAGCTCGATGCGCGGCTAGAGGTGCCTGGGCCGGAGCGGCACGAGCCCGACGCGGCGCGAGCGGATCCTCTTCTGCTCGCGCGTCGGCTCTGCTTCGACTTGGTCGGGCGTTGGCCGACGCCGGAGGAACTCCGCCGCACTCTCGCGCGAGACGAGGAGGAGCGCGTTGCGGCGTACGCGCGGGAGCTCGTCGACGGCGCGGAGTTCGCGGCGCATTTCGCTCGCTTCGTCGATCGCTGGCTCGGCTCGAGCCCGGGCTCGTTGGCTTCCGAGGAACTCGCGTCGGCGCCGTTGGATCGCATCGCGCGCGAGGCGCTGCGCGCCGGCGGCCGCTCCGCGCTCCTGCGGCGGCGGAGCGATCCGCGCGATCGGATGGAGCACTTCGCCGGCGCGTTCCTCGGGCTGCGCCTCGAGTGCGCGCGCTGCCACAACCATCCCGCGGATCGCTGGACGCAGCGCGATCATCTCGCCTTCTCCGCGCTCTTC
>JAEUHW010000256.1 GCA_016793245.1 Planctomycetota bacterium
GCCGAAGCCGGGGCAGACGGATCGGCGCGTCCCCGATGCGCACGATCCCAGCAAGCAGCACTTGCCGGTGATGCTCACGACCGACCTCGCGCTGCGCGTGGATCCGATCTACGAGAAGATCTCGCGGCGCTTCTACGAGAATCCGCAGGAGTTCGAGGCCGCGTTCGCGAGCGCGTGGTTCAAGCTCACGCATCGCGACATGGGTCCGCACACGCGGCTGCTCGGTCCCGAGGTTCCGCCGCCTCAGATCTGGCAGGATCCGGTGCCGCCGATCGATCACGAGCTGGTCGGTGAGGCCGAGATCGCGGACTTGAAGCAGCGCGTGCTCGCCTCCGGACTCAGCATCTCCGAGCTGGTCTCCACGGCGTGGGCTTCAGCGGCGACGTTCCGCGGCACCGATCTCCGCGGTGGAGCGAACGGCGCGCGGATCCGTCTCGCGCCGCAGAAGGACTGGGCCGTGAACGAGCCCGCGGAGCTCGCGCGTGTGCTCGGCGTGCTCGAACGAGTGCGCAACGAGTTCCACGCGTCGTCGGGCGCGAAGAAGATCTCGCTCGCGGATCTGATCGTGCTCGGTGGCTGCGCGGCGATCGAAGAGGCCGCGAAGCGCGCGGGTCAGCAGCTCGAGGTTCCGTTCGCGCCGGGGCGGACGGATACCACGCCGGAGATGACGGACGCGGCGTCGTTCGCGGTGCTCGAGCCGCGCTTCGACGGGTTCCGCAACTATCTCGCGGGGCCTGCGCAGCGCAGCGCGAGTGAGCTGCTCGTCGAGCGCGCCGCGCTCCTCGAGCTCAGCGCGCCGGAGATGACCGTGCTCGTGGGGGGCCTGCGCGTCCTCGGAGCGAATCACGGCGACGCGGCGCACGGTGCGTTCACGACCCGCAAGGAGACGCTCAGCAACGACTTCTTCGTGAACCTGCTCGATCCGAGGCTGCTCTGGTCAAAGGGCGGCGAGGCGGGGACCTACGAAGCGCGCGAGGGAGCGGAGGCTCCGGTGAAGTGGACCGCCACCGAGGTCGACCTCGTCTTCGGCTCGAACTCGCAGCTCCGCGCGATCGCCGAGGTTTATGCCAGCGCCGACGCGGAGGCGAAGTTCGTCCAGGACTTCGCCGCGGCCTGGGCCAAGGTGATGAACCTCGATCGCTTCGACCTCGATCGGCGCTGAGGTCGCGAGCGCGGCCGGGCGACTAGTCTAGCCGTACTCCGGCTGGATGGTGCGCCAAGGTGCAGCGGCGTTGCACCTTGGCGCTCTACATATTGTTCGGCGACCATTGGCGCCCGTGCTGGACCTTCGCCAACCGACGCCGGCGAGCCTCGCGGCCGCGCTCCTCGAAACCGGGCCCGATGCCGCCGCGCTGCTGCGCGCCTTCGCGGCCGCTGCGAAGCCCGCGGGCACGGTGGCGTACACCGCCGCCGAGCACGTGCCGCCCGACCGGTGCGACGCGCGGGCCGGCCTCTACCTGGCCGACCTGGTCTGGGCGGAGGAGCCGGAAGAGCGCTCGCCCTGGCATCTCTACCGCGGGCTGCGTCTGGCGCTCATCGTCGGCGGGGCCCCGTGGCTCGGCTTGGCCAAGCTCGCCGATCTCCGCGCCACGCATCGCTTGATCGCGTTCGGCGACGACGTGCCGCCGCTCCGCGACATCGAAGCGTTCTGGCGCGGGCATCGCCATCGGCAGAGCGGCGAGCTGCTGCTGCTCGCCGCTTGGGACGAGATGCGCGGTCAGGTCTACGGCATCGATGGCGAAGGATCGCCGCGGGTTCTCGCGGAGCGCGCCCGCGCGGAGCTTGCTCGAAGGAACGAAGCATGAGGACGAACGCGGCGGCATTCGTGATCGCGAGCGCGCTCGCGTTCTCCCTGGTTTCGAACGCGGCGCTGCTCGCGCAGGGGCCGAGCTTCGAGATCCGCTACGGTGCGGAGCTCGCGAGCGGGCCGCTCGATGGGCGCTTGCTGCTGCTGATCTCGGCTCGCCGCGAGGGCGAGCCGCGCTTCGACGTGCAGGACGGACCGCAGTGCGCGCAGGTCTTCGGCATCGATGTCGAAGGGTGGAAGGCCGGCGAGCCGCTGCGCATCGATGCCGCGGTCTTCGGGTTCCCGCGCGCGAGCTTGAGCGACGTACCGAGCGGGGAGTACCGCGTGCAAGCGCTGCTGCATCGCTACGAGACCTTCCATCGGAGCGATGGCCACGTCGTGAAGCTGCCGATGGATCGCGGCGAAGGGCAGCAGTGGAATCGCGCGCCGGGGAACCTGCTCTCCGCGCCGCGAGCGCTCGCGTTCGATCCTGAGAGCCCCGCGTCGATCTCGATCGCGCTCGATCAAGCGATTCCACCGCTCGAGCCGGTGCTCGACACGCGCTACGTGAAGCACGTGAAGATCCGCTCGGAGAAGCTCTCCAAGTTCTGGGGGCGGCCGATGGAACTCGGCGCCTGCGTGCTCTTGCCGCATGGCTTCGACGAGCATCCCGAGGCGCGCTATCCGCTCGTCGTCTACCACGGGCACTTCCCGCGCACCTTCGGCGCCTTCCGCGAGCAGCCGCCGGATCCGCAGCTCGCGCCGGTGCGCTCCGAGCGCTTTGGCGTCGATGGCTATAACTTGATCGAGCAGCAGGAGGCGCATCGCTCCTACGAGCGCTGGATCGCGGAGCGGACGCCGCGCTTCGTCATCGTCGAGATCCAGCACGCCAATCCCTACTACGACGACTCGTACGCGGTGAACTCGGCGAACCTCGGGCCCTACGGCGACGCGATCGAGTTCGAGCTGATCCCGTATCTCGAGCAGCGCTTCCGCTGCATCGGCGAAGGCTGGGCGCGCTTCACCTACGGCGGCTCCACCGGTGGGTGGGAAGCGCTGGCCGTGCAGGTCTTCCATCCCGAGCGCTACAACGGCTGCTTCGCGGCCTGCCCCGATCCGATCGACTTCCGCGCCTACACGGTGATCGATCTCTACCGCGACAAGAACGCGTACTACGATGAAGGTCCGTTCGCGCGCGTGCCGCGGCCCGGAAAGCGCGACGGGCTCGGCCGAACCGTGGCGACGCTGGAGCAGACGAATCACCTGGAGCTCGTGCTCGGCACGCGCTCTCGTTCGGGACAGCAGTGGGACATCTGGGAAGCGGTCTTCTCGCCGGTCGGACCCGACGGCTATCCGCGCCGCATCTGGGAGAAGCAGAGCGGCGTGATCGACCCCGCGGTCGCCGCGCATTGGCGCGAGCACTACGACTTGACGCACATCCTCCGCCGCGACTGGGCGAAGCTCGGCCCCAAGCTGAAGGGCAAGCTCCACGTCTACTGCGGCACGATGGACAACTACTTCCTGGAGGGCGCGGTCTACCTCCTCGAGGACTTCCTGCAAGTCGCCGCCCCGCCGGCGGAAGCCACCATCGACTTCGGCCCCGGCGCCGAGCACTGCTGGAACGGCGACCATTCCCAACCGATCTGGATCTCGCGCCTCCGCTACCACCAGCTCTACGTAGACAGGATCCTCCAGCGCATCGCCGCCACCGCCCCTCCCGGCGCCGACCTCAGTTCCTGGCGCCATTGACCGCATCGAGGTCGATAAAAAATGGGTGAGACCCCTTCGTTCTAGACGCCGGCGATCAAGACGGGGGGGGTCCCCGATTGTGGAGAGGGGGGGGACTGCGGGGGGCGCGGGC
>JAEUHW010000317.1 GCA_016793245.1 Planctomycetota bacterium
CCGTCCTTCCACGGCAGCGCGAACCCGAGCTTCCACGCGTGCAGCAGGAGCCGCGCGTGCTCGGGTCCACCGTACAGCCGATCGCCGAGGATCGGATGGCCGAGGTGCGCGAGGTGGACGCGAAGCTGGTGCGTGCGACCGGTCTCGGGCCAGAGTTGCACCAGCGTCGTCTGCTCGTCGCGCGCGAGGACGCGGACGCGCGAGCGCGCGGGTTGGCCCGCGGCGTCGACCTTTCGGCGCGTGGCATGGCTCTCGTCGCGGCCGATCGGGGCGTCGATCGCGAGCTCGTCCTGCTCGATGCGGCCCGCGACGCGCGCGAGATAGGAACGCTCGATCTGACCGTCGCGGAGGAGCTGATCGAGCTGCGCGTGGGCGAGGGTGTCGCGCGCGACGAGCAGGGCGCCGGAGGTGGGGCGGTCGAGGCGATGCACGAGATGGACGCCCGCGTTCTGCTCGGGGCGCGCGAGCTGGGAGCGCAGCACGTCGACCAGCGTCGTGCCCGAACGCGGGCCCTCGGCGTGCGAGGCCATGCCGGCGGGCTTCAACACCACGAGCGCGCGGGAGTCCTTCCAGAGCAACGGCACGCGCTCTTTCACCTCGCGCGGCGCGGCGGAACCGCGCGGCTTCAGCTTCACGGCGACCTCGTCGCCGGCGCGCACCTTGCGGCCGAGGAAGGTCTCCTCCTTGTTCCAGCGGATGCCGCGGATGCGCGTCAGCCGCTGGATCAAGCGGCCCGAGACGCCCATCTCCTGGCGTAGGAACTGCTCGAGCGTCCAGCCGGCGGCGTGGTCGGGCACGGTGCGCTTCAGCCAAGTCGCGTTCTTCTGCGGCACGTAAAGGCTCGGTAGAGAGGATGCGGTTCCCAGGGGAGCGCTCCGGACGAACCCGGAAGCTGCCTCCGCGATTCGCCGAGCTTTTCCGGCTCCTGAGGGGAGCCCATGGTGAGGCAGCTCGATCCGAGGTGCAATCCGCTGCGCGAGCGGCGTGCGCGTCCGGGGATGGTCGTGCGCGGTATCGCGCGTCGCTGCGACGGGAGCGGGTCGAGATCGAACGCGAGCGCGGCTCGGAGCGAGGTGACGCTCGGCCACGTCGGGCCGTGCGTCGCTGCGTTCCGAGCCGCGCGATGAGGTTGTCTCCCGAGGTGGGCTACTTCGTCTTCTTGTTGCGATGCGGGCAGCGAATGGCGAAGGCCTTGTCGCCGACGCGCCCTGCTTCTTCGGCGTCGAGCGGGTCGAGCCCGACGCTCGTCGTCGCGGCATCGGGCCCCCGAACGGTGAGCGTGTTGCTGGTGCTGTTGTAGTCGAGGTACCAGCCGATCTGCTGCGCCTTCAGGTTGCGAACGCAGAGGTCGAGGTTGCCAGCCGCATCGAAGTTGCCGATGCCGACGGGCTCGAGCCCCTTCGGGAGGAAGAGCGGTGCCGCCGCCTCATCGACCACGACGAACTCGTCGAAGCGCGCCGCGCCGCCGCTGAACTCGTTGAGGCTCCAATCGACGAGCCCGCGCGTCTTCGAATGGAACCAGAGCAACCGGCCGCCGCTGCAGGAGGCGAGGATCCAGCCCTTCTGCGTGAGCACGAGCGAGTCCGGGCCCGGGATCGCGCTGGAGACCTCGACGAACAGGATCTCCGGCGTCGTGAGCTGCGACGCGTCGCTGCGCCAGATGGCGATGGCGCCCGTCTTGGGCTGGGTCCAGACGAAGTCCGCGTCGCCGTCGTCGTCGAGGTCGCAGCACGCCGCGATCGAGAGGCCCGCGAGGGCTTCCTGCACGGTGGTGAGCGTCTCCGCGACGACGCCGTCCTCGAGGCGCCAGAGCACGACTTCGTTGGTCTTCGTGTTCCGCAGCACGAGGTCGCCGTCTCCATCTGCGTCCAGATCCGCGCAGCAGACGTATTCGACTTCCTTGCTCACCGCGCCAAGGATCTGGAAGCGACCCGGCGTCCCGCGCTCGAGCGTCGAGCCGACCAGCATGCCGATCCAGCCGAGCTTCGCCTCGCGCAGGATGTAGTCCTGCTCCAGGTCGCCATTGGCGTCGCAGCAGTCGACGACATCGAAGCCCCCGAGCGGACCGAAGGGCGCGCTCACCGCGTAGGAGTCGAAGGCGAGCGAGCCGTCATCGGTGAAGTCCCACTGTTGCAGGGCACCCGACTTGGTCTGCTCCCAGGTCATGCCGAAGTTGCGGGCACTCGTGACGAAGACGGTGTAGCTACCCACCGTGCTGCCGGCCGCGACCGTCTCCACGACCAGCACGACCGTGGCTCCCGAGGGGACCTCGATCTCCCAGATGGTTCCTTCGCCGCTGTTCGAAGCATCGCCGAGGTAGTTCGTCCCGCGCGCGTTGGGATCGAAGCTGCCTAGGTAGGCCAACGGAAACGCGTCGCTGGTGCCGAACTTCTGGATGCGGAAGCAGCGCGTGGAGGCCTCGGAGTTGGTGAAGCTGTGGGTGTCGAAGAAATGTTGGCCGCCAGTGGTGAAGCTGCCAGCAAACGGCTTCGCGGCGCCGCAGCGGCTGGGATTGCCGCCTCGGAAGTGCCGATCGGTCTCGGTGGCATCACCCTCAGCCAGCGAGCCGGTGAAGATCAGGCTGTCGGCCTTGGCCGGAGTGCTCAGCCCAGCGATCGAAGCGAGGGCGAAGGTGCACAGGAGGCCGAAGGGCTTGCGTGCGATGGACATGGTTTCCTCCAGGGGAGTCGGGAGAGGGACGGAGAATTCAGTTCAGGGAGCAACGCCCTCGAAGCGCCGCTCGCGCAAGACGCGGAGGACGCTCGCGAAGGCGAGGGGATTGCCGAGCAGGGTAGAGTTGAGGAGCAGGGAGCGCGGCGCTGCCTGCCGCTCGTAGATGGGCGCCAACCGCGCCTGCAGCGCCGGCAGATGCACCCAATGCACGTTGGGATAGAGGTGATGCGAGAGATGCGTCGCGGCGGTGTGGTGGTTCACCGCGTCGTAGAAGCGCTCTGCGCGCGTGCTCGGCTGGAGATAGGTCGCGAGGCGGAAGGGATGATGCGCGTCGCCGGGGATGTGATCGGTGAGATTCATCACCAGGCTGCCGAGCGAGCCCATGAGCAGGATCGCCGGGACGT
Source organism: Planctomycetota bacterium (assembly GCA_016793245.1). Lineage (GTDB taxonomy): Bacteria > Planctomycetota > UBA1135 > UBA1135 > JADKAF01 > JADKAF01. The sequence goes on from JAEUHW010000317.1 coordinate 3,078, forward strand.
AGAGCGCGAGCGTCTCGAGGGGTGACATCCAAGCGAGCACCGCGAAGAAGAGCGCGCTCGTCCAGCGCTGGAGGACGATCTCGCGGTGTTGGTCGGGGCGCTTCGTGCGCAAGTTCGCGACGCTCGCGTCCATCGCGCGCCAGGGCATGAGGGAACGCAGGCCGCCGAGCGCTCCGTGCACGAGGTAGAGCGCGAAGGACTTTCCTCGCTCGCGCGCGCCGAAGATCTTCTCGTCGTTGTCCGCGCGCGCGTAGGCGCGGTGGTGGTCGTTGTGGATCGCCCGGATCTCGAGCGGGTGATAGAAGACGAGGACGCCGCTCCAACGCCAGAGGGCGTCGAGCGCGCGCACGCCGAAGAGCGGCCAGTGGTTCGCGTAATGCGTGATGTTATCGAACGCGAGCGCGGCGTAGAGCGCCCACGGCACGAGGAGCAGCGCCTTGGCGAGGAGCGGCAGCGGACCGTAGATCAGGCCCAGCGACACGGCGAGCAGCGCGAACCACTCGAGCGCGAGCTGCAGCCCGGCTCGGCGCTCGCGGCGCGCGGCGGCGGGGTTCGCTCGGAGCTCCTGCTCGAAGGCGCGCGCGATCGCTCGCGCCCGGTCCTGGTCCTGGCGGCAGGAGGCGGTCTCGAAGACGTGGAATTCGGGCTCGGTCGCGGGGGCGTCGCTCAAGCGGGATCGGGGGTGCGGAACGCGGCGGGTGAGAGCGCGCAGTCTTCGAGAGCGGAGAGATGAATGCAAGGTGCGAGTGGGCGCAGCGCTTCTTCGGCGGACCCGGCCAGAGCGAACTGCACGCGGTGGCCAAGGAGCTGCCGACGCTGGCGAGGCTCCTCCGCGAGCAGGGCTACGCCTCGCTGCTCCGCGGCACGAATCCCTTCGTGCGCTTCGGCCTCGAGGCCGACTTCGAGCGCGCCGAGCTGCGCTACGCACCGGCGGGTGTGGTCGTCGACCGGGGCTTGCAGGCGCTCGCCGAGTTGCCGCGCGAGAAGCCCTACCTCCTCGAGCTGCACTTCCTCGATCTCCACGAGCCGAACCAGATCGGCATCGACTTCGGCCGCGAGGACTTCGAGCTCTACTTCCCGAGCGTGCTGCCGCCCGTCGATGAGAGCGAACGCCGTTGGCCGTCTCCCGATCTCGAGCCCTATCGCTGGCAGCATCTCCTCCAGCAACGGAAGCGCCTCAACCCCGCCCCACTAGCCTTCGCTCGAAACTCTGCGCAGGTCGTAGCGATAGGCCGACCCCGAGATCGGGGGAACGGGGAACTCCTCCGGCGCCTCCTCTCCGCTGGCCTGCTCACCGGCCAAGGTCAGGATCTCGTTCTCGAGCTTGAACAGCACGTGCATCACTGCGCCGATGCTGTCCTCCGGAGGAGCGCACTTACGGATGGTGACGTGCATCTGCTTCGGCTGCGTGTCCTCTTGCAGCGTGAAGGTCGTATCGAACCAGAACTTCGGGTCGCGATAGAAGCGCAGCGAATCGCCGGCGATCGTGATGATGCACTTCGGGCTCGACGCGTCCCCGTTCAAGGTGCCTTCCCAGGTCCCCTGGAGGCGATCCAGCATGGACTTCGGAGCCACGGGCTTCGAAGAGCATCCGAGCTGCAGAGGCAGGAGCAAGCAGGGGAGCAAGCGCGCGAAGGCGCAGGCACGGGGCCGTCCGGTGATCATCTTCGTTCTCCGAGGGAGAGCGGGGTCGCGCGATGGATGCATCTCTAAGCCGCGATGCGCCGCGCTGCCGATCGGCAGTGCATGTCCACGCGTCGCGACATGCTCTACGACCACCGGATCGAGGCTGCAAAAAGCGTGTAAGACCGCGCGGTGCCCGATCGGGTCACGAGTCGATCATGCTCCTTCTCTTCTCTCCGATCGACGCACCTCGAGCTGCGGTGATCGAGTCGCTGGTGTTGCCCCAGGGCACAGGCAGCGCTCGCCCAGCGGTGGTTCGATCCCTTCCGCGCTTCGAGCACGGCTCGAGCGCAGAAGCTCCGATCGACGGCCATCAGGGGATGAGCGCGCCGATCGGAGCTCGGCTCGACCTCAGAACGCGGCTGCGCCGGCTTCGGCTACCGCATGGTCCTGATCCCCGGACCCGCCGCTCACGCCGATCGCGCCGACGACCTTCCCGCCGCGCTTCAGGGGGATGCCGCCGGCGAAGATCATCACGCGACCATCGTTGCTCGCGTGGATGCCGAAGAACTGCGAGCCCGATTGGCTGTGCTTCGCCAAGTCCTGGGTCGCGATGTCGAACGCCCGCGAGGTCCAGGCCTTCTTGATGGAGATATCGACGCTGCCCATCCACGCGCCGTCCATGCGCACGTGGGCGACGAGGTTCCCACCCGCATCGGCGACGGCGATGTTCATCGGCTGTCCGATCTCGGTGGCCTTTTTCTCAGCGGCGGCGATGACCTTGCGAGCTTCTTGGAGCGTGACCATGAGCGATCCTCGAGAGAGATGGGTGTGCGTGGTGCTTGTTTGCCGGTGCGCATGCAGCTCCGGCGGTCGAATCCGTGGTGTTGCCGTCGCGCGCAGCGGAGCCGCACGTCGAGCATGACCTCGAGTGCGCGGAGCCGCTCCGGGGCGCGTCGACTCACGCCACGGACTTGTGCGGGTCGATCACGAACTTCTTCGCCGCGCCCCGATCGAAGTCGAGGTAGCCCTTCGGCGCGTCGTCGAGGCTGATCATCTGCACGTTGACGGCCTTCGCGATCTTGATCTTGTCGTAGAGGATCGCGGTCATGAGCTTGCGGTGATAGCGCATGACGGGGCACTGGCCCGTGGTGAAGGAGCAGCTCTTCGCCCAGCCGAGGCCGATGCGCACCGAGAGGCTGCCGACCTTGGCCGCATCGTCCACCGCGCCTGGATCGCCCGTCACGTAGAGGCCGGGGATGCCGATGTTGCCCCCGGCCTTGACCACGGTCATCACCGAGTTCAGCACCGTGGCGGGAGCTTCGACCGAGGCGTCCTTGCCGTGCCCGCGCGCTTCGAAGCCGACGCAGTCGACCGCGCAGTCCACCTCGGGCACGCCGAGGATCTGCTCGATCTGCTCGCTGACGCTCGCCTGCTTCGAGACGTCCACGGTCTCGCAGCCGAACGAGCGCGCTTGCTTGAGCCGCGCCGGGATCAGATCGCCGACGATCACGACCGCCGCGCCGAGCAGGTGACATGCAGCCGCGCACGCGAGCCCGACCGGACCCGCGCCCGCGATGTAGACCGTAGCACCGGGTCCGACGCCCGCCGTGACCGCGCCGTGGTAACCGGTGGGGAAGATGTCCGAGAGCAGCGTCAGGTCCTTCATCTTCTGCATGGCCCGATCGCGATCGGGGAACTTCAGCAGATTGAAGTCGGCGTACGGCACCATGACGTACTCCGCCTGCCCGCCGACCCAGCCACCCATGTCGACGTAGCCGTACGCGGCGCCGGGCCGCGCGGGATTGACGCTCAAGCAGATGCCGGTCTTGCCTTCCTTGCAGTTCGCGCAGCGCCCGCAGGCGATGTTGAAGGGAACGCTGACCAGGTCGCCCTTCTCGAGGAACTCCACGTCGCGACCGCACTCGATCACCTCGCCGGTGATCTCGTGACCGAGGACCAAGCCGGGCTGCGCCGTCGTGCGACCGCGGACCATGTGCTGATCGGAGCCGCAGATGTTGGTGCAGACGACCTTCAGCAGGACGCCGTGCTGGCACTTGCGCTTTTGCGCCTTCAGCTCGAGCTTCGGGAAGTCGATGGAGCGGACTTCGACCTGGCCGGGCCCGACGTACACGACACCGCGATTGGTAGGCATGGCTGTCACCCCTGAGTGGCGGAGGGAGTGCCGCGACGACGCGGGGATCGCGAGGGGATTCCGAGCTCGCGCGGCGCTGCAACGGCGGCGAGTAGAGCACCTTTCGGGACCCGTAGCCATACCGGGTCGCGCAGCGACGCACGCCGTGCGGCGACGGATGGATCGCGGGCTCGAAGAGGCGGGAACGCAGATCGCGGTAGGGGTATGGGCTACCCAAACGGGGCCCGTGGCTATACTGGCTTCTCGTCCAGCGCCTGGCCTACCCTCGGGCCAGGGGGCGCTGGATCGCCTTGCGCCGATGCGCAGCGTCGTCGCTTCTCCCTTGCCCCGGATCCACGCGATGCGTTCCCTCCACGCCCTCGCGCTGGCGGCTCTTGCCGCTGGTGTGTTCTCCACTCGAGTGCAGGCGCAAGCTTGCGACCTCTCGACCATCTTCAGCTCGAACCGAGACCTGGCCGCTGGCGGCACCATGGTCTTCAACCTGACGGTCAACACGCCGGTCGTGATCGTCGGCTTCGACGTCAACACCAACGCGAACGTGGGAACACCTCTCCCGCTCTCGGTTTGGATGACTCCGAACGGCTACGCCGGTCAGCTCGTCACGCCGTCCGCCTGGACCCAGATCGGGCAGGACAACGGCAGCGGCTCCGCGCAGGGAGCGAATCTCGCGTCGCCGATCTCGCTGCTGAATCCCATCGTGATGCTGCCGGGTACCTACGGCATCGGCCTGCATTCCCCGACCTGGAATCAGCGCCACAACACCGGCACGGCCACCAACCAGACCTACTCCAACGCCTGCATGAGCTTCCAAGCCGGAGCTGCTGTGACGGGTCTCTTCACCGGCAGCATCCTCACGCCGCGCGTTTGGAACGGCAACATTCGCACGGTGAACGCGTCCGGAACCTACGCGGACTTCACGGCGGCGAACACCTCCGGACCTACCCCGCTCGCCGTGAGCTTCACGGACGCTTCGTTCACGACGGCGCCTGGTGGCGTGATCGCGTGGTCGTGGGACTTCAATAGCGACGGGATCATCGACTCGACCCAGCAGAACCCCACCTTCACCTACACCGTCTGCGGGCGCTACGACGTGACGCTGACGGCCAATGACGGGGTGAATCCTCCCAACACGATCCGCAAGCGTACCTTCGTCGTCGCGGATCCCCAGAATCTCCTCGACGCGGACTTCGACTTCGTTGCCAGTCCGCTTCCGCTCTCGATGGTCTTCACCGACACTTCGATCGGAACGCCGATCGCCTGGTCTTGGGACCTCGATGGCGACAATGTGCCCGATTCGGTCATGCAGAACCCTACGTTCTCCTATCCCGCGCCGGGCTCCTACAACGTGACGCTGACTGCGACCAACGCCTGCGGCTCCGATACGCAGAGCAAGCAGATCGTGGTGTTCGTGAATGACGACTGCGCGAATGCGATCAGCTTGAGCTCGGGCCTGAGCGCGAACTACAACAACACCGGCGCCACGACTTCGTTCACGTGGCCCTGCGCGACGGGTGGCAGGGATCTCTGGTACGTCTACCGCGCCCCCTGCGCCGGTCAGGTCGTCGTCGATCTCTGCACCGGCACGGACTTCGACTCCTGCCTCGAGGCCTTGAGCGGGCCCTGCTCGAATCTGACCTCGCTCGCGTGCGACGACGACTTCTGCGCTCCAGGCGGCGCTTCCCGAGTCACCTTCCCCGTCCTCGGCAACCAGAGCTACTACTTGCGCGTCGGCGGCTGGCAGAGCTCCCAAGGCAACTTCCGCGTCAACATCACCTTCGCGTCGCCGGGTGCTGGCACGTGGACGTCGATCTTCCCCGCTTGCGGCGGCGCGGACCTCGCGACGACCGGAACACCGAGCCTCGGCCTCTCGTTCACTCTCTCGACGACGCCGACCACCGGTCCGACGTTCATCGCCATCGGCAGCGTGCCCGTCGGCGTTCCGCTCTGCCCGCAGGGCTGCATCCTCGGCCACAACTTGGACGTGGTCCTGCCCGGCCCGACCTTCACGGGTACGGTGCCGTGCCTCAACTTCTTGGTCGGCGGCTCCGTGTACTTCCAGGGCATCACGCTCGGTGTGGGCGGTGGCTGCGCGCCGGCGCTGCCGCTCGTGACCACGAACACGCTGCGCGCCACGATCGGCTGAACCGGGGCGCCGCGGTCGCTTCCGCGGATTCGCTCGCTCGAACGCTGCGGCGCCGAGTCGATACATAGGGCCCGTCGGGCTTGAAGTCTCGGGTCGGCGCCGCAGCGGCGTTTTCTCGGTCGAAGTTGCGATTGATCTAAACGAAGCG
>JAEUHW010000316.1 GCA_016793245.1 Planctomycetota bacterium
TGCAACGGTGGCCACCAGAGGCGCTGCTGGAATCGATGGGATCGAGGGGCGTTCCATCCAGCCATCGAACATGGGCGCACTCGAGCAGGGATCGATCGACGAAAGCGTCACGACAACGTGCTTCTTGCCGTTCTGCAGCACATAGCGCAACGCGTTGCTAGCCTGCGTCGGTGTCGAGATCACCTCGTCGTGATAGCGCTCGGGGAAGACCTTGCCGCGGCGGCCCCAGAGCTTGTTCAACGCGCGGGCGAGCGGGCTCAGCAGAGCGTTCATGCCGCGCGCGACGCACTCTCGATCGTCGGCTTCGACCAGGATGTGCAAGTGGTTGCCTTGCACGGTGTAGTGAACGATCCGCATTCCGTGCCGATCGCTGCTCGCGCTGAGCGCCGCGAGCACGAGCTTCAGAGCACCACCGCGGCGCAGCGATGGCAGGCCATCCGCCAGACGCACGGTGATCAGGAGAGGCTGGCCGCGCTTCTTCCTCGCGCGCTGACGGTGCGGCATGCCGGGCTCGGCGTTCTTCGGCTTCCGTCCCGCGCCCTTCCGCTTGCCGCCGTGCTGGCGGAAGTCGAACTCAAGCTGTGTAACCTTGCGGCGCATGTGGCTTCCTCTGCCCCGTGCTGCGTCGCCTTCCCCGCTGTCGTTCCACCATGTAGAACGCAGAAGGGGCCTCGTTGGTTTCCTAGAAGGTCGGAATCTTGATTGAGCGACGTTGTTCACCACCCGATCTCACTGCACCGCGCGGGCGACGAACCGCTGTCTCTCGACGTGGTTCTCGCGTCGACGTCCGATCTCTCCCGTAGCATGAGTTTCGGAGCCCCCGCCTCCCGCGGGCTCCGAAACGGCGCACGATGTCTTTCGACGTAGCGGAGCCGCATCCGGAGGCGATGCAAGCGACGTGAACGCCGCGCTCGCTCTCGAATCGCATCCGACGTCGTACGCGCTTCGACGCGCGATGTCCTTCGATGTCGTCCACGCGCGGCGGGCGCGGCGCTTGCTTCGCCGGAGGGCTGGCGGAGCGGTCGTCGCGGAACTCGCGTTCGACGGTTCGCGCTCGTCGCGGGTCAGGGTACCGTTCTCGATTCGACGACTCCGGCCTCAACGGCGTGAGCCGTTGAGCCAGCCATCATGCCAGCGGGCCTGTGCGCAGCCCCGCTAGGTCGGCGATCCCGCGAGCTCCTTCAACCGCGCGCTGACCGCGCGCCAGTCGGGATGATCGCCGGCGTGCCGAAACTCGTGCGCGGCGACGAGCTGGCGGTCGTGCACGAGGAAGAGCCCCGGCAGCGTCAGCGGATCGCCTACGGGACGGCCGACGCCATTGCCCTTCAGCAGCGCGCGGAGCCCCGCGGCCCAGACGCCGGGGCCCAAGTACTTGCCCGCGCTCCCGTGGCCGAGCTCGAACGCCGCGTAGAAGCGCTGCGCGGGATCCGCGATCGCGCGCGCTTCGGGCCAGAGCTTGGCCAGGAACGCGCGCGTGGGTTCCACGGCGCCCAAGGTGAAGAAGAGCGGAGCGGGCAGCTCCGGGTCTAGCTCGCGCTCACGGCGCAAGTCCCGCAGGGTCTCGCGGCAGAAGATTCACCCGAAGTGGCGCAGGAACGAGAGCAGCAGCGCGCCGCGGCCGAGCTCGGCGCCGAAGGTCGCTTCGCGCAGGTTCGCGCCTGCGATCGGGAGGGCGAGCACCTCGTCGGGGATCGCACGGGGTTCGGAGTAGTCGAGCATGGGATGGGGATCGTTCGAGAGGACCTGCGCGGAGGCACTCGCCGTGGGCGCGAATCCGCGCGGTGGTCCGAGGGCGAAGCGGAGCGCATGGTACCGGCGAAGAGTGTGCGGCGCAGCGCGGAGTCGAGCGGGGCCTTCGCGCGCGCGCTGCGAGAACGCGCTCCGCGTGAAGGTCGCGAGCGCCGCTGGCTCTACGTGCCGTACGACCAGCTCACGCAGGAGCTGGGGCCGCTCTCCCGCGAGAACGCCTCGGCGCTCGGCGTCGTGCTGCTCGATTCGCCGGCCAAGGCCGCGAGGCGACCGTACCATCGCCAGAAGTTGGCGCTCGTGCTCGCGAACCAGCGCCACTTCGCGTTGGAGATCGCCGAGCGCGGCGTGGCGGTGCGCTATCTCGTCTCCGATTCCGGCTACGCCGCGGCGCTCGCGCCGCTCGCCGCCGAGCTCGGTCCGCTGCGCGTGATGGAGCCCGCCGAACGCGAGCTGAGAACCGAGCTCGCGCCGCTCGTCGCACGCGGCGAGCTCGAAGTCCTGCCGCACGAAGGTTGGCTCACCGATCGTGCGTTCTTCGCGCGCGCGTGCGGCGACGCTCCGCCGTGGCGCATGGATCGCTTCTATCGCGCGCTGCGGCGCGAGCGCGGCTGGCTGATGCGCGGCGGCAAGCCCGAGGGCGGGCGCTTCTCCTTCGATGGCGAGAACCGCCAGCGCTGGCGCGGCGAGCCGCCGGCACCCGCGCCGCCGCGCTTCGAGCCGGACGAGATCACGCGCGAGGTCGCCGCGCTGATCGAATCTCGCTACGCGTCCCATCCGGGGCAGGTCGATCTCGCGAGCTTGCCGGCGACGAAGGACGACGCGGAGCGCGCCTGGCGCTGGGCGCTCGAGCATTGCCTACCGACCTTCGGGCCCTACGAAGACGCGTTGTCGGTGCGCTCGAGCGGGCTCTTCCACACGCGCCTCAGCGCGCTGCTGAACCTGCATCGATTGCTCCCGCGCCGCGTGGTGGAGGATGCGCTGCGCTCGAGCGCGCCGCTCGCGTCGCGCGAGGGTTTCGTGCGGCAGGTCGCGGGCTGGCGCGAGTTCGTGCGCCACGTGCACGTCGCGACGGATGGCCTGCGCGAGATCCCCGCGCTCACGAGCGGTGCGCAGCCGAACTATCTCGGCGCGCGGAACCCGCTGCCGCCCGCGTGGTGGGGCCGCGGCTCGGGGCTCACGTGCCTCGACCATGTGGTCGGTGACGTCTGGCGCGAAGCGTATAGCCATCACATCGCGCGCCTCATGGTGCTCGGAAACCTCGCGACCTTGCTCGACGTCGATCCGCAAGAGCTCCGCGATTGGTTCTGGGTCGCGTACGCGGATGCGTTCGATTGGGTCGTCGAGCCCAACGTGCTCGGCATGGCGAGCTTCGCGCTCGGCGATGCGATGACGACGAAGCCGTACGTGAGCGGCGCCGCGTACCTCGCGAAGATGGGGGATGCATGCGCGGGCTGCGCCTTCGATCCCGCGCGCGACTGCCCGATCACCGCGCTCTATTGGGCGTTCCTCGCCCGGCACGCGGAGCGCCTGCAGCCGATCGAGCGCATGACGCTGCCGCTGCGTTCGCTCGCGCGGCGCAGCCAGGCGCAGCGCGACGCCGACGCGCGCACCTACGAGCGCGTGCGCGAGACGCTGCAGCGCGGCGAGCGCTGCGCTCCCGACGATCTCTTCGGGAGCGCAGCGAACCCATGAGCGCGCCGCGAGCCAGCGAGCGCTTCGATGCGGTCGTCGTCGGTGGGGGCTTCGGCGGCTTGGGCGCCGCGCTCGCGTTCGCGCGCGCGGGGAAGCGCGTCGCCCTCTGCGAGACGCTGCGCTATCTCGGTGGCTGCGCGGGGACGTTCTCGCGCGGCGGCGCGAGCTACGCCGCGGGCGCGACGCTGGGCGCCGGCTTCGCACCAGGGCAAGCGCTGCGCACCTGGCTCGAGGAGGAGCAGCTCTGGGGCGAGCTCGAGCTCGAGCCGCTCGAGCCCGTGCTCGAGCTGCGGACCACGGGGATTTCTCTCTCGATCGACGGCGCGCCGCGCGGCGTCGAGCGCGCGTTGCTGGCGTTGCCGGGGGCGCCGCGCGAGCGCCTCGCGCGCTTCTTCGACCGGCAGCGGAGAGTCTCGGCGGCGCTGTGGCCGCTGCTCGACGATCCCGAGCGGCTCCCGCGCCTCCGCGGTCGGGGTTGGTTCGAGGCACTTGCTCTCGTGCCGCGCCTCCTGCCGCATGCGCGCTTGCTCCTCGGCACGGCGTTCCGGCCGCTCACGCACGAGCTCGCGCGCGCGGGCCTCGCGGATTACGCCCCTCTGCGCTGCTTCGCCGATGCGCTCTGTCAGATCACCTTGCAGTGTCGCGCGGCGGAGGCCGAGTCACCCCTCGCGCTCGCGGCGTTCGACTACTACGAGCGCGGCGTCGCGCATGTGCGCGGCGGCCTCGGCGCGCTGGCGCAGCTCCTCGGGCGCGCGATCGAGCGCCGCGGCGGCTCGATCCTGCTCGCGCAGCGCGTCGCGGCGATCGAGCGCGCCGGAGGGGAGTTCACGCTGCGCCTGCGCGATCGCTCGCTGCGCGCGCCGCTCGTCGCGTTGAACGTGTTGCCCGGCGACGCCGCGGCCCTCTTGCCGCTCGCGCCGCGCGAGCGCGCGCCGTTCTCGCGCGGGCAAGCGCGCGTCGAGAGCGGCTGGGGCGCCTGCATGCTCTACCGCCGCCTCTCTCCGGAGCTCGCGCTCGGCGCGGAGGCCCGGCACTGGCAGCTCGTGCGCGATCCCGCCTCAGCGCCGATCGAAGGCCACGGAGTCTTCGCGTCGCTCGCCTCCGCGCGCGATGCGTCCGCAGGGTCGGCCGCGCCGCGCGATCTCGCGCGAACGCTGACCGTCTCTACCCACGTCGATCTCGGCGCGCTGCGAGCGCTCCCGGAGCTCGAGCGCGGAGCGCGGGTGGCCGCGATCCAAGAGCGCATGCGGGGCACCTTGGCGGAGCTCTTGCCGGAGCTCGAGGGGACCGTGCTCTCGGAGCTCAGTGCCTCGCCGCGCACCTTCGAGCGCTTCACCGGTCGCGGCGGTGGCTGGGTGGGTGGCGTGCCGAGGCGGGCCGGGCTCTCGGCCTACGCGGAGCTCCGCCCGCCGCGCTGGCCGCGCGGCGTCGCCCTCGTCGGCGACAGCTTCTTCCCCGGTCAAAGCGCTCTCGCCGCGGCGGTCGGCGGCTATCGTTCGGCGCTCGCGCTCCTCGGTTGACGAGGAGCGCATTGGCTTCGCGGTGCGGAGGGCTACAATCCGCGCGGAGCGGGTGATCGACTCGCTCTCAGGAGGTTCGCTTGCTCTCTCCCCGCGACGCTGCAGCGCATCGGTTCCTCGCGGACTTCGTCGGGTCCCTCGCCCTCGCGGTCGGACTCGCGGGCTGCGAACGCCCCGGCAAGGTCGAAGCCCAGACGCCGCGCGAGCTCCCTCCGCCGCCCGTGGTGGTGTTCGCCGTGGAGGCGCGCGACGTCGATCTCGTGCGCGAATACGTCGCGCGCACCGAAGCCGACGATTCGGTCGAGATCCGCGCGCGCGTCGAAGCCGTGCTGCAGGAGATGAGCTTCGAGGAAGGACGCCGCGTCGAGCAGGGCCAGGTGCTGTATCGCCTGGACCAGCGCACCTACGCCGCGAACCTCGAAGCTGCGGAAGCGCAGCTCGCGCGCGCGAAAGCGGACTTGGAGCTCGCCGAGAAGCAAGTCTCCGTTCGCGTCGCCGAGGCCGACGTCGAGCAAGCGCGCGCGCAGCAGAAGAAGGCCGAGCAGGACGTGGCGCGCTTGGAGCCGCTCGCCGCGAAGCAGGCCGTCCCGCAGCAGGACCTCGACACCGCCCGCGCGGCGCTCGAGGTCGCGGTGGCGACGGTGAAGGCCAAGGAGGCCGTGCTCACCAACGCGCAGATCGTGGAAGGGGTCGCGAAGAAGCAGGCCGCCGCGGCGGTGAGCGCCGCCGAGTCCGCGTTGGCGCTCGCGAACCTCGACGTCGAGTACTGCACGTTGAAGTCCCCGATGGCGGGCTTGATCGGGCGCAGCCAGGTCTCGGTCGGCAATCTCGTCGGTCGCGGGGAGACGACGCTGCTCGCGACGCTCGACTCCGTCGATCCCATGTTGGTCCTCTTCGCCATCGGCGAAGCGGAGCTCCTCGCACTGCAGGCGCGTCGGACCCCGGGCTCTGAGCGACCGAACCTGGAGATCGAGCTCTCGCTCGCCGACGGCTCGCTCTATCCCTTGAAGGGGCGCTTCCGCACCGCCGAGCGTTCCCTCGGGCTCGAGACCGGCACCATGCAGGTGATCGCGGAGTTCCCGAATCCCGAAGGTCGATTGCGCCCCGGACAGTTCGGGCGCGTGCGCACTTCGACCGAGAGCAAGAAGGGCGCGCTGCTCGTGCCGCAGCGCGCGGTGATCGAGCAGCAGGGAGTGCGCACCGTGCTCGTCGTCGGAGCGGACGGCAAGGTCGTCATGCGCTCCATCGTCACTGCCGAGCGTTGGAACGAGTTCTTCGTCGTGACCGAGGGGATCAGCGCGGGCGACCGCGTCGTCGTCGAAGGGCAGTTGAAGGCTCGGCCGGGCATGACGGTGAAGATCGTCGATGGCCAGGCGCAAGCGCCGGCGGGGAGCTGAAGCATGTCCTCTGCTCGCCCTCGCGCCACGGATGGAGTGCTGCGTCGCTCGGCCCTCGGCCTCTTCGCCTCCGCGCTCGGCGCGTGCACGGTGGGGCCGGACTACCAGCGCCCGGAGCTCGACGCGCCGACGGCGTTCCGCGACGCCGACGATGCCGCGGCGGATCCCAGCGCAGAGCCGGGAGCGGATAGCCTCGCTCTCGGCGAGCGATCTTGGTTCGAGGTCTTCGAAGACCCGGTGCTGCAGGATCTGATCCACACGGCCATCGGCGGGAACCTCGATCTCCGCATCGCGCTGGAGCGCGTCCTCGCGGCACGCGAAGCCGTGACGATCGCCGGGGCGGATGCGTATCCGCAGGTCAGCGCAGGAGCGTCGGGCGACGTCCTGAGCCCGAGCACCAACGGCTTGAACGATCCCGGCGCGGGCGCCGACGATCCGCTGACGCAGGCCACGCTCTCCGGCGATCTCTCCTGGACCTTCGATCTCTGGGGCAAGGTGCGCCGCGCCACCGAGGCCGCGCGCGCTCAGCTCCTCGCCAACGAGGCCGCGCGCCTCGAGGTCCTGCGCGCGTTGATCACCGATCTCGCCGCGGCCTACTTCGAGCTGCGCGAGCTCGACCTGGAGCACGAGATCACGCTCCGCTCGCTCGCGACGCGCCGCGCCTCGCTGGAGCTCGTGCAAGCGCGCCTCGATGGCGGCGTCGCGAACAAGGTCGAGGTCTACCAAGCGCAGGTGCTCGTCACGACGGCGGCGCAGCTCCTCCCCGATCTCGAGCGGCGGCGCCAGCAGAAGGAGAACCAGATCAAGATCCTCCTCGGCGGCTGGCCCGGGCCCGTGCCTCGCGGTCGCGCGCTGGCCGAGCAGCGCCGCGAGATCGAGATCCCCTCCGGGCTGCCCTCCGAGCTGCTCGCGCGCCGTCCCGATCTCGTCTTCGCGGAGCAGCGGCTCATCGAGGCCAACGCGCGGATCGGCGAGGCGAAGGCTCTGCTCTACCCCTCGGTTTCTCTCACCGCCGCGGGTGGCCTCCAGAGCGAGGACCTGAACGATCTCTCGAAGAGCGGCTCGCTGTTCTGGGGCTTGCTGCCGTCGATCCAGATGCCGATCTTCCAGGCCGGGCGGCTGCGCGCGAACGTCGCGCTCAGCGAAGCGCAGCAGCGCGCCGTGGCGCTCGGCTATGCCGCCGCGGTGCGGCAGGCCTTCCGAGAAGTCTCCGATGCGCTGATCGGCGTCGCGAAGCAGCGCGCGTTCCGCGAGCAGTCCTCCGCGCTCGCCGCGACGCTCTCGAGCCAGCGCGAGCTCTCCGCCGAGCGCTATCGAGGCGGCGTCACGAGCTACCTCGAGGTTCTCGATACGGATCGTCAGCAGCTCGACGCGGAGCTCGGTCTAGCACAAGCCATGCTGGGAGAGCTGCTCGCTTTCGTCGAGCTCTACCGCGCGCTCGGCGGCGGATGGCAAGGCGTCGAGCTGCCCGGCGAACGAGCTTCGGACGCAGCGCTCGAGTCGCCATAGCACGCGACCGAGAGGCCGGCCATCTAGGCCAACCTCTCGGTCGCGGATGAGATCGAGAAACGACGCGCGCTCGATCGCGTGGATGCGGCGCGGTCCCGCGCAGCTCAGAGGCCGAGGACGATGCGCAGCAGGTTCGAGCTCGCCAGGCCGAGCGCATTCGCGGTCGGCGAGAGGAAGTAGCTCTGCACGAAGATCGGCGCGCCGACGATGCTGCCGTCGATCGGGACACCGATCGCGAGCGGCGAGCCCGAGCCAGGGTTCGGCACCGGGATGGCGATCCCGATGTCGGAGTAGATCGAGCAGCCCGGAGCGCCGGCGCCGTCGAGTGAGAAGGGCAGGGGCACTCCGCTCCAGCTCGTCGAGCTGCCGCCGAAGGCGTAGATCTGCGGCGAGGAGTTGAAGGGGCTCGCGCTGACGTCGATCGTGAGGTTCTCCCCGAGGCACGGCGTGCCGGCGATGCTCAGGTTCAGCACGAAGCCGAAGATGTTCGCGATGTCGCGGCAGCCGGTGCCGGTGATCTGCGTCGTGCCCGTGCACGGGGGTTCGGCGCGGACGCCCATCGCGACCAGGCCGAAGTCCTGATCGATGCCGGGGGTCTCCAGGTGCGTGTCCTGGTTCAGCTGCGCCGCGATCACCTCGATCGTCCAGCTCCCGGCGGGCGGGTTCTGCAGCAGGACGCACTCGACGGTGTCCTTGGTGTTCGCGACGCCGCCCGCGGTGGACCAGTTGCCGGCGAGCAGGCCGTTGTTGCCCCAGTAGACGAGGCCGGTCGGGCTCGTGACCTTCAGGTCGACGTTGTTGATGCGGTGCTGCGTCGCCGAGGTCGTGCCTTCCTTGTCGACGTAGCAGAGCACGACTCTGAGCTCGGGTTCGCCGCTCGCCACCGTCACCGAGTAGCTCTTCGTCTGCAGATTCGTCAGCACGTCCTCTTCGTTCACGACCAGCATCTTCTGGCGCGAGTTGTAGAGGAACTGCAGGTCGGGGAAGCCCCAGCCGATGTTCGTGCGGGTGAGGTCGTGCGTCGTGCCCGAGAACGCGTACTGCCGAGCACTCGCGAGCAGCAGCGCCTTCATGGTCGAGAAGTGACCGCGGTTGCTGAAGCGCGAGCCGCCCGGATTCGGCAGCGTGTTGCCGAAGATGCCCTCGGTCCACATCTGGTGGATCAGCAAGGTCGCGCCCGCGACGATCGGGGTCGCGCCCGAGGTGCCGCCGAAGCCGGTGTAGTAGTTGCCCGAAGCGTAGCCGCCGCTCACGAGGTCGGTGGTGAGGATCGCGTCGTAGTACGCGGAGATGTCGGGCTTGATGCGGCCGTCCTCGGCGGGACCGGTGCTGCCGCTGCCCGTCCAGTTGTCGTCGAGCGGGTTGCTGTTGTCGCCGTGGCGCACGCCGCCGACCGAGATCACGTTCTTCGCCCAGGCCTGCGGGCGCGAGTCCTGGTTGCCCGCGTTGCTCTGGCTCTGCGTGATCGTGATGTCGTGGTCCATGATGATGTTGTCCATGTCGGCCGAGACCGAGTCATAGACGCGATTGCGGCCGCCGCCCCAGCTCGCGGTCTGGTGCATGCCCTGGTAGGGCAAGCTCGGGTTCACGAGCTCGCCGACGTGGGCGTAGCGGCTCGTCCCGGTGCAGCCGTAGTTGGCGTAGATGCCCTGACCTTCCCAGGCCATGCCGCGCGCGGCGGCGTTGCCCGCGCCGCTGCCGAAGACGATGCCGAAGGTGCAGTTGCCGTGCGTGTCGGCGGTGCCGCAGCCGTGCACGATGGGGGCCTGACGCACGCCGGGGACGGCGGCGTAGTCGGGGTGCGCGCCGTCGACGCCTTCGTAGATCTCGCCGCGCACGCCGCGACCGGTGAAGCCCGCGACGGACTGGATGTAGTTGGCTCCGCTCTGGATGCGCGCGTTGTCCATGTCGACTTCGGGCGCGGTCCAGCGGTCGATCCACAGCACTTGATCCAAGTGCGCGGCGGCGAGGAGCTGCGCGCCGTCGAGCGCGGCCTCGAGCAGGATGCTGCCGTCCTGCGGGTTCGTGATCTCGGCGCCGAGGTCGACGAGTGAACTCATCAGCGCGAGCTTGTCGCTCTTCGAGATGACGACCAGGTTGTAGCGTTGACGCGGCAGCGAGAGGTCGCCGCGGCGCAGCTTCTCCAGCAGCTCCGCTTGCAGGCGATAGCCGGCGTGATACGGGCCGACCCAGCGCACGAAGGGCAGCTCGCGCACGTCGGCGACGCGCCGCGGATCCATGCGCACGACGAAGGCCTGGTGCGGCACGTACTGGTGGACTTCGGCGCCGAGGGCCGCCAGTGCGTCGCGGTACTCCTGCAGGCTCTGCGTCTCGAACTGCACGAGGAAGAGCCGCTCGAGGGGGAGCTGCTGCAGGCCGGGCTCGGCTTGCGGCTCACCTCGCAGCGGATCGAAGGTCGCGTAGCGGAGATGCAGCGTGCCTTCGACATCGCTCGCCGGAGCGAACGCCTGGCCCTCGGGGGCGATGGCGAAGCGACGTCGCTCTCCGCGTTCGTCCCGCTCGGTCCAGAGCACGACATCGGTGCGGCGCTCGGAGAGGAAGGGCAACGCGACGACGTCGAGGATCTCGCCCTTCGTGCTCGCGACGAGGCGCCCGTCGTAAGCGAGGTTCGAGATCTCTTCGAAGCGATGGATGACAGGCTGCTGAGCCAACAGGGACGGCGCGGCGAGCGATCCCAAGAGGAGGCTCGCGGCGACGCAGCGAGAGCGCGTGTGCATGGGGGCCTTCGATCGAAAGGGGCCGTGGGACCCCGGAGAGGCTACCCGGAGGTCGCGACGCCGAGCACGCGCGAATCGGTCAGAGCGAAGAAAGTTCCCGAGGGGCGGGGTCAGCGCCGCGCGAATCGATAGTGCGCGACCCACCATTCGCGACCACCCGCGAAGCCGAAGAGCTCGGCGCAGGCGAGGAAGAAGATGCGCCAGCGCTGCAGCCAGCGGCGCGCTTCTCCCGCTCCGTAGACGGTCTCGAGCAGGGGCAGCGCCGCGGCGCGACGGCGGTCGAGATTCGCGAGCCAGGCCTCGGCGGTGCGCTGGTAATGCGTGCCGTCCCAGCGCCAGCGCGCCTCGAGCTCCAGGTCGCGCTGGAAGCGCAGCGCCAAGTCGTCGCTCGGCATCATGCCGCCGCTGAAGAAGAAGCGGCCCATCCAGTCGTCCTCGCCCGCGGTCTCGAACGCGTAGGCGGTGTCGCGATGACAGAAGACGTGGAACCAGAGCTTGCCGCCCGGAGCCAACCAGCCCGCGATGCGCGCGAAGAGCTCCCGCCAGTTCCTCAGGTGCTCGAACATCTCGATCGAGACCACGCGATCGAAGCGCTCTGTGATCTCGAAGTCGTTGATGTCGAAATCGTTGATGTCGGCGGTGAGCACGCGCACGTTGCGGAGACCGCGGCGCGCGAGCTCCGACTCGATGTAGAGGCGCTGCGGGGCGGAGTTCGAGAGCGCGGTGATCGAGGCGCGCGGAAAGCGCTCGGCCATCCAGAGGGTCAGCGAGCCCCACCCGCAGCCGAGCTCCAGGATGCGCTGCCCATCGGCGAGCTCGGCGCGCGCGCAGCTCTGCTCGAGTGAGGCTTCCTCCGCGCGGTCGAGGTCGTCGACGCCCGACGGGAACCAGCACGAGGAGTACTTCCGCCGCGCGCCGAGGCACAGCGCCAGAAACTCGGGCGGCAGCTCGTAGTGCTGTTCGTTCGCCTTCTCCGGAACCAGCGCGAGCGGCGCGCGATCCATCTCCGCGACGAAGCGCTCGAGCGCGGAGGCGCGCTCCGCGGGGTCGGCGCCGAGCTCGCGCAGGCGCGTGCGGCAGAGCCGCCGGATACCCGCCCGGATCAGCGCGTCCGGCAGAGCTCCGCGCTCGGCCGCATCGAGCAGGCGCTGCACGAGGCTCATCGCTGCGCCTCGCGCCGCGGCGGCCAGAGGAAGAACTTGCTCGTGCTCCGCTGATACGCGCGATACGCCTCGCCGCGCGTGCGCAGCGCCTGCGCTTCGGTGTGCGGGATGCCGGTGAGGTAGAGCAGGAAGAAGAGCATCAACGCAGGCCCGAGCCAGCTCCAAGCGGCGTAGCGGTCGCCCTGCGCGATCGCGACGTACGCGAACCAGTGCAGCCACTCGAAGAAGTAATTGGGGTGCCGCGACCAAGCCCAGAGGCCCGCGTCCATCACGCGCTGCTTCGCGTCCGCTCGGCGCTTGAAGGCCGCGAGCTGGCGATCCGCGAGCGTCTCACCGCCGATCGCGAGCGCGCCGATCGCCAGGCCGAGGGCATCGGTCCAGCGCCATGCGGGAGCGCCGTTGCTCGCCGCGAGGAGCATGGGAGCGGCGAAGAGCACGCTCCAGAAGGCCTGCACCTGGAAGAACCAGAAGAGCTTCCTCTGCGCGCCCGCGCCCCAGCGTTGCTCGAGGGCGAGATAGCGCCCGTCGAGGCCGTCGCGGCCGAAGACGCGCTGCGCCAAGTGCAAGCCGAGTCGAGCGGCCCAGACCGCGACGAGCGCCGCGACGAGCAAGCGCCGCGGCAGCCAGCCCGAGGCGGCGAGTGCGAACGCGATGCCGAGCGTGCCGACCCCGAAGCTCCAAGCCACGTCGACGACGCCGGCGTTGCGCGTGCGACGCTGCCAAGCCCAGAGCGCCGCCATCACCAGGGCCATGACGATCCAGCCGCCGGCCAGCGCTTGCAGGGGACTCATGCGCGCTCGGCTCGGCAGGGCTGCAGCGTGTCCAGGGGCTGCAGCAAGGGCGAGCGCTCGTTGCCCGGGCGCGCGAGCAGGAGGTGCACGTCGGAGATGTTTCGCTCGGCGAAGCCCCCCTCGCAGTAGCAGAAGTAGTACTCCCACGCGCGCACGAACTCGGGTCCGAAGCCCATGGCGGCTACCTGGTCGGCGCGCGCGAGGAGGCGCTCGCGCCAGAGCTCCAGCGTGCGCACGTAGTGCGGCGTGAGATCCTCGAGATGCACGAGCCGGAGATCGCTCGACTTCGCCGCAGCGGAGAGCAACGCGCTGATCGAGGGGATGCAGGAGCCGGGGAAGATCGCGCGCTGGATGAAATCGACGTTGCGCCGCGCGAGGTCGTAGCGATCGTCGCGGATCGTGATCGCCTGGAGCAAGGCCAGGCCCTCGGGCTTCAGCAGCCGCTGCAGGCTCGCGAAGTACGCCGGGTAGAAGCGGTGGCCGACGGCTTCGATCATCTCGATCGAGACGAGCTTGTCGAAGCTGCCGCGCAGCGCGCGATAGTCCTCGCGGCGCACCTCGATGCGCTGCTCGAGCCCCGCGGAGCGGACGCGCTGGCTCGCGAGCGCGGCCTGCTCGCGCGAGATCGTCGTCGTCACCACGCGGACACCGTAGTGGCGAGCGGCGTGCAGCGCGAGCCCGCCCCAACCCGTGCCGATCTCTACCAGGGTCTCGCCGGGGCGCAGGTCGAGCTTGCGGCACACGCGATCGAGCTTGAAGATCTGTGCCTCTTCCAGCGTCGCGTCGGGGCGCTCGAAGACCGCGCACGAATAGGAGAGCGTCGGATCGAGGAAGAGCGAGAAGAGCTCGTTGCCGAGGTCGTAGTGCGCGGCGATGTTGCGGCGGCTGCCGCGCGGCGTATTGCGGCGGAGCCAGTGTCCGAGGCGCGCGAGCTGCATCGCCACGCGCGCGAGCGGGCTCTCCATGCGATCGGAGAGCGCGATGTTGCGGACGAAGACTCGCACCAGCGCGGTGAGGTCGTCCGCGTTCCACAAGCCCTCGATGTAGGCCTGCGCCGCGGCGGTGCTGCCGCCGCGCACGAAGCGCCCGTAGCAGCGCGGATCGAGGATGCGCAGCTCGGCGCGCGGGCCGTCCGCGTCGCCGAACTCCGCGGTCCCGAGGTCATCGACCACGCGCAGGGAGCCTCGCGCGAGGCGCGCGAGATCGCGATGCACGAGCGCGCGCGCGCCGCGCGCGAGCGGTCCCCAGCGAACGCGCGCGGCGTTGGTCTTGGGATCGAGGCGGAGGGAGGTCGTGTTCACGGGACGGGGGGGCGGAGGGCGGGGGGCGTTCGCTGAGCGGCACTGCGGCGGAGGCGCGGGAGCCACAGATCGTTCAACTGGTTCCGGCGCGGTGCTTCGGATGGGGGAAGAAGGGGCAGCGCTTCCACCAGAGGCGCAGCGCCTGCCAGTAGATCGCGCTCCAGACCTTCCAGGTCATCGCCGGATGGCGGAGCAGCGCGCGGGCGAGGCTCCCCGTGTCGATCGCGCGTCGTTCGAGGGTGAGCGTCGCATCGAAGACGAGCCGACCGTCGCGGCGGTTCTGCATGTGGACGAGGAGCTTCTCCCCGGGGAGAGAGAAGCGCCAATCGTAATCGAGGTCCATGCCCTGGAAGGGCGAGACGTGGAAGGCCTTGCGGAAGCGGAAGCGCATTACGGCGCCGGAGCGCTCGGCGGCTCGCGCATCGAGGACGTAGGGATGCATCTCGCCCCACGGCGTGTTGTGGACCTCGGCGACGATGGCCTCGAGTTCCTCACCGCCCTCGGCGTAGGCGAAGTAGAAGGAGACGGGGTTCATCACGAAGCCGAGATAGCGCGGGTGCGTGAGCAGACGGATCGGGCCTGCGGGGCGCCGACCGAGCTCCGAGGCGACGAGCGCGCGCACGGCGTCGGCCAGGGGTTGGCGTGGATCGCCGAGGTGATCCGCGCGCCGGAACCACGCCCAGGTCGGGCGTCGCGTGGACCAGAGCCAGCGCCCGCGGAAGACGCTCTCCAGCTCGGAGAGATCGAGATAGAGCTGCGAGACCGCGTAGGCGAAGTGGTTCTCGACCGGCACCAAGCGGCGGTGGCGGACCTTTCCGACGTAGAGCGCGCTGTGCATCGCTCAGCTCGCGAAAGCCCGCGCGACGCGCAGACCGCTTTGATAACCGTCTTCGTGGAACCCGTAGCCCCAATAGGCTCCGCAGGTGCTCACGCGCTCGTGGCGGATCAGCTCGGCGTGGCGCGCCTGCGCGGCGTGCGAGCGGAGGTCGTACTGCGGATGCTCGAAGACGACGCGCTGGAGGACCTGCGCGGGATCGACGAGCTCCTCGCCGTTCAACGTGACCAGGAGCTCGCGGCTCGTGCGCAGCCCCTGCAGGATGTTCATGTCGTAGGTGACGCACGCTCGTCCGCGCTCGCGCGAGCTCGCGACGCGGTAGTTCCAAGCGGCCCATGCGGCGCGCTTGCGGGGCAGCAAGCGAGTGTCTGTGTGCAGCAGCGCCAGGTTCTCCTGATAGGGGAAGGCGGCGAGCAGCTCGCGCTCGCGCGCGGTGGGCTCGGCGAGCAGGCGCAGCGCTTGATCGGCATGGCAGGCGAGCACCACTTCGTCGAAGCGCTCGCTCGCGCCGCTCGGGAGCTCCAGCTCGACGCCGTCCGATCGGCGCCTCACCGCTCTCACGGGAGTGCCCATGCGCAGTCGCACGCGCGGGCCGAAGCGCTCGACCGCGCGCTGGACGTAGGTGCGCGAGCCGCCGCTCACCGTGAGCCACGTCGGTCGGCCGAACACGTCGAGCATGCCGTGGTTCGAAAGGAAGCCCGCGAGGAAGCGCATCGGGAAGCGCTCGACCTCCGCGGGCGGCGCCGACCAGATCGAGGCGACGAGCGGGACGACGTACTCCTCGCGGAAGCGCTGGCCGTAGCCTCCGCGCGCGAGGAACTCGCCGAGCGCGAGATCGTTCGCCTCCATCGCGTGCCAGCGCTTCACGGCGCGGCCGAAGCGCAGGATGTCGCGCACGAAGCCGAGGAAGCGCGGTGAGAACATGTTCCGCCGCTGCGCGAAGAGGCCGCCCAGTGACGAGCCGTTCCATTCCCTGCCGCTCGCGTCCTCGCGCACGCTGAAGCTCATCGTCGAGGTGCGCGGCTCGATGCCGAGCTCCGCGAGCCAGGCGCAGAAGCCCGGGTAGGTGCGGCGATTGAAGACGATGAATCCCATGTCGACCGCGAGCGGCCCCTGCGGATCGTCGAGCGCCACGGTGTGCACATGGCCACCGGGGTGCGGCGAGCTCTCGAAGAGCACGATCTCGTGCGACGCGCGCAGATGCCAGGCCGCGGCGAGTCCCGCAACGCCGGAGCCGACGATCGCGATCTTCACTGCGTCTGCGGCGCGGTCTTCGGCACGTGCGCCAGGTGCACGATCTTCTCGCGCGTCGATCGCACGACGCCACCGGGTTTCTCGACGGTGATCGCGAAGAGGTAGGGCTTCATCACCCGGAGCTTCGCCGCGATCGGCACGATCACCTCGTGGTCCGTCACGTCGAAGACGCCGCCGTCGATCGGCGTCTCCTCGAGCTGGTTCTCGTCGAAGATCCAGAGCTGATACTGCGAGACGCTCGGGTCGTTGCGCTCGAGGCCGACCAAATGCATGAAGCCTTGTTGGTCCGCGTTGTTCCAGACGAGGTCGCCGGACTTCTGGTCCTGCCACCCGACCTGCAGCGTGTTCCCGTTCGACCGCAGCGCTTCGTAGAGATCCTCCACGGTCGGTGCGGGTCGCGGTGCCAAGAAGAGCAGCCAGGCGAGCAGCAATGCCGCCGCGGTGATCCAGCCGCTCGCGGCGACCCAAGGGAGCGCGAAGGCGCCCTCCTCGGCGCGCTCCTCGAGGCGCGGCAGCGCGCGCAGAGGGGTGGCCGGTGCGGTTGCAGCGGGCGCGGCAACCTCGGCCGATCTCGCGGCGGTCGCGCTGCGCGGGGTCTGCGCGGGTAGGACCGCGGGCAGCAGGCGCAGCTTCTGCAGCAGCTCTTGCGGTGGGCGTACGAATCCCTCGCGCTCGAGATGCGCGAGCTCGAGCTCGGCCGCAGCGCGATCGAGGGCGTCGGCATCCAGATCGAGTTCCTCCGCGAGCAGGCTCTCGAGCTCCGCACCCTGCAGCGGGTCCAGGCCTTCCAGGGCCCGCAGCGCGAGCAGGTCCAAGGCCTTCTCGCGGCGAGGGGTATGCTCTCGGTCGGACGTTCTATCTTGTTCGGGCAAGGCGCTCATGACGCTTCCTCCACGTCGGCGCTCGCCGTTGTTGCGGTGTCGTTCTCCTCGCCGCTGCCTTCGCCGTCGAGCAGTCGCCGCAGCGCGATCAAGCCGCGGCGGGCGTGGCTCTTCACCGTGCCGAGGGGCATGCCCGTCTGCGCGGCGATCTCGCTGTGGCTGCTGCCCTGGAAGATCCCGAGCTCCAGCACCTGTCTCTGCTCGCGGCGGAGCTGCGTGAGGGCTTGGATCGCTCGGCCCGGGTCATCGGCGAGCTCGGAGGGATCGCGTTCCACCGGCCCCAGGTCCGGCGGCACATCGCCCAGAAGGACGCGGTCCTTCCGACGGCCACGGCGTCGGTTCTGATCGATCATCCGGCGCCGCGCGATCATGGTGATGAAGGTCGCCTCCGAGGCGACCTCCGGATCGAAGCGGTGCGCGGTCTTCCAGAGCGAGATGAAGATCTCCTGGACGGCGTCCTCGGCGTCCGCTCGATCGATCGCCACACGTCGCGCGACCGACCAGACGAGCGCGGCGTAGCGCTCCATGCACTCGCCCATCGCGCTGCGGTCTCCGGCGGCGATGCGTTGGAGGAGGGTCGGATTCACCGTGAGTCGTCGTCTCGTCGATGGCGTTGCGGGCTCGGATGTCGTCCGCGGAACCCCAGGGCGCCGCCGAGACGTCTTCGAGGGCGCGAGTTTCAGGGCGGGAGGGCGCATGTGTAAAGCGAGAGATCGACGCCTTTCGTGTCGCGTCGCGGCCCGGATGCGAGCGTGCGCTCGCGGAAGGCTTTTCTGGCGCCTCTTCTTCGGCGCCCCTCAGGGTCGATACGACCCCCGGAAACGCCTGGAGCGCGAGGACCTCGCATGCACTCTGTCTTTCGAGCGGCCCTGAGCATCTGCCTCTCTCTGTTCGCCTGCGGCGCGGCGGTGGCGCAGGACCGCGTCGCGCTGAAGGACGGCACGGTGCTGGAGGGCAAGGTGCGCTCGGTGAGCTCGGACCGCGTGCTGATGCTCACCGGGGGCAGCGTGGTCGAGCTCCGGCGCGAGAAGATCGCGGACATAGAGCTCGCCCCGGAGAAGGAGCAAGGCGCGGCGTTCGGCATCACGGTCGAGGCGCCCGCGCCGGCCCCGAAGCCGAAGCCGAAGGTCGCGGCTCCGAAGGAAGCCCCCGCGGTGAAGAAGAAGCCGGTCGTCGAGACCGCCGCGACTCCGGAGCTCGTGGACGACGAAGAGGCCAAGAAGAAGAAGAAGAAGGGGCTCGCGATCGGCGCGATCGAAGAAGAAGAGGCGAGCGGCTGGAAGACCCTGCTCCAGAACCGGCTGGGCCTCGACCCGAACCAGCCCGCGAAGATCCTGCTCTATGCGCTGATGGCGTTCGTGATCGTGGCGATCGTGGTGGGCATGGCGGCGCGACTCGCGGATCTCTACTCGCGCTCTCTGCAACGCGTGGCGGGGTTCTCGGCGTGCACCGTGCTGCTCATCATCCCGCAGATCGTATGGCTACCCTCGGAGCTGCCGATCCTGTGTGGAGCCCTGGCCGTCGACTTCGTGATCTGGTGCGCCCTCGTGCGCGCGTTTTTCCACGAGCAGCTCCTCAAGAGCTGCGTCCTGCTCGTGGGCTCCGCGTTCGTGCTGCTGCTCGTGGCGCTCGGCGGGGAGGTCGGCCGGATGATGCTGGTGAAGGGCAAGGATCAGGCCGAGGCGAATCCGCCCGCGGTCAGCGCGGTCGAGAAGCCCTGATCGATTCCGCGGCGTTGGCGCCGCTGTCTCCCTCTTCTATCGATCGGCTCTGCTTCCGATCGGGCGAGATGGCTCGGCCGCCGCGGGACGCCTTCCGTCCGTTCTTCACGGTCTCGTCCCGGAACACCGTGAAGCACGTGTCGTCCCGCGGCGGTGCGAGCGCCCCCCCTGTGACAAAGGCCGTGCCGCGCGCGGAGAGGAGCTAGAAAGAAGCGCGGAGTCAGGCGAAGGTCCGTGAAGCGGCCCGTGCTGCCCGCGCTTGGCGAAGCGCGGCGAAGGCGGTATTACGAATGCGTGACGCGCGGCGCCGCCGCCCTACACTCGAGCCAACGCCAGCGGAAGAGGCGCGGAAGGTGTCGATCGAGGAGCTGATGCTGCGGGGCCTCTTGCTGGGGCTGCCGCTGGCGATCCTGCCGGGGGCGTTCGTCGATGCGGCGATCCACGAAGCGCGCCGCAACGGCTTCGTCGCCGTGGTCACGCTGCCCTTGCAGCGCGCGTTGCTCGAAGGGCCGCTCTTCCTGCTCCTGGCGGCGCTCGTGGCCCAGTTGCCCTTGGGCTTCCTCGATCATCAGGGCGTGCTGATCGCGATGGGGCTCGTGCTCGCCCTCTGGGGTTGGTTCTTGATCGACCGCACCTCGTATCTCTCGCTCCGCATGGACGCTTCCTATGTGCGCTTGCGCGGTGGGGAGTCGAGGGCGGCCTTCTTCGGGCTCTTGCGTCGCGTCCCGCGGTCGTCCTGGTGGTGGGCGCTCTGGATTCCCATCGCCATGCGCGTCGCGGCCGACGTCGAGCTGCCCGCGGCTCAATTCGGCAGCGCCGCTTGGTGGTCGCGCGCAGCTCTCCTTGCCGCGGCCTACTATGTGCCCGCGGCGGCGATGTCCTGCTGGTTCGCCTTCGCGCTCGCGCAGCGCGATCGCCCGCACGAAGGCGACTTCTTCCTGCTGCCGAATCGCTCGTATCGCATCGCCGTCTCCACGACGGGGACGCTGATGCTCCTGCTCGGCGGCGATTACGCCGTGCGCGTCCTCGACGCCTACGTCGACTGGCCGGTGCTGAACCCATGACTCCTCGTCCCAAGCGCCGGCGGCGCTTCCCGCGCGCCCTGCTCCTGGTCGTGCTCCTGCTGCTCCTCCTCCCGCTGGCGCCCGTCGATTGGGCCGGAGCGCTGCGCTTCTTCCGCGGAGGAGACGCCGACGGACCGGGGGGTGGGGCGAGTGAAGCGGCGCGCGCAGGCGACGGCGCCGCGGAGCAGCGCTTCGAGTGGAGCGCCGTGCTGCCGCGTCTCGCCGAGCGGGCGAAGGCCGGCCAGCGCGCCGCGGACGAGGCCCGCGTCGGAGAATCCTGGCGGGCCCTCGCAACCGCCGTTGACTCCGCCGCGGCGGCGAAAGATGTCGGTGCGGCGCGCCGAGCGCTGGCCTCCGCGCGCGCCGGTTGGTTGAAGGAGGCGCCGGCGTGCGCCGCAGCAGCCGAGGAGCTGGCCGCAGAGCTCGAGCGAGCGGCGGAGGAGCAGCGGAGAGCGGAGCTCGCCGCGATCGAAGCCTCGCTCGCGTCCGGAGAGATCGCTGCGGCCCATGCGCGCTTGGAAGCGCTGTGCGCGACGGGCGATGAACGCGCGTTCGAGGACGCGGGCCGCCTCGCGCCGCGCGTGCGCGGCGCGGAGCCGAGCCTCGGCGCCGAGGAGCGCGCGCGCGAGCAGGCCTTGCTCTGGCGCCGGGGTTCGGCGGGGCAGCCCGCGGAGGCCTTGTTGCGGAAGGCGATCTCGCTCGCTCTGCGCGCGGAGAGCGAAGCGGAGGTGGTCGCGGCGCTGCGCCTCGCTCACGAGCTCGCGCGCTGCGCCTATCCCGGGCGTCGCGCCGCAGAGGACTTGGTCGGCACGGGGCTGGAGCTGCGCTGGATCGGCGCCGGCGATCCGGGTGCCGCGACACTGCGCACACGCGAAGGCGCTTTCGAGCTGCGCCTCCCCGCGGTGGAGATCTACACGCCGCTGCGCACGCTGGAGGATCCGGAGCTCGCGCATCTCGCCGTCGAGATCTTCGCCGGGCTCGGCCTCGAGCCGAACGACGCGAGGTCGTGCCTCGCCGCCATGCTGGCTCGCTCGGGTGAGCGCGACACGGCGCTGCGTTTGCTCGCGGTGCATCCGCCGCTCGAGGATGCCGAGCGGCTCCGATTCGTCGCGGCGCTCGGCGGCTGAGCTGCCGTTCGCGCATCGTCGCGCGTCGTCGAGCGTCACGCCGCGCTCGCTCGGCGCTCTCTCAGAGCTCCTGCGCCGCTTCGAGCTCCGCTTCGACGCTGCCGTGGCGGCGCACGAAGAGCAGCAGGGCCACGTAGCCGACGAGCACGGCGAACCACAGCGTGCACGCGCGCGCGACGAGCGTGATCGCCGTGGCATCGCCGCGCGCGAAGCGCGCCTTGTCGACGAGGAGCTTGCCGAGGCTGCTCTCGGTGATCCCGAGACCGCCGGGCACGATGATCACGAGCGCGCCGACGACGGCGGAGAAGGCGAAGGCGAAGGTGGCCCAGAGCAGGTCCGGAACCGGCGCACCGCCCAGCGGCGTGAAGCGCGAGAGGATCAGCCAGAAGGCCGCGCACTCGCAGCCCCAGGAGATCGTCGAGATCAGCGTGGGCAGGAGCAGATGACGCGGCGCGAGCAGGGTGCGCGCGGATTGATAGGCGTTCTCGAGCCGCTCGGTGAAGCGCCAGATGAAGGTGCGGCGGCGGGTGAGCCCGATCAGGAAGTACATGAGCCGCGGCGAGAAGAGCAGCGCCAGCAGCGAAGCGATCAGGAGCAGCGTTCCGAAGAAGACCCAGCGCGCTTCGTGCAGCGTGCTGATCCCGCCGATCGCGATCAGGATCAGATAGCCGGTGAGATCGGTGAAGCGCTCCGCCACCACGATGGGCGCCGAGCGGCTGAAGGGCGTGCCATCGACCTTCTTGATCAGATAGCACTTGAAGACCTCGCCCATCTTGCCGGGCGTCACCGACAGCACGAAGCCGGAGAGATAGATCAAGAAGGACGAGCTGCGCGGCAAGCGGATCCCGAGCAGCTCGCGGTAGTACTCCCACTTCACGAAGCGCACGGCGTAGTTCAGGAACGCCAGGGCGCAGGCGCTCGGGATCACCCACCACGAGGCGGAGAGGCGCGAGAAGCCCTCGCGCACCTCGGCGAAGCCGACGTAGAGCACGAGCCCGAAGTAGATCGCGACGCCGAGGCCGACCGAGATCAGGAGTCGGCGCTGGAGCTTCGGGGGTAGGAGATGCGAGCTCATCGAGGGGTCGCGGAGCGAAGGGGAAGCGCGCGCCCTAGGCGCGGGCCTCCTCCGGGGTCGGATCGGCGGGATCCGCGCCGAGGCTGAACAGAATCCCGCCCAGCGCGAGGATGCCGGCTCCGGTGCAGAGCCAGGGAGAGAGGCCGAGGCAGGCGACGGGTAGGTAGCCGAGGACCAGAGTCACGACCATGACGAGGATCGCGTACGGGGCCTGCGTCTTCACATGGGCGAGGTGATCGCTCGCCGTCGCGACCGAGGAGAGCACGGTCGTGTCGGAGATCGGCGAGCAGTGATCCCCGAAGATCGAGCCCTCGAGGACCGCGCCGATCGAGAGCACGAGCAGGCCCTCGGGGCCCAGCGCGCTGCGCTCGCCGAGCATCCAAGCCAGCACGACGACGTTCGGCAAGAGGATCGCCATCGTCGACCAAGAAGAACCGATCGCGAAGGAGATCAGGCAGGCCGTCCCGAAGAGCACCGCGGGCAGCAGCTCGGGCACGATCCAGTCGCGCGAGATCGCCACGAGGTAGGAGGCGGTCTCGAGCTCTTCACACACCGCGCCGATGCTCCACGCGAGGATCAGGATCGCGAACGCGAAGACGAGCGAGCGCACGCTGCGGCTCGCGGCGAGCGCCCCTTCGCGCAAGGTCAAGCGGCGTTCGGCCAGCGCGAGCAGCGCGGCGAGTCCGAAGCAGGCGATCGAGCCCATGAGGATCGAATGCGTGGAATCGGCCGCGTTCAAGATCCCCCGGAGCCGCGTCGAGAAGTCCGCGCCGGCGACGTCGCCCGCGCGACCGGACCAGAGGAGCATCCCGAGCGTGGCGAAGATGAGCGCGGCGAGCGGCAAGAGCGCGTGGCGCGCGCGCGCGAGCTCGGGGTGGGCAGGATCGAGCTGCGCACCGTGCAGATCGACCATCGGGCGCGCGCCGACGGCGATCGGCTGACCGAGGTGACGCGCGCGGCGCTCGGCGCGCAGCATCGGACCGAGCTCCCGGCGCAGCAGCAAGGTCATCGGGATGAACACCAACGTGAAGATGCAGTAGAAGCGATAGGGGATCGTGCGCAGGAAGATCTCGAAGCCCTGCGCCTCGGTCCAGAGCGGGTTCGCCTGCGAGAGCTGCGGAGCGAACATCGAGATCTCGTACGCGATCCAAGTCGAGAAGATCGAGATCGCGGCGACGGGGGCCGCGGTGGAGTCGACGATGTAGGCGAGCTTCTCGCGCGAGACGCCGCGGCGATCCGCGAGCGGGCGCATCGTGTTGCCCAAGATGATGCAGTTCGCGTAGTCGTCGAAGAAGATGAGCAAGCCGCAGAGATAGCTGACGAGCTGCGTGGAGCGCGGGCCGCGCGCGAAGCGCGAGAGCAGCGCGACCATGCCGTGGATGCCGCCCGCGCGCGACATGACGCCGACGGCCATGCCGAGGAACACCACGAAGAGCAGGATCTCGACGCGGAACTGATCGAGGAAGACTCGCTGCCACAGCAGCTCCGCGCCGAACCAGCGCAAGGTCGCGTCGCCGCGTTCGATCAGCCCGGCCGCGCCCGCGCTGACCAGCCAGCTCCCGAGCAGCACGCCCGCGAGCAGCGCGGGGATCGTCCGCCGGAGCAGCACCGCGAGCGCGATGGCGAGCAGCGGAGGCCAGAGGGCGCTCGATCGCGGCCAGGCGTGCGCGCCGGAGGCGCTGCGCCGCTCCGCGGGATCTTCGAGCAGGAGCTCCAAGCGGAGCTCGGTGCCGTGGAGATCGGGTGCGAAGCGCGGCTCGATCCGGAGCGTCGCGCGTCGCGCGCCCGCGCGCGCGGGCTCATCGGGCCAAGTGAGCAGCGGCGCGCCGTCGGGGCTCGACGGGCGCGCGCCGAGCAAGGCCTGCCGCACGCGATGCAGGATCGCGCGCTCGGGATCGCGCCCCGCCGCGGGATCGTGCGTCAGGCGTAGCTGGCTCGGGCTCGACTCGCTTGCGCTCGCCCCCGCATCGGCCCGCACGACGTGCGCGGCGAGGAACTCCGGCGCGATCACGACCTCCGCGAGATGCGCCTCCCGCGGTGCGCCGGCTGCGGCCTCGCCGTCCAGCAGCTGCTCCCAAGCCTGCGTCGCGCTGCGCTCCACGCCATCGACGAAGATGCTCTCCCGATCGGGGGGCGCAAGGAGGAGGAAGAGCGCGAAGAGGAGGCCCGTCGCGGCTCCCAGTGCGGTGGTGATGGTGGGCCGCATGCGACGGGGGCTCCGTGGGAAGCGCGGGATGGTAGCGGTCCTCCCGCGGCCTTTCCATCGCCGCCCGGGCTGGCTCGCCGCGCTTCCCCGACTCCTCGGCAGTCGCTAGCATGCCGCTCCTCGTCGGCGCTCGACCCATGGAATTCCTAGGCCCGCTCTCCTTCGTTCTGCTCGCGCTCTTCGGCGCGCTGCTCTTCGTGCTCGCCTCGGCGCGCCTCCGTCGGCTCGAAGAGCGCGTCGAGGAGCTGCTCCGCGGCGTCGAGCGCTGGGAGGCCGATGCCCAGCGCACGAGCGGCGGCATGCAGCGGCTGGAAGCGGTCTTGGCCCAAGAGCGCCAGAACCTGGAGGACGAGATGCGCCGCGAGCGCCACGCCTCCGAGCAGCGTTTGCAGAAGACCCACGACGAGCTGGCCCAGCGCCTCGCGGAGCACCTGCGCACGGTCGAGTGGTCCGCACCGGCGGACGACGCGGCGGCTCCGCCGGAGCTCGCGCACACGATGGCCGAGCTGGCGCGCGAGTTCGATGCGCTGAAGGTCGCCGTGAGCGCCGCGCGCGGCGCCGCGGAAGAGGCGCGCGCCAGCGCCGACCGCAGCTCCTCGGGATCGGAGGCGCTGAAGGGCGAGCTCGAGCGCTTGTCGAAGGCGCAGGAGCGCAGCGCGGACGCGCGCGCGACGCTGACCCGCCTCGTCACGGAGCACTTGGAAGCGCAGGGCTTCGAGCGCGTGGTCCTGCTCGGCGATCTCGAGCCGCGGCACCCCGAGGACACGCAGCGAGTGCGCGTCGAGGCCGCGCGTCGCGACGCGGCGTGGAAGGGCCACGTCAGCGTGCGCGGCGGCCGCGTGGTCGACGTGACCCTGCAGCCCTCCTACTCGATGTTCCCCTGAGCTGGCGATTCACGCCGGCACTCGAAGCCCCGTACCCCGCGGCGCAGCACCGCGCCCTCCCTGGCCCGATCTCCCCATGCAGCACGTCTACGTCGAGAACCTGCGCGATCACGTCGGATCGGTCGTCACGCTGAAGGGCTGGCTCTACAACCGCCGCTCGAAGGGCAAGATCCACTTCCTCCAGCTCCGCGACGGCACCGGCATCGTGCAGGTCGTGATGGTCGCCGGTCAGGTCCCGCAGGAGCAGTTCGAGGCGGCGAGCTCGCTCGGTCAGGAGTCCTCGATCATCGTGCGCGGCCTGGTGAAGGAGGACGCGCGCGCGCAGGGCGGCTACGAGATCGACGGCCAGGACCTGGTCATCGTCTCGCCGGCGCACGACTACCCGATCCAGAAGAAGGAGCACGGGCCCGACTTCCTGCTCGACCATCGCCACCTCTGGCTGCGCTCTCG
This sequence comes from Planctomycetota bacterium, assembly GCA_016793245.1. GTDB lineage: Bacteria > Planctomycetota > UBA1135 > UBA1135 > JADKAF01 > JADKAF01. Next base: position 25,358 of record JAEUHW010000316.1, read on the forward strand.
CAAGCAAGTGGCGTTGATGCGCGTCCGCAGCGCCGTGATCTTCGCGCTGCGCTCCTTTTTCGATCGCCGCGGCTTCGTGAACATGGATGCGCCCATCTTCACGCCGAACGCCTGCGAGGGGACCAGCACGCTCTTCGCGGTCGACTACTTCGAGGAGACGGCCTACCTCACGCAGTCGGGGCAGCTCTACGGCGAAGCGGGCGCGATGGCGCTCGGCAAGATCTACACCTTCGGCCCCACCTTCCGCGCCGAGAAGTCGAAGACGCGCCGGCATCTCACGGAGTTCTGGATGCTGGAGCCCGAGGTCGCGTACGCCGATCTCAACGACATCATGCGCCTCGCCGAGGACATGCTCTCCGAGGTCGTGGCCGAGGTGCTCGCGCGCCGCGCGCCCGAGCTCGAGATCCTGGAGCGGGATACCTCCAGCTTGAAGCGCGTGCAGGCGCCGTTCCCGCGCGTCACCTACGACGAGGCGGCGAAGATCCTCGCCGAGGAAGGCACGGGCTTCGTCTACGGCAACGACTTGGGCGCCCCCGACGAGACCGCGATCAGCAAGCGCTTCGATCGCCCGGTGATGGTCACGCACTGGCCGGCCGACATCAAAGCCTTCTACATGAAGCGCGACCCCGCCGATCCGACGAAGGTCCTCGGCTGCGACGTGATCGCGCCCGATGGCTACGGCGAGATCATCGGCGGCTCGCAGCGCGAGGACGACCTCGCGCTGCTCGAGCAACGCATCGCGCACGAGAAGCTGCCGAAGGAAGCCTTCGAGTGGTACCTCGATCTCCGCCGTTACGGCTCGGTGCCGCACGCGGGCTTCGGGCTCGGCCTGGAGCGCCTGGTCGCGTGGATCAGCGGGACCGAGCACGTGCGCGAGTGCATCCCGTTCCCGCGCACGATCTATCGCATGCGGCCGTAGGCGCTCACTCCGCGCGACGCATGCGGAGGAGGAGCTCGCCCTCCGCCGCGGCGCTGCCGAGCTGGAGGCGCTCGATGCGGTAGCCTGGTGCTCGCGCGCGCAGCGACCAATCGCTCGCGGTGCGGCGTGCGACGACGATCGGGTGCAGCGGTCCGATCTCTCGAGCGGACACGCCGAAGCTGATCGGGCCGTGCACCTCGATCACCGCGTGCGAGAGCGGCGCGCCGTGCTCGTCGAAGACGCGCGGGCGCAGGAGCAGCGCCTCGTCGAGCGCGATCTCCACGGCGACGCGTTCCTCCGCGATCACGGTCACGTCCCGTGGCGCGAACACGGCGAGGCGCGGATCGGGCTCCAAGCGATAGCGTCCCGCGGTCAGACTCAGCACCTCGGGGCGGCTCCGCTCTTCGGCAGAGAGCCTCTCGGAGGTGGCGTTCGACCAGACGAAGCGCGTGAGCGACGACGCCTCGAGGGAACGCAGCTTCCAGAGCCGCGCCGGATGCAGAGTCGCGAGCGTCCGGCCTTGGGCATCGCGGAAGCGCAGCTCCAGCTCGCCCGACGGCGCGGACCACGCTTCGCCTTCGTCCCTCGCCAAGTCGCTGGGACGCAGCTCTTCGAGGCGCCGTAGCAGCACGGAGGCGTTCTTTCGGTAGGGGCCGCGCGGATCCCACGAATCGAGGATCTGCAGCTCGATCCTTCGCTCGCGAAGCGCCGAGGCGCGCTCCTCGAGGCACGCGACGAAGACCGCATGCTCGAAGCCGCCCTGCCGGCGCAGCCACGCGAAGCAGGCGGCACGATCGTCGACGACGACAGCCTTCCTCTCGGCCAGACCGAGCGCGGCGAACTCGCGCTTGCGAACGCCATAGCTCGCGAGCTGCGAGAGCTCCTTCCCGCTCCTCGGTAGGCGGAAGCCTCCCACGAGGATCCGCTCCAGCGTGACGACTTGCTCCTCCGCGGCGGGCGCGGCGGAGCGCGCGAGCTCTTGCCGATGCGTGGCGAAGCCGAGCTTCTCCACGCGGAGGGCGAGCACCTCGTCGATCGCGCGCGGGATGCGCACGAAGCCGTGCTCGTCCGTCGCTCCCGTGAACCCGTGCGAGCCGCGCAGCACCTCGGCGATCGGCAGTGACGGATCGTGCGTCGCCGCGCTCGCTTCCACGGCGGCTCCCGCTACGGGATCGCCTTCGATCGTGAGGACCGTGAGCTCGAGCGCGGCGAGGCGCTCCAGGGTCACGGTGAGCGCTTCGTCGGCCGCTGTAGCCGATGGATCCGCGCTCGCATCCGGGACGCGCGGTGGCAGGATCTTCGCGGCGTAACCCTCGGCCCGCGCGGCGCACCAGAGCCGACGCGGATCACCCGTGGTCGTGAGCCGTGAGCGACCGGCGTCATCCGTGCTTGCCGTAAGGCTCTCGGCCGCAGCGAGGAGCTCACACCGCTCGGCGAGATGGATCGCGCCTCTCGCGATCGGAAGGCCCTCGCCGTCCTGAAGCTGCACGTGCAACGCAGCTGGGAGGGCCACCCTCGGTGCGCCGGAAGGCAGGCGCTGCACCGCGCCGTTCGAGGCCTCGGTCTCGCGCGCCACCGTTCGGCTCTCCTGCTCCTCCAGCGTTCCTCCGGGCGCGGCTGGCGGTCCGGAGCGCGACTCGCGGAAGAGCAGGATCCAGAGCGCGAGCGATGCGCCGAGCAGCGCGATCACGAAGCAGGTCGATCGACGAGACATTCTTCACCTCTGGCCGCCCGGACGCGCGAGTTGCACTCGTCCTTGCAGCGTACGTCGGATCTCGCTCAGCGCTTGAAGCAGGGCAGATACCCGCTCGGGATGCTCAGCACCAAGCAGTTCGACGCCGTCTCGTAGCAGCGCCCGTACACCGACGGGTCGCCGCTGCCGCGGCGCGGCCAGGCGCCCTTCGCCTCGCCCTGATCCTCTTGCTCCGCGAGCAAGCGCGCCGCCGCGCGCGGGAACCAGCGCTTCCAACGCCCGAGATCGGGGCTGCGGTAATAGGCGAGGGCCACGTAGAGGCGCTCGTACTCCGGGAAGTAGGTCGTGCGCTGCGCGCGCTCGGGGAAGCCCGGCAAGCCCGGCTGCGCGTCGATCCACTCGAGCGCTTGCTCGAGCTCGTCGCCATCGTGGAGTCCGAGCTCGATCAAGGTCGCGACGGCGGCGGCGGTGAGCGCCACCGAGGACTTCTCGTCGTCCCACGAGTACTTGTAGGAGCCGTCGGCCTTACGGCAGCGCTTCACGTACTCGATCGCGCGCTCGATGCCGGCGAGCTCCACCGCGAAGCCGGCGTCGCGCGCGGAGCGCAGCGCTTGCACGGCGCAGATGGTAATCGAGTTCTCGTGGGCGGGACCCGCGACGGGGTCGTACCACCAGCCACCGGTCGCGGATTGCGCGAGCTGGATACGCTGCACGGCGGCGGTGAGCGCGGTGCGGAGGCGCGTCGACTCCGCGGCGTTCTTGTGGAACTGTCCGCAGGCCTCCGAGAGCGCCAAGGTCGCGAAGCCGTGGCCGTGCATGCGCGAGAGCGTATCGTCGAGATCGACGATATAGCCGGCCTCGGGGGAGCTCGCGTCGCGCGAGCGCGAGATCAGATACTCCACGGCGCGGCGCAGCGCGTCGGAATGCGGGCCGTGGCGCGGGTTCACGCCGTGCGCGAGAAAGGCGAGTGCCGCGAGCGCGGTGACCGCGACGGGGGCGCGCTGCACGGTCTCGCTCGGACCGCGGACGCTCGGCGGCAGCGTCGCTTCGATGCGGAACGAGCCGTCGGCGTTCTGCTCGCGAGCGAGGAACGCGAGCCCGTCATCCACGGCGGCGCGGAGCTCCTCCACCGTCGGCTCGAGCGAGACTCGCGGGGATGGGCTCACGCGCTCGGAAGGGCGCGGCGTCGGCGGCTGCGGCGACGGCTCCTGCGCGAACGCAGGGGCGACGAGCGCCGCGAGCAGCCCTAGGAAGTTCTCGCGCGTGCGCACGAGGAACTCAGCCGTTCCGCCGCTCCGCCCCGGCGCCGCGGCTGCGCCAGCGCTCGATCCAGCGGTGGTAGCGATCGGGGATCTGCGTGTCGCGCAAGGGGTTCCGGAACACCTCGGTCTGCTTCCGCGGGAGCTGCACTTCCCAGTGGCCGCGCGCGTCGTCGCGCTTGGCGCCGGCGCGCCGGGCCGGGTCGCTGCCGTCCTGGTTGCGTCCGGCTTCGTCGGTTTCCCGATCCGACTCGGGCTGGCTGCCGCCTGGCTCGGGCTTCGGCTGGCCTTCCTTCGGCTCCTTCGGCTCGCCTTGCTGCGAGCCATCGAGCTGCTGCGGGCGATCGCTGCGCTGGTCGCGCTGGCTCTGCTCGCCGGGGTCCTCCGGCTTCTGCGGCTGCGGCTGCCCGTCGTTCTGCTGCGGCGGCTGCGGCTTCTTCTGCTTGCCCTTGCCGCCGCCCTGCTGCTGCGGCGCGTTCTTGATGATCTCGTCGATCTTCTCGATCGTGGAGGCCTGGTTCTTCTCGGCCGCGCGCAAGAGCTCGTCCATCTTGCGGATCGCGGCGCTGATCTCGTCGGCCGAGCGCTTCGTCGAGGCCTCGAGCAGCAGGCGATCGATCTCGTCCATGTGCTTCTGCACCTCGCCGAAGAGGCGCATCATCTTCTGCTTCGGATCCTCGGCGCCGCCCGGCAAGGGCAACGGCGGCTGCGGTTCCTGCGCGCGCGCGAGCGGCGCGAGGAGGAGGAGCGCGAAGAAGGTGCGCGCGAACGGCGGCGCCGGAACGCGAGCGCTGGGACTGAGGAAGTTGCTCATCGACCTTCACCTCCGCCCGCGGGCGTCCCTTCGTCGGGGACACCCAGGCGCTGCTTGAACTCGCGGTAGAGCTGGTTGATCCGGTTGTGCATGTGGCCGGTGCGCTGGATCTCGCGGAGCTGGAACTCCTCGGGCGGCGCATCGGTGGGCAGCGTCTCCAGGAACTCGAGCGTCCGCCGACGCACGTCTTCCTCCAAGCGCTTCAGGAGCTGCAGCTCGGCCAGGTCGGGCACGAGCTTGTTCTCGCCCGGCTGATCCTGGTCCTGCTCGTCCGGTGGCTGCTCCTGCTGCTCCTTCTTCTGGCGCTCCTGCTGCTGGCGCGCGTGCTCTTCCAACGCGTCGCGGAGCCACTGCAAGCGCTTCAGCACTTCGTCTTGCAGCGCCTGCGTCACGATGCCGGCATCGGAGCCGCCGCGCGGCGCCATGCGTTCGGAGAGGCGCAGGAGATCGTCCTTCACCGCCTCGGTGTAGAAGGCGTAGACGGTGGCCTGCTGCTCCTTCAGCACCTTCTCGATCTCGAGGAGCTGCTGCGCGATCTCGCCTTCGCGGCGACCTTCCTTCTCGAGCAAGCGCTGCTGCGCGCGACTGCCGGGGCTGCGCTCGAGCTTCTCCGCGAGTTCCTTCGTCTTCGCCATCACGTCTTGATGCTCGGCGATGGCCTTCTCGAGCTCTTCGGTGAGCTCGAGCAGGAGCTCTTCGTTGCGCTGGCTCAGGTACTCGCGCTTCTTGCGCTCGAGCTCGCGCTTCTGCTCCTCCAAGAGCTTCTCGACTTCCTCCTGCGAGCGCTGCGCGTCGTCGAGCTCTTCTTCGCCGAGCTCCTGCTGCGCCTTGGCGGCGCGGTTCTCGGCCTGCTCGAGCGGGCGCGTGTCGGGCGCTTCCTGACGCTCTTCCATCGCGCGGGCGAGGCGCAAGATCTCGCGCTGCAGGCGCGCTTCCTCTTCGGCGAGCTCGTCGCTCGAACGGCTCTGCTCGGGGGACATGCGGCGCTGCTCCTGCAGTGCTTCGCGCGCCTTCGCGAGCTGCTCGCTCGCGCGCTGCTGGCGCTCGGAGGCGCGCGGAGAGTCGCCTTGCTCGAGCGCCTGCTGCGCTTCGCGCATCGCCTCGCGCGCTTCCTCCATCGCTTGCTCGGCGCCCTGCGCTTGCTCGGGAGCCATCTCTCCGGATTGCTCCGCGCTGCGCGCGCGCTGCTGCGCTGCACTCGTGCGGCGCTCGAGCTCGGCCTGCTGCTGTGCCGGTGAGCTCTGGTTCGGCGCCGGCGATTCGCCTCCGGCTTCGGGCGGCGTCGAGCCTTGCTCGGAGGGCGGCGTCTGCGGATCCGACGAGGAACCCTCGTTGGGTGCTGTCGGCTGATTCGGCTGCGAGCCCTGTTCGGAAGGCGACGGTTGGTTCGGCGCGCCCTGGCTCTGCGGCGAAGCAGAGGGCGGTTGCGAACCTTGCTGCGCGCGCAGCTCCTGCTCGCGTGCCGCGAGCTCCGCTCGCGCTTCTTCGATGGCTTGGAGAGCCTCGGCGGCCTTCTGCTCTGCCGTCTCCTGCGCTTCGTCGGCCATCGCGCGCGCCGCGTCTTCGAGCTTCTGCTGCGCGCCGTCGAGCGCTCGAGCGCTCTTCTGCAGCGCTTCCGCGCTCGCGCGCGTCGCTTCCGCGCCGCGGCGCGCTTCGGCTTCGCCCTCGAGCTGCCGCGCTTGACGCTCGGCGACGCGGGAGAGCTGACCTTCGCGCGGCGCGAGCTCGCTCGGTGAAGGCGTGTTCTCGGCGCCGCGTTGCAGCGCTTCGCGCGCTTCTTCCGCGCGCCGCAGAGCGCTCGCGCGATCGCCGTCCTTGCGCTCCAGCTCCGCCGCCGCTTCGCGCGATCGCCGCGCCGCTTCTTCCAGCGCCGCGCGCGCTTCGCGGAGATTCTCGGGGTCCTCGCCCGGGGGAGCCTTTCGCTCGCCAGCCGCGGGATCCGCTGCGGGATCCTTCGCCGCTTCGGAGGCGCTCGGCTGGGTCTCGCCGCTGCGAGGAGCTTCCCCGCGCGAAGACTCCCCGCGCGGCGAGGCACCTGCCGGCGTTTCTCCGCGCGGAGGCTGGTTCGGTTCGGCCGGGTTCGGAGCGGACTCGCGGCCTTCGGGTGAGGAGGCTCCCTCGGGGGCGGAGGCCTCTCGCGGGGCTCGTTCCGCGCCAGTCGGAGCAGAGGGGTTCTGCGCGTCGGCGGCTCGCGCCGCCGCGAGCCGCTGCTCGAGTGCTTGCGCGTTCTGCTCGAGCGCTCGAGCGGCCTCCTTGGCCGCGCGCTCGGCGGCCGCACGCAGCGCTTCCGCTGCTTCGGAGGCTTGCTTCGCCTCCGCGGCGCTCGCTTCCGCGCTCGTCGCCGTCTCGCGCTGCGCGCTCTGAGCTTCGGCGAGCTCGCGCGACGCCGCTTCGAGCTCTTCCGCGAGCGGGCTCGAGCTCGGCTCGCCCGCTGCAGAGAGCTCCTTCTGCACGCTCTCCAAGGCGCGCTGCGCGGAGGCGGTCTCTTCGGCGCGAGCGGCGCGCTGCTCGGCGGCCTGCGTCGACGAGAGCTCGCCGCTCTCTTGTGCCTTGCGATCCGCCTCGGCTCGCGCGGCGTTGTCCGCGGCGCGCTGGGCGAGCTGCTCGAGCTGGCGGGCGCGCTGCGCGCGTTCCCACGCGCGCTCGGAATTCTCGAGGAGCTCCGGCAGCGGGCGGCCGAGCTCGCGCTCGCGGCGCGCGGCGGCGAGCTCGTCCACGATCTCGCGCTGCGCGTTTGCGAGGGCGTCGAGCTCGCGGAGGCGATCGCGCAGCAGCGCTTGCTCCGGCGACAGCGAGGCCTCGGACTTCCGCCGCAGCTCGGCTTGCTCGCGCTGCAGGCGCTCGAGCTCGGCGGCGAGCTCTTGCTCGGCCGCGCTGCGGGTCGCGTTCTCGAGCTGCTGCGTCTTCTCGCGCAGCGCGCGTTGCTCTTGGATCAGCTCATCGACCGCGCGCAGGTCGGCTTCGGTCTGCTGGATCTTCTCGTCGAGCTTCTGGTCTTCCTGCTCGCGGCCTTCGAGCAAGCGCAGGATCTCGCGCATCTCGGCGACGATCGCTTCGTGCTCGCGACGGAGGAACCCCGCCTGCTCGCCCTTCAGGAAGATCTCCGCTTGGGCGAGGCGCGCTTCCAAGGCGCGCGGCGTCGTGCCTTCGCCGGCGGCCTGAGGCGTGCGAGCGCGCTGCAGCGCGGTCTTCACATGCACGGCCTTCTGCGGAAAGTCGGCCTCGAGCTTCGGCAGAATGCCGTCCAGGCGCGACAGCAAGCCCAAGACCTCTTCGCGGAGCTGCAAGTGCTCCTGACGGAGGCGTCTCCAATCGACCTCGACCGCGGTGGAGCTCTCCTGCGCCGTGGCACGCGGCGCCAGGAGCGCGGCAGCGAGCGCGAGGCTCGCGAAGGCGCGCGGCACGAGAGGCGATGAGGGCTTGGGTTGGAGCGGTTGCATGTCCATCTCCGAGGCTCGCGCGGCGGAGGCCGCGCGCTTCACTTATCGGTATCGCCGAACGCCCGGCGGAAACGCAGGAAGTTGTCGAGGGTGCGCTTGAAGTCGAGAAGGATGCTCTCGAACGAGTCCCAGCGGTGGAGCCCGGCGCAGATGCGCGCGGCGGTCTCGCACACTCTACGCTGCGCGGCGATCAGCCGTTCGAGCGCCGGCAGGACCGCCTCGGCGGCCTCGATCTCGGCGAGGGAACGCGCCGCGTCCTGTGCCGCGGGGAGCTCGCGCAGCGCCAAGCTCGCGAAGTCGCGCCCGATCTCGAGCAACGCCACGACGGGCGGTCGCTCGCTGACGGTCCGCGGATCTCGGCTCAAGGCGTCGAGGAGCTGGAGGTCGAGGCCGGCTTCGAACGCGGTCTCGCCGCGCGGGGAGGCCTCGACCAGCGTGCGCAACGCGCGCTGCAGGGCGTCGGTCTCCCGCGTCTCGGCGCGCTCGGCCGCGGCGCCGCCTTCGCGCTCGTCGATCCCGATGCCGACGCGATTCAGCACGACCGTCTGCGCGAGGCCGGAGAAGCGCTCCGCGAGGCGCCGCGCTTCGGAGGCCGCCTCCGCGCGATCGAAGCGCGTGTCTTCCTTCGTCCACTCGCCCGGAACGAGCGCATCTCCGAAGGCCGCGCGGATCTCCTCCAGCAGGACGAGGAAGCGCTGCTCGGCGGTGCGCACCTGCTCGGCCTCGGCGCGGATCTCCTCCAGCGAGGTCGAGAGGCGCTGCAGCAACTCGCGCTCGTCGACGACCACGAGGGTGATCGAAGAGGAGTCGATCCTCGGCGCCTCCGGGCGCCGATCCGTCGCGCTGGCGAGCAGGGCGAGCGCCGAGCCGGACTGCGTCGGCACGCCGGCGGCCGCGAGCTCCGCGAGCTCGACGGCGATGATCGAGCGGTAGGTCGTGCGCTGGCGTTCGCCGCGGCGCTCGAAGAACGCCGCCTCGTCGAACGCGCGCTCCGGCGCGAGGACCTCGCGCTCCAACGCGCGGGCCTCCGCGCGGGCCTCGCGCGCACCGAGCTGATCCTCGCGCGCGGTCCACGTGGCGCGTGCGATGTCGTGGTCGTCGCTCCACTCGCCGATCGCGAGCAGCAGCGCTTGCGAGGCGACCGAGCGCAGCGGGGAGCCGATGATGCGCACGGCGGCCGAGGGCAGCTCGTCGCTCTGCGGCGTGATCACGTACACGTTGGGGCGCTCGGGGCGGCGGCCCTTCTTGTCCTCCAAGAACAAGCGGAGCTGGAACCCGCGCTCGCCCTCGATCGGCAGGCCCGCGAGGCGGAACGCCTGCAAGCCGGGAGCGGTGGGAGCGGCGATGCCCTCGGGCGCCGCAGGGACCTCGCGCAGCCGCTCGAGCTCGCGCTCGTTCCAGCTCGGGTCGGGCAGCGGGTCGAGGCTCACGACGGCGCGCGAGGTCTCGCCTTCGACGAGCACCATGAGCTCGGCGCGCGAGCCCGCGAGCGCGCTCACGTTTCCATGGGGCAGCGCCTTCGCCGCGGCGCGCGCGAGCGGCGCGGGCAGGTAGCTCGGCGGATCGACGCGCGACCAGAGCGTGCGCACGGTCGGCGTCGGATAGGTGCTGACGCGCACGAGCGGCTCGCGATCGTCGTCGTCGCCGGCCTCGACCCAGAACTCGAAGCCCTCGGCGATGTCGCGGTAGGTGTGCACGAAGTGCGCGGAGCTCTCTTCGTCCTGGCTCTGGCGTGCGACCTTGTCGATGCGCGCGCCGCTCGTGACGAAGCGCGCTTCCTCGGGCACGTCCCCGATGGCGCGGACCTCGACGCGCAGCGAGCTCGCGCGCGGGAGCTCGAGCTCGAGCTCGCCGCGCAGCGCGGTCTCGAGGAGCACTTCGCCTTGGCGATCCTTCAGCACGAGCAGGAGCTCGGTGCGCCGCGGCCAAGGTGCGTCCTGCGCGAGCAGGCGCTGCGCGAAGATCCCCGCGAGCTCGCCTTGCGACCACGCGCCGAGCACGAGCAGGCCGATGGCGCCGAGGCCGAGGCCGCTCGCGTAGAGCGCCTTCTTCGGGCGCAGCACGCGCGCGACGCCGATCTTCGAGAGCAGCTCCTCGGCCTCGCGCTGCACGTGGGCCAGCAAGCTCGGATGCGAGCTCTTCGCGATGGCCGGGTCCTGCGCCGCCTGCAGCGCGGTGATGAAGCGCTCGCGGAGCTCCGGGTGCGAACGCTCGATCAGGACGGCGAGGTCGTCGTCCGTGAGAGGCGTCGCGGCGGGCCGCAGCACCCAGCGCCAGAGCAGGTAGAGCGCGAGCGGCGCGAAGAGGAAGATCTGCAGCACGCGCACGCCGCGCGGATAGTCGAGCATCCGGTCGCCGACGTAGATCACGGCGAGCAGACCCGCGGCGAACGCGAGGAACCAGCCGAGACCGTGCAGCAGGTAGAGCGCGCGGATCGAGAGGCGCAGCCGGCCGAGGAGGAGGGTCGGTTTCATCGAGCCGTCGATTGTCTCGAGTGCAGCACGGACTACTTCTGGAAGATCGGCAGGTAGCCGAAGGGGATCTCGAGGATCAGGGTGCCCACCGCGGTGGAGAAGCACGGCCCCGGTCCCACGTTGTTCGGCCAGGAGCCGTCGGCGGGGCTCTGCATGTCGAGCAACGCGCGGCGCGTATGCTCGAAGTACTCTTCCCACTCGGCGCCGCCGTACACGTACATGGCCTGCACCGCGTAGTAGTGGCCGTAGTAGAAGAAGTAGTGGCCCTTCCGCACACCGCCTGCGGAGATGCCTTCCTTCGCCGTGAACGACTTGTGGTTCTCGGAGAGGTAGCCGATGCCGGCCTCGATCAGCGGATCGTGGTGATCGTAGACGCCGGCGCCGTAGAGCGTGGTGACGCCGGCGGCCGTCAGCGGGAACGAGACGCGCGAGCTCGGCTGGAGCTGGTAGCGGAAGCCACCGCGGATGCTGCCGCGGCTGCCCATGCCCCAGCGCATCCCTTCGTCGCCGCGCACGGCGCTCATGCTCACGTAATGCTTCGCCTTCTCGATCTTCGCCTGCGGCACCGCGATGCCGGCGTTGCTCGCCGCGCGGAGCGCCATGATCTGGCAGACCGTGATCGACATGTCGGAGTCGGGAGCCAGCGGGTGATAGCGCCAGCCGCCCTCGTCGTTCTGCGTGCTGTACGTGAAGCGCACCGCCTTCTCGAGCGCGGCGCGTAGCCGATCGCGCAGTCCTTCGCCGCCTTGGGCGTGCATGCCGTACACCTCCGCGAGGAAGAGCGTCGCGAAGGCGTGCGAGTACATGCGGCTCTTGTGCGCGGAGATGAAGCCGTCCTCCTCTTCCGCGCTCTCGCCGCTCGCGACCTGCTGCAGCATCCACTCCAGGCCGCGCAGCACGAGCTCGCCGTACTCGCCGCGACCCGGCACGTGCCCGCCCGCGAGGAAGGCCATCAGCGCCAGCGCCGTGACGCCGACGTGCGGCTTGTTCACGGCGACGATGTTGTAGCTGTTGTTCAGCTTGTAGCCGACGTCGCTGAGCCAAGCCCCGCTCGTCGGGTCTTGGTGCTGCGCGAGGTAGCGCAAGCCGCGCTCCACGGCCTTCACCTGCTCCGGGACGATGGCTTCGAAGCCGAGGCGCCGCTCTTGCGCTCCGACCCGCGATGCGGAGAACCCGAGCGCGAGGCCCGCGGCGCAGGCGAGGAGGAGCGGGGAGCGGCGCGAGATGCGGTGGTTCGGTTTCATCGGGATGACTCCACAGAGCGGAGGACCGTGAGGACGCTCGGACCGACGGCGACGTAGCATCCGCCCACCGTGGTGAGCGTGCTCAGCTCGTCGCTGGGCAACGGGAAGGGGGCGCTCCACGGCTCGCCGTGGCGCGCGGAGAAGCGCCGCAGCAGCGTCTCCGTGCGCCCGTTCGAGAGGCGCGTGGTGAGGTGCAACAGGAACGAGCGGTCATCGATGCACGCGAACGGCGGCCGCGGCGCGAAGCTCTCGTCGAGCTTCGCGTTGGCGATGCCCGAGGCTTGGCGCGCGGCGAAGCGCAGGTTGCCGTTCGACAGATCGAGCAGCGTGCAGCGCGGAACGGAGGACGCGGAAGCGCTGTCGCGTTGCCAGATCACGAGCTCGGGGCGCGGCAGCTCGAGGGTGAGCTCGGTCTGCAGGCCCTGCGCGATGTCGCCGGGGCCGAGGAGGGCGATGCGCCGCAGCGCGCCGTTCGAGGTGTTCACCGCGTAGAAGGCGAGGCGTTCGCGCTCGCTGGCGGGATCGAAGGTCCAGACCGCGGCGTAGAGCTGCCCAGCCGCGTGGATCAGATACCACGATCGGCTGGCGCCCAAGCCATCCTCGTCGAGCTCGGGTCGCGTTCTCGTCCAGGTGAAGCGCCCGCTGCGCGTGTCGATCGCGAGCAGTCCGGGCTGGCGTTGCAGATGCCGCAGCACGAGGAGCTCGCCGACGAAGTGACCCTGGCGCTGGCGCAGCGAGGGCTCGATCTCCGCCGGAAGGGAGAGGCGCTGGCGGATCCAGCCGGTCTGCACGTCGACCAACGCCAAGGGCACTCGCGTTCCGGCGCTCTCCTCGGCGGTCTCGAGATCGCCGAGCAACGCCACCAGCCCGGCGCCGCCGAGCAACGGAGTCGCGACGTAGATGGGGCTCGCGCGCTGCCACAGCACGGCTCCCGTCTCCGCGTCGAACCCGACGAGTTGTTGCCCGCCCGCAGGCGAACCGAACGCGCTCGCGAGAACGACCAGAACGCCATCCTCGAGCAAGCAGAACGGGCGCTGCAGATCGATGTTCAGTCCGATGCGCCAACCGCCGGGGAGCGGAGCCTCGCGCAGGACCTGTCCCGAGCGGAGCTCGATCCAGAGCAAGCGATCGCGCGCGACGAACACGAGGCGCTCGCCGATCGCGATGGCGCGGTGATGCCAAGGCGAAGGACTCGGCGCGTAGGCGGAGACGTCGAGGCGCCAGAGCAAGCGCAGCGGTTCTCTCGCCGCGGCCGAGACCTCGTGCAACTCCAGCTCGCGACTGCGCTGGAGGAGCAGCAGGCCGCGAGCGGCGAGATCATCGCCTTGCACGGCGAGGGCTGCGCGCTGCGCGTCCGTGCCCCACACGGCATCCCAGCGCTCGAGCTGCGCCTCGTCGGGCGGCGGCTGCGGCGGCGCGGTGGGAACGCGCGGCGCGGCGAGCTCCGCGTAGCGCTTGCCGCCGTCCGCCGCGAGCGCCGAGGCGGCGTCGGGGAACGCGGCGGCCAAGCGCCGCAGGATCGCTTGCGCGCGCGCGGCACCGCCCGCGCGCTCGGCGGTGGAGGCGAGGCGGCGCAGGACGGCGCCCTGGTCTCCGCCGCTCTCGAGCGTCGCCCGCGCGGCGCGCGTCGAGCGCGCGAGATCGGCGGCGTCGTCGATCAAGCCGAAGCGCACGCGCTCGGCGACCAGGGAATTGGGGTAACGCGCGGCGATCTGCTCGAGCTCGGCGGGCTTGCCCTCCGCGCCGCGCGCGAGTGCCTCGGCTTCGCGCTCGAAGGGCGCGTAGGCCTCTCGACCGTGGATCTCGAGCAGCTCGGCGATGGTGGTGCGCGCGCGCTCGCCGCCGCGATCGCCTTCCCAGCGATCTTCGGGGTGATCGATGAGGATCCGGCTCAGCGACGCGAGCTGTGCACCGAGGTCGCGCGTGGCGCGCGCTTGCGAGTAGCGGCGCCAGGCGGCGTACGCGCGGGTGCGGATCGCCCCGCCCTCGGGCAGGGCGAACTCGCGATCTCCGAACTCGGACTCGAGGCGCGTGAGACACGCGCCGTAGCTCGCGGGGTAGCCGCGCTTTTCGCGCAGCAAGCGCTCTTGGGCCACGAGCGTCCGCCAGCGCATGTCGCCATCGGCGACGAGGCCGAGCGCGCGATCGAGCTGCTGCTCGGCGAGCTCGAGCTCGTTCCTCTTCTCGGCTTGCTCCGAGCGCAGCAGGGCGAGGCGCGCGAGCACCGTGCGCGAGGGCACGAGCTCCAGGTCCTTCTCCAGGGCGAGCTCGGCGCGCGCGAGCGCCTGGTCCCCGGCGCGCGTCTCCTCGGCGCGGTAGCAGCGCAGCGCTTCGCGCTCGAGGTACTGCGCGAGGCGCAGGCGGTCGGTCGCCGTGCCGGTCTGCGCGCGCGCGAAGATCGAGCGCTCGACCGCGCTGCGATCGAAGAACGCGGCGATGGAGGCGTTCGACGCGGCGAGCAGGACGCCGTCGGCGATGAGGCAGTTGCCGAGGAAGGCGGAGCTGATCGGCGTCTGGGTCTTCGGTGACCTTCCTTCGCGGAGATCGAACTCGTAGAGATCGATGCGATCGGTGAGGAAGAGCTGCTCGCTCGTGGCGGCCGCGCGCGGCTTGGTGATGTACGTCTCGGGGCCGAGCTGCGCGAACTCGTTGAGCCCACGCCGCGCGAAGCGCTTCTCCGCGAGCGGATGCTGCATCTGCGCGATGCCATCCGTCGTGCCGATCAGCGCGCGATTCTCGTCGACGTAGAGCAGCGAATTGATGCGCCGCTCGTCGGGCACGGCGAAGCGCCAACCCGGGCCGCTGATGTGAGGCGCGCCCGTCGCGGCGTCGTAGGCGCAGAAGAAGTCGCTGTCGACCGGCGTGCAGAAGAGGACGCCGCGCGTCAACGCGGGCGGCTGGTTCAACCACACCTTGTCGCGTTCGCGCGATTGGATCGCCGGCGCAGGGAGGGGCAGCGTGGGATAGGTCGAGAGCCAGCGGACCTCGCCGTCGACGAGATCGAGCGCGGCGACCGCGCCGAGATTCGATACGACGTGGACCACGCCGTCGCGCACGAGCACAGGCGGGGCGGCGAAGCCCTCGACGATGTGCCCGAACATGTTCATCTCCTTCTGCCCGGTGAGGAGATAGCGCACCCACTGCGTCTCGCCGGTGCGGAGGTCGAAGCAGCCGATGAAGAACTTGAAGCGCGCCTCCGAGATGTACATCGGCACGAGCACGCGCTGGCCCTCGATCACCGGCGGACCGGCGACGAAGGCGCGCTCGAGGAAGTCGTTGCGCTCGCTGATCTCCGTGCCCGCGAGCTCCGCTCTCCAGTGGCTCCAGATCCGGCGGCCGGTCGAAGCCTCGAAGGCGAAGAGGCGCCGCGTCGGAATGGGCGGCGTGATCTCGAACTCGCGGTAGCTCTGCCGCGGCTGCGAGATGCGCACCTGCAGCGGCACGACGAAGATCCCGGCTTCGGCGGCGCCGGCGAGGATGGTCTCGGCGTTCCGGCCCTCGCGCTCGTCGGCCTCCTCCTCCGTCATGCCCTCGCTCCACTCCGAGGTCCAGAGGCACTGCTGCGGGAGCTCGGGATCGGAGGGCTGCGTCGGACCGACGTAGAGGTCGAGCGCATACGCGCGCAGCGAATCGGTGAAGAGCACCGTCCCCTGATGCACGATCGGATGGACGTTGGCGAGGGTCCCGTTGCGGCGCTCGTACTGGAACGGCGCGCCCTTCGGGAGCTCGTACTCCCACTGCATGGCGAGCTTGCCGAGCGGGGGAGCGGCGCGCTCCGAGGTCGGCACCGCGACGGAGGGCAGCTCCTGCGCGCGCAGCGCGCGGCGCGCTTCGCGCGAGCGCAGGGCGCGGTCCTCGAGCTCGGCCAGCCTTACCTCGCGACCGCCGAGGGCGAAGCTGTTGCGATCCGCGGCGCCGCGCGGATCGCGCGAAGCCCGCGGATCCGCGCCTTCGCCGCGCAAGATCTGGCCGACCCAGCGCCGCGCTTCGAGGTGCGGAGTCGCGCGTTCCTCTTCTTCGGCCGCGCGCTCGGCGAGTGCCAGGAAGTGCTCGAAGCGCGCGAGATCGCCGCGCTCCAGCGCGCGGTCGGCGAGCCAGCGCGCCGCGCTGCTGCCGACCGCGGTCGCCGCGAAGCGGTGCACGACGCTCTCGACGGCGGGTTCATCCAACGCGGCGCGCGCGCTCTCGAAGCGCGACTTGGCCTCGGCGCCGAAGCGCTTGTCGTACGCGCGGCGCAGCGCGCGCGGTCCCTCGAGGAGCTGCGCTTCCGCGTAGGCGACCGCGCCGGTGTAGACCTCGAAGCTGCGGAACTCCGAGGTGTCCTTGGCATCGGGCTCGAGGGCGCTGCGGCGCACGATTTGTCCGTCGCCGCTCTCCAGCAGTTTCTGCAGGAGCTCCGCGCAGGGCTCGAGCTCGCCGGCGGCGAGGGCCTTCTCGATGGCCAGCGCTTGCTCCGTCGCGCGATCGCTCTGCGGCAGGAGGAACGGCCGGAAATCCTCTTCGCGCTGCGGCGCGGGGGCGCCGAGCGCCGCTGCGCCGTAGGCGAGCGAGAGCGCGATCGCGAGACACGCCGTGCGGAGCCTCGTGTTCATACGAGCTGCACCCATTTGCGCAGGATCCACTCTGCGCAGAGGAGGAGGAACACCAGGAGGAGGACCCAGGCGTTGTCCCACAGCGGCTGGGGGGTCTCCTTACCGGTAGAACGCTGGATCGTCCCCGCACCGGTCAGACGCTCCAAGCGCGGACCGAGCTGGCTCGGCTCGAGGAGCTCCCCGCCGGTGCGGCGCGCGATCTCCGCGAGCAGCGCGGGATCGGGATCGAGCTCTTCGCTCTCGCGCTGCGAGGCGACGACCGAGAAGTCGGCGAAGGAGATCGGCAGCGCGCGCTCGTCGCGGTTCGCGCCGACCAGGAAGACGCGCCAGGAGCCGGGCTCGAGCTCTCCGGGGACCGTCGCGCGATAGAGGCGCGCGCCATCGCGCGAGGCGGTCGCCGCGGGAGCGCGCTCCAGGGCCAGCGACTTCGCCCAAGGTCCCGCGGGATCCGGAGGGAGCTTCTGGATCCAGGCTTCGACGCGCGGGGCGTTCTCGGGGATGCCCTTGTAGTCGGCGTCGATCGCGAGGCTGACGCGCACGGCGTCGCCGGCGCGATACTCGGGTTCGTCGACGGCGAGGCGCAGCGCGCGCACCGGATGCAGCAGCCGATTCAGCGCGAGCCAGCGGATCGCGTTGCGGTACCAGCGCTCTTGGTGCACGTCGAGGTAGGGCATGCGCCAGAGCCACGTCGAGTCGAAGCCCTGCCACATCACGCGCCCGTCGCGGCCGATCTCGCGCACGGCGGCGAGCACGTCGAGGTTGCGGCGCTGCGTGCTGTCGCGATCGGCGCCGATGCGCAGCGACTTCGGATGGCGGAGCACCGCCTCCGAGCCGAGCTTCAAGTCGCCGACGCGGTAGAACCAATCGAGCGCGGGCAGTCCGGCGCCCTGCTTCTCGAAGAGCTGGAGGTTCACCTCGGGCTCGGGGAGGAGCCGCGCGATCTCGTGCGCGCGACGCTCTTGGCTCAGCTCGAGGAGCGGGCGGTACGGCTCTTCGATGACGCATTGGTCCGGCGGCACGCTGAGCAGCTCGACCGGCAAGAGCGACGCGAGCTCCGTGTTCGCGAAGAGGCGCGGCATCGAGAACGGACCCGCGATCGCGAGCAGGCCGCCGCCGTCGTTCACGAAGGCGGAGAGGCCGCGCAGGAAGTCCTTCTGCCCCTCGGCGTCGGGGGCCAGGTCTTCGGGTGCGACATCGCCCAGGATCACCACGTGATAGCGCGGTTCGAGGTCGGCGCCATTCCGCGACGAACGGCCGAAGCGTCGCTCGGGGCTGTCGGGGCCGAGCTTCGCGAGGTCGACGATGTCGATCGCGTCGGGATCCCAGTCGACGAGCTGATCGATGCGGCGCGGGAGCTGCTCCAACGGCCTCAGCGGGCGCGAGGGGCCCCCCGGAGCGCGCGGAGGGAACTTCGTCGCCGCTTGGATCCCCGTCGCCGAGGTGAGGAAGATCTGCGTCACGATCTTCCGATCCGCGCGCTTCAGCATCTCGCTGAGGTAGCGGTAATCCCAGCGCGGGTCGCGCTCGATGTAGAGCACGCGCACGCTCGCGTCGCGGACGACGATCAGCGTGCTCACCTGGTTGTCCGTCGTGCGTTGCTCGTCGGCGAGCGCGCGCGCCGTGACATCGACGCGCCAGATGCCCGGCGTCAGCATCTCCTCGGGGCGGGAGTTGCTCGCGATCCCGTCCTTCGGCAGCGGCGGAAAGACGAGCGTGGCCTTGCCCGAGCGCTGCGCGCCATCGCGGCCGAGCTCGGCTCGCGCGCTGGCTTGAAAGCTCTTCGCGCCTTCGCGCTCGTCGATGCGCTTCGCCGTGAGCTCGAGCTCGACGGCGGGCAAGCTCGCGTTCTCGTCGTAGCCCGTCGCGCGCGCGCCGATCTCGAGCGAGACCTGATCGCCTTCCAGGACGACGCGCGGCGGCACGACGGCGAAGGAGAGCGAGAGGTTCCTCGGCGGCGACGGATCGCCGATCAGCACCGGATACACGCGCATCCCGGCGGCCGCGGCCTCGTTCGCCGCGGCGATCGGATCCGATTCCGCGTTGTGGCGACCATCGCTCAGCAGGAAGAGCTCGCTCATCTGCTCGCCGCTCCACGCGGCGAGCGAGCGCTCGAGCGTGCGCGCGAGGTCGGTGCGGCGGCCGTCGGGAGCCAGACCCTCGAGGGCGGCATAGAACTGCTCGCGCGAGAGCGGCTCTCCCGTGCGCACGGGCAGAGCGAGGGGGCTCGCGCTCTCCGCGAACGGCATCGCGAAGACCTTGTACTCATCGGCGAGGCGCGACAACGGGCTCGCGCCGAGCAAGGCGCGCGCGATCTCGTAGCGCGAGAGCTCCTCCGGCGCGCGTCCTTCGCCCGCGGTGCGCAGGGCGTCCGTGACATCGCGGCGGGTCGCGGCCTGCGGGTAGGCGTCCTTCGTCGCCATGCTGGCCGAGGTGTCGAGCAGCACCGCGACGCCGCGCTTCTCCTCGACGATGAAGTCCTTCTGCGTCTCGGGCCCGAAGAGCACGACGAGCACGATCAGCAGCGAGAGCGAGCGCAGCCCGGCGAGCCACCAGCGCCAGCGCGGCGACGCCACGGGCGTGTAGCGGTAGGTCGCCCAGGTGAAGCCGAGCAGGAGCGGCAGCAGGATCAGGAAGAAGAGCCAGCCCGGAGGTGCCGCCGAGAAGCCGTAGCGCTGCACTCCCTTGGGAGCCGCCTCCGCGCCGGTGGCACCGGCTTCGACGTTGGCCGCGGCGTCGGCGGCCGCGTCGGCCGCGGGCTCGACGAGCGCGGAGAGCTCGCGCACTGCGCCGCTCGCGTCGGCGAGCAAGAGCACCCCGGCTGCGAACGCGAGTGCCAGCGCCGTGAGCGAACGCGAGCGGAGCCTTCGCAGGAGCGCATCGTTCGAGAGCGTCATCGCGTGCGACTCCGCGAGAAGACCATGTTCAGCAGCGTCTCCGCGAGGAGGAAGATCAGCACGATCCAGAGCAGGAAGCGCGTCGCCTCGGCGGTCGCTTCGGCTTCGCTCTGCGTCGCTTCGCCCGCGGCTCGCAGCGCGAGCTCGGGGAAGCGCTGCGCGAGCGCGTCACCCGTTTCGTATTCGAGCCGCCCTTCGTCGGCGTCGACGTTCTTCGCGAAGTAGAAGCTCTCGCTCGCGCCGGGGCCGAAGCCCGCCGTTCCGACGGGCGGCTCCGCGACGAGGCGCCAGATGCCGGGCGTCTCCGCGCGCGCGTCTTCGCCTTCGTCCATGACGGGCGGGATCGGGAAGCGGCCGCTGCTGGCACCCGAGCGCTCTGCGGCGAGCTCGACGGAGCGCTGCACGGGATCGATGAGCTCGAGCTCGCGCGGCTCGTACGCGGTGCTCCACTGGATCGACTGACCCACGCGCAGCGTGCTGGGCGGGAGCGCCGGACGAACGAGCTCGTCGAAGAGATCGTGCAGCAGGAGGATCGCGGTGCGGTCCTGGCGCCAGAGCTCGGTCCACGCGAGCGACGCGGTGGTCGTGATGCAGACCACGCGCCCGCTGCCGAAGCGACGCTCGACCAGGAACGGCCACTTCTCGAAGTCGTCGTAGCGCGCGCCGACGCGCACCAGCGGGTCCGCGGCGGGCTCGAGCTTCGCGAACGCGAAGATCGCGGGGCCTCTCACCAGCGGCTGCGCGCTCGGCGCGCTCATGCCGCGAAACGCGGGGTAGGTGAAATCCACCTCGCCGATGCGGAAGTAGTCGAAGCTCGGATCCGCCGCGCGAGCGATGCCGCTCAGCTTGCCCGGCAGCAGCGAGAGCTCCGCGGCGGCTTCGCCCGCATCGCCCAGCACGCTGGCCGGCGCGCGCAGCATGGCTTCGTAGTCGGCCGCGGCCCGCGCGTCCGCCGCGGGCGTACCGAGGGCCAGGCGCTCGCCGAGGAAGAGGGCGAGGCCTCCGCCGCGCGCGACGAAGGCGCCGAGGTTCTCGATGCCGGCGAGGCGCGCCTCGGGAGGCACGTCGCAGAGCGCGATCGCGCGATAACGCGCGAGCTCGTTCGGGCTCCGCAAGCGCTCGCGGAAGTTCTCCCAGGAGAGGACCTCGGAGCGGAAGCGGCCGAGGCCTCCGTCCTCGAGCTCGAAGCTCAGGTACTGCCGCAGCAGCTCCGCCGCGTCGCGCTCGTAATCGGCGCCGCGCGACGCGGGTCGACCGTTCACGAGCAAGACCGCGGGGGCTTCGAGCGCTTCGACGACGAGGCCGCGCGCGTTGTCGACCTCGATGTCGCCGGCGCGCGAGCACGAGAGCTTCACCTCGAGCGCGTGTTGTCCCGCCGAAGGCAGGTTGAACCACACCGTGCGCGTCGCGGTCTCGTCGGCGGCCAGCGCGAAGCCGCTCTCGGCGACTTGGCGCAGACCGTCGATCCAGAGCGAGAGCTCGACGTTCGAGACCGGATCGGGGCCGCGGTTCTCGACGCGCACGGCGACGGCCAGCGGATCGCCGACGGCGACGGCTTGATCGACGGAGAGCTCCGCGATGAGCACGTTGCTCGCGATCTCCTTCGGTCCGAGGCCCAGCGCTTCGACGCGCACTTGCGCGCCGACCAGCTCGCGTACGGCCGAGGCGACGGCGGAGCGCGTCGGCGCGGCGGCGCGCACCGCGGCGCTGGCCGCTTCCGCGCTCTCGGCGAAGTTCGCGCGCTGCAGATCCGAGAGGAGCAACACGCGCTGGCGGCGCACGAGGGCGGACCCGCTGCGCTTCTCCACCTCGCGCACGGACTCCACTTCTTGCATCGCGAGCCGCAGCGCTCCGGCGAGATCGCATCCGCCGCTGCCCGGTCCGCGGTAGCGCTGGAGCGCGCGCAGGTTGTTGCGACCCGCGACGCGCGGGTGCTCGTCGGCGAGGATCGCGGTCACTTCGCCGCCCGCGCCGATGACCTCGGCCGCGGCCTTCTCCGCCGCTTCGAGCGCGCCGTCCCAGAGGCTCCGTTCCGCGCCGCTCTCGCGGTGCGCCATCGAGTAGGACGCATCGATCACGAGCACGAGGTGCTCGCTGGAGACCCCTCCGCCGAGCGCGCCGCCGACGTCCTTCACGAAGAGCCGCGCGAGGCCGAACGCGAGCAGCGCCACCGCGAGGCAGCGCAAGAGGAGCAGCAGCAGGTTCTGCAGGCGCACGCGCCGCCGCGTGCGCTTGTGCGCCGCGAGCAGGAAGCGCATCGCGCCCCACGGGACCTTCTGGAACCGCTGGCGGTTCAGCAGATGGATGATGAGCGGCCCTAAGAAGAGCAGCGCTCCGACGGCGAGCAGCGGATGGAGGAAATGCACGCGCGCGCTACCTCTTCGCTCGCAGGCGCGAAGCGCGCTTGCCCAGGTACGCGACGAGGCACTTGTCGAGCGTCGAGTCCGTCTGCGCGTGCACGAGGTCCACTTGGTTCGTCGCGCACGCCTTCCGCAGCTCTTCGCGGTGCTGGCCGAACTCGGCGAGATAGGCCTCGCGGATCGCCTTCGGATCGACGAGGAGCTTCGGCAGCTCCTCCAGGCCCTCGAAGCGCGTCATGCGCTCGAAGGGGAACTCGACTTCGTCGCGGTCCAGCACGTGGAACAAGATCACCTCGTGGCCGCGGTAGCGCAGTTGCTCGATCGCGCGCAGGATCCGCGGTACGTCTTCGAAGAAATCGGAGACCAACACGGCGATGCCGCGCTTCGTCGCGCGATCCGCCATCTGCTCGACGGCCGTGGCGATGGCCGTCTGGCCTCCCGGCTGTACGGCTTCGAGCACTTCGCAGATGGTCTGCAGCTGCCCGCGCCCATTGCTGGAGGGCACCATGCGCTCGACGCCGTCTCGATAGAGCGCGACGCCGACGGCGTCGCGCTGGCGCAGCAGGAGATGCGCCAAGCCCGCCGCGACCCACGTCGCGTAGCTCCACTTCGTGATCGTCTCGCCGTCCTGCGTCGAGCCGTAGGCCATCGACTCGCTGGCGTCGACGAAGAGGTGACAGGTGAGGTTCGTCTCCTCTTCGAACTCCTTGATGTAGAAGCGATCGCTCTTCGCGAAGACCTTCCAGTCGACGAAGCGCACGTCGTCACCGGGGACGTATTCGCGATGCTGCGCGAAGTCCACGGAGACCCCTCGGTACGGGCTGCGATGCATCCCGGCGATGAAGCCTTCGACCAAGTAGCGCGCTTTCAGCTCGAGGCGTGCGAGCCTATTGAGCACCCGAGGATCCAAGAACCTTCGGAAGTCCGCCATGGTCCAGGTGCTCCGTCTTGTTCGGGTCGATCTCCTTCAGCAGGCGATCGACGATCACGTCCGAGGTGATGCCCTCGGCCTCGGCGTGGAAGTTCGTGACGATGCGGTGGCGCAGCACGGGATGTGCGACGGCGGCGATGTCCGCCGGCTCCACGTGGGCGCGACCTTGGAGCGCGGCGCGGGCCTTCGCTCCGAGCACGAGGAACTGCGACGCGCGCGGACCGGCGCCCCAGCTCAGCCACTCCTTCACGGAGGGTAGCGCGCCGGCGTCCTTGCCGCGGACGCGCGTCGCGCGCGCGAGGCGCAGTGCGTAGTCGATCGCGTGGTTCGAGACCACGACGCCGCGCACGAGCTCCTGGATGCGCAGGATCTCCTGCCCCGTCAGCACCTTCTGCAGCTCTACGTGGCTCTGCTCGGTGGTGAGGCGCAGGATGCGGCGTTCCTCGTCGAAGGCCGGATAGTCGACCTGGATCAGGAACATGAAGCGGTCGAGCTGCGCTTCCGGGAGGGGATAGGTGCCCTCCTGTTCGATCGGGTTCTGCGTCGCGAGGACGAAGAACGGCTGGTCGAGCTGGTGCTTCCGGCCGCCGGCCGTGACCTGATACTCCTGCATGGCCTCGAGGAGCGCGGACTGCGTCTTCGGAGGCGTGCGGTTGATCTCGTCGGCGAGCAGGACGTTGGCGAAGATCGGTCCCGGCAGGAAGCGGAACTCGCGGGCCCCCGTGGACTTGTTCTCCTGGATCACCTCGGTGCCGGTGATGTCCGAGGGCATCAGGTCCGGAGTGAACTGGATGCGCTTGAACGAGAGATCGAGGACGCGGGCCACGCTGGAGACGAGCAGCGTCTTCGCGAGGCCCGGCACTCCGACCAGGAGGCAGTGGCCGCGGCTGAAGAGGGCGATCAGGAGCTCGTCGATGACGGACTCCTGCCCGACGATCACCTGGGCGAGCTCGCGCTTCATGCGCTGGTAGGCATCGCGGACCTTGCCCAGGTCGGCGACGCCGGGGGGCGCACTCGCAGGCGCGCCGGCGCCGGACGCTGCGTCAGACATGTGGGGAACACCTCGCGAGGACTGGGGATGGGCCAAAGTACGTCCTTGGCCCTCCGGGAGTTACCGAGAACCTGGTTCCGTGGCGCGGGATGGAGAAAGGACCCGCGATCGGGCGCACGCAGGGATTCGGTCGTCCGCGCGCTCAGGTTGCGCGATCACGGGCGGCGAATCCAGCAACTCAACCCTTCCGCCCCGAGGACAACGATTCCCGATCGGAATGCGGCCACGTTGCCGAAGACGCGCCGCGTGGGCAGCGGCACCCCGGTCGCGGGTGAGAGCGGGGTGCGAGCGCGGAAGGTCGCCAGGAAATCGCGCGCGCAGTCGAAGACGTAGAGGTAGCGGTCCGTGCTGAGCACGAGCTCGGCGCCGTTCGCCGCCGGCACGTAGAGCAGATCTTCTTCGTAGCTGCCCGTGTCGCCGCTCGTCCGCCAGCGGGCCTCGAGGGGGGCGCCGGCTTCCGGCGAGGCCGGCGCGAGCTCGAGCTCGGCGACTTCGCGCCAGTGCGGTGTGCGCACATAGAAGTAGTGTCGCGCGCCGCTCGAGACGAGATGCGCTTCGAGCGCGCCGCGCGCGAGCGGCGGGCAGAGGAAGAGCTCGCTCGCCCGGGTGGCTCCGCACGGGAGCTCGCGCCGCAGCGCGTAGAGGAAGTCCGCGTCCTGCGGTCCGCAGAAGAGCCCTTGGCGCGTGACCAAGGGGTCGCTCGTCGACCAGCGCGGCCCCGCTTCGCGGCTCCGCGCCGTGAGCAGCATCCAGGCCGCGGCGCCGTCGAGGGCGTCGCAGGCCGCGAGCACGCCCAGGTTCGTGGAGACGAAGACGAGGCCGTCGGAGTAGACCGGAGCCGAGGTCGGCAGCGTGCCTCCGCTCGAGCGGAAGGAGCGCGAGCTCTGCGTGCGCACCGGCGCGCCTTCGCAGAGCCGGCGGACCCAGAGCGGCTCGCCGCTCGCGCGATCGCAGCACCAGAGCTCGAGGCGCTCCTTGCCGCCGCTCGTGCGCCGCGCGACCGCGAAGACGCGCCGATCGACGACCAGCGGGAACGGCTGGAACACCGGCGCGGCATCGCCGCTCGCCAGCGGTGGACCGACCGGGCGCGGAGCCGCGCCGGCTCGATGGAGGACTCCGCCGGCGAGAGCCCAGCTCAGCGTCGTGCTCGCGGCGGTACCCTCGCCGCGGCGGAAGCCGAGAAGAAGGCCTCGCGCGTCGTCGTGCACCGCGACCACCTCGTTCCCGACCGTCGCCGGGCGGCGGCGGAGGACTCCGAGTGCCGGCGGCGCGTCTTCGTCGCGCGGCGCCACCCCGAGCGCCGCGCAAGCGGCGTCGAGATCGAGGCGCTCCTCGCGGCGCCCGCCCTCGATCTCGAAGCGGTAGAGGAAGCGGCGATCCTGGACCCACACCGCATCCGCCGTGAACGCGGGGCGCAGATCGGTCTCGAGCGCGCGCGGTCCTCGGGCGCGGATGCCGCGATCGGAAGAGAGGCGCCGGCGCTCGTGATCGGGATCGAGGGCTTCACACCACGCGAACTCGAAGCGCGAGGGCTCGCTCGAAGCCAGCGGGAGGGCGAGGCCGAGGGCGCCGCGCGCGCGCTGGCTCCACGCGCCGAAGTCGAGACCTTCCGGCCCCGCGGCCTCGGTCGCCATGGAGTGGAGGACCGCAACCTCGTGCGCGGCCGCCGGACTCTCGAGCACGGCGGCGCACGCCGCGGAGCGCGGCGCCAGCGTGCGCCGTGCGCTCTCGAGAGGACCGGCGTGAAGGCGCGCGCGCCGATAGAGGGCGGCGGCCGCCAGCGCGTCCCCGGCGACCCAGCGTTCGTCGCCTGCCCGGCGCAGCGCGGCCACGGCCAGAGGCGTCGCGGGGGAGCGACGCTCGATCTCGGCCAGAGCCTCGGCGCCGAGGGGCGGCGCATCGGGAGGCCAGGTCGGGGCCGGCGAGCGCTGCTGCCAAGCTTCGCGCAGCGCTCGATCGGCGCCGGCGAAGAGGTGCGGCAGCGCTTCGCGAGGCGAGAGAACCAGGCGCTCGTCGAACGCCACGAGCTCGTCTTCCGGACCGAACGCCACGAGCTCCAGGGCCTCGCGCGCTTCGCGCAGCGCTCCTTCGGCGAGTGCGGCGCGGAGCGCCGCGAGCGCTTCTCCGCGCTCGAAGGAGAGCGGCAGCAGAAAGGTCTGGTTCCGGAGGTCGCCTTCCTCGCCCGCGGGGGTGCTGGCCGCGTCCTGTCCTCGGGCCCTCGGCGGGGAGCACAGCAGCGCCGCGATGCCGACGACACCCACGGCGCTGCGGCGCGCGAGCTCGAAGAGGAGCTTCAAGCCGCTCAGCCGCGCAGGAACGAGGGGACTTCGAAGCTACCCGGCGGGCGAGGTCCGGTGGAGGTCGCGGCGTTCGGCGAGTTCTTCCGAGCGGGCGTCTTCGCGGGATTGCGCGGGGCCTTGTCCTTCGAATCTTCGGACTTCGAGTTCTTGGCTGCGGTGCCGGGCGCGGGCTTCTTGGATGCGTTCTCCACTGCGGAGGCCGCCTTCTGCTTCTCGCGCTCCGCTCCAGACCGCGTGGGCCCGACCTTGGCGTCGTCCTTGTTCTTCTCTTTGTCCGTCGCGGTTCTCGCTGCGGTGCGGCGGGCGTCGCGCGCAGCCTCGAGCTGCGAGGAGGTCGGCGGAGGCTCAGCCGCGTTCGACGCCGGCGTTCGAGCGCCCGTTTGGCTCATCGGAACCGCGACCTCCTCACCGCTCTCGGGGAGGGCATCGTTCGGCACCTCTTCGTCCGCCGGCAGTTCGAACTCCTCGATCGGCGGCTCCTCCTCGACCAGCGTCTCGGGCTCCGCCGGCAAGTTCATCGACAAGCTGGTCAGCAAGTTCTCGGGGGCGTTCTCCGGCGCGGTCGGATGCTCGAGGAGGAAGAGCGCGCGGCGCACGACGGCGTCTTCGCGCACGGCGCGCGCGAGGCCCTCTTCCTCGGCGAGCTCTTCGCGCAGGCGCGCGAGCTGGCCGCCGTCGGCGGTGTAGCGCTCGACCTGCGCCAAGCGACCGCCGAGCTCGCGCTTCGCGGGCAGACTGTTGGTGAGGAAGATCCAACAGAAGAGGCCGAGCCCGAGGAACGCGAGCAGCGGCGTCTCGGCCGAGCCCCGGATCGGGTGCACGCCGCGGCCGTTCGCGGCACGGGTGCGCCCCGCACTCGGCGGAGCGACGGGGGAGTTCGAGAGAGAAGACAACACGGTCATCGAAGGGCTCGAGCCCTCCTCCTCGCGTGCGGGAACGCGTCCCGCGTGACCAAAACCCCCCTGGTCGATGCGCAACATCGCACGCGCGCGAGAGCGCTGCAAGAGCGCTCTCGCGCGCGAAGGCTCAGCTCTTCTTCGCCGGCTTCGCGTCGGCGCCCTTCGCCGACTTCGAGTTGCCGTTCTTCGCCGGCTTCGCCTTCGCGGGAGTCGCGAGCGCCGCGGCGATGCTCTGACCGAAGCGCGTGCTCGCCGCCGGGCCGTAGAGAGCGGCCGCGCCGAGGTTCTCCTCGATGCGCAGGAGCTGGTTGTATTTCGCGATGCGCTCGCTGCGGCAGAGCGAGCCGGTCTTGATCTGACCGGCGCCGGTCGCGACGGCGAGGTCGGCGATCGTCGTGTCCTCGGTCTCGCCCGAGCGATGGGACATCACGCACGCGTAGCCCGCGCCGTGCGCGAGGTCGATGGTGTCCAGCGTCTCGGTGAGCGTCCCGATCTGGTTCACCTTGATCAGGATCGCGTTGGCGATGCCCTGGCGGATGCCCTCGCTGAGGCGCTTCGGATTGGTGACGAAGAGATCGTCGCCGACGAGCTGCACCTTGGAGCCTACGGCTTGCGTGAGCGCGAGCCAGCCTTGCCAGTCGTCCTCGCCCATGCCGTCCTCGATCGAGTAGATCGGGTACTTCGCGGACCAGTCGGCGAGGAAGCTCACGAGCTCGTCGGAGCCGTGCGGACGGCCTTCGAAGTGGTACTTGCCGTCCTTCAGGAACTCGTTCGCGGCGAGGTCGAGCGCGAGGCGCACCTGCGAGCCGGCCTTCAAGCCGACCTTGTCGATCGCCTGCAGGATCACCTCGATCGCCTCGGCGTTGGAGCGGAGATCCGGCGCGAAGCCGCCCTCGTCGCCGACGCCGGTCGCGAGGTTCTTCGAGCGCAGGACGCTCTTCAGCGCGTGGAAGATCTCCGCGCCCCAGCGCAGCCCTTCCGCGAAGCTCGGCGCACCCACGGGTGCGACCATGAACTCCTGGAAGTCGACGTTGTTATCCGCGTGCGAGCCGCCGTTGATGATGTTCATCATCGGGATCGGCAAGCGCCGCGCGCGCGAGCCGCCGACCCACGCGTAGAGCGGCAGGCCGTGCTCGGCGGCCGCCGCATCGGCGAGCGCCAGCGAGACGCCGAGGATCGCGTTCGCGCCGAGGCGCTTCTTCGTCTCCGTGCCGTCGAGCTCGATGAGGGCGCGGTCGACCGCGACCTGGTCCTCGCCGAGGTAGTTCCCCTCGAGGGCCTGGGCGATCTCGCCGTTCACGCTGTCGACGGCGTTGCGGACGCCCTTGCCGCCGTAGCGGGCGCCGCCGTCGCGGCGCTCGTGGGCTTCGTGCGCGCCGGTCGAGGCGCCCGAGGGCACGGCCGCGCGGCCGAGATCTCCGGACTCGAGGAGCACGTCGACTTCGAGGGTGGGGTTGCCGCGGGAATCGAGGATCTCCCGGGCCTGCACGGCCGCGATCAAGCTCATGGGCGGAACAGCTCTGGCGATGGTTCGAAGGCGCGGCGGCCGCGACGGCGGGCCGCCCGCGCGGCTCGGAAGCTAACAAAGTGCGGGGCGCGTCGCACCGAGGGGGCCGGCTTTCGTGCAGACCGGCGGGGTGCGGTCGGATAGCCTCTTCGCCCGTCGCCTGCGATCGAGCTCCTCTCGCGTGAAGAAACGCCGCCTCCAGCCCATCGGCTTCCTGCCGTCCCTGCTCACCCTGGGGAACGGGTTCTGCGGCTTCCTGGCCATCGCGAAGATCGGCGATGCGCTGATGTTGCTGCCGGGCGCGAGCGGGGAGCTATCGGCCGCGACCGTCGCCGCCTTCGAGGCCAAGATCCTCGCCGCGGCGTGGCTGATCTTCCTCGGGATGGTCTTCGACGCGCTCGACGGCTCGGTCGCGCGCATGGTGAACAAGACCACCGACTTCGGCGGTCAGCTCGACTCGCTCTGCGACGTCGTCACCTTCGGGATCGCGCCCGCGTTCCTCGTGAAGGCGCTGCTCGAGCACCAGACCATCGTGCAGGGGCTCGGCACGCGCCACCCGCGCGTCTACCTCCTCGTCACCGCGCTCTTCGCGCTCTGCGCGGTGCTGCGCCTCGCGCGCTTCAACGCCGAGCACGAGAAGACCGACGACGCACACGATCACTTCGCCGGCCTGCCGACACCCGCCGCGGCCGGCTTCGTTGCGAGCCTGGTCGTCTTCATGTACGGCTTCGGCGAGAGCGAGCTCGCGCGGCTCGTGCCGGGGCTCGGCAGCCTGGACGTGCGGACGCCGGTCGTGTGGACGCTCTTCGTCTGCTCGCCGCTGCTCGCGGGTCTGATGGTGAGCCGCGTGCGCTACACGCACGGGTTCCGCGCGCTGCTGCGGCGCCGGAAGAGCTTCCGCGCGTTGCCGCTCGTCCTGCTCGCGCTGCTGCTCTTCTTCCTCGAGCCCGAGCTGCTCGTCGCGATCGCGTGCGTCGGCTATGTGCTCTGGGGCGCGGTCGGCGAGATCGCGCGCCGCGTGCGCGGCGCGCGCGATGCGCGGGACGACGACGACGACGACGCGCAGCTAGAGCTCGACGGCGACGACGAGGAGCCCGGCGAGGAAGAGCGCGGCGCAGGCGAGACCGCGCCTCGCCCGCGACCCGGCGGCGGCTCCAGCTTCCAACGCTTGGGATGATCGCGACGTTGATCGCGTTGGGCTCGAACTTGGGCGAGCGACCGCGCGCGCTGCGCGGAGCGCTGCGCGCGCTGCAAGGGCGCGGCATCCTGCGCTTGCGGCGCTGCTCCGATTTCCTGGAGACGGAGCCCGTCGGCGGCCCGGCGCAGGGCTGGTACGTGAACGCCGTCGCGTGGGCCGAGACGGGGCGCGAGCCGCGTTCCCTGCTCGCCGCCTTGCAAGCGGAAGAGCGCCGCGCCGGTCGCCCGAGCGGTGGCGTGCGCAACGGCCCGCGCGTGCTCGACCTCGATCTCCTGCTCTACGGCGACGCGCGCTGCGCGAGCGAGGAGCTCGAGATCCCGCATCCGCGCATGGCGGAGCGCGCCTTCGTGCTGCGCCCCGCGGTCCAGATCGCGCCGCGCTGGGTGCATCCCGCGCGCGGGCTTCGCTTGGAAGAGCTCTGGAGGAGCTTCTCATGCAGCGCTTGAACGATGTCCGCGAGCTGCGCCTCTGGCGCGAGCAGATCCGCCGCGAAGGGCGCAGCGTCGGCTTCGTCCCGACGATGGGGGCGCTGCACGCGGGGCATGCCTCGCTCCTCGAGCGCTCCGCGCGCGAGTGCGACCGGACCTTGCTCTCGATCTTCGTGAACCCGCTGCAGTTCGACGATCCGCAGGACTTCGCGCGCTATCCGCAGACGCTGGAGGCCGATCTCGAGATCGCTTCTCGGCACGGCGTGGACGCGGTGTTCCTCGGGCGGCGCGACGATCTCTATCCCGCGGGGTTCCAGAGCTTCGTCGAGCCGCGCGGCTGCGCGCTGCCGCTCGAAGGGCAGCATCGCCAAGGTCACTTCGCGGGCGTCGCGACGATCGTGCTGAAGCTGCTCTCGCTGGCGCAGGCGGATCGCGCGTACTTCGGCGAGAAGGATTGGCAGCAGCTCCAAGTGGTCCGCGCGCTCGTGGAGGACTTCCATCTCGCGTGCGAGATCGTCCCGTGCGCCACGCTGCGCGAGAGCGACGGCTTGGCGCTCTCGTCCCGCAACACGCGTCTCGATCCCGCCGCCCGCCGTAACGCGCTCGCGATCTCGCGCGCGCTCGGCGCCGCGGCGCGAGCGTACGCCGGGGGGGTGCGCGATCGCGTGCGCCTCGAGGCCGAGATGCAGCGCGTGCTCTCGCAGACCCGCAGCGTCGAGGTCGAGTATGCGGTCGTCGCCGATGCGCGCACGCTCGAGCCGTGGGCCGGTCCGCCGCGCGCGGCGCGCGCGCTGATCGCCGCGCGTGTAGGCAACGTGCGCTTGATCGACAACGCGGCCCTCGACGAACCGCCGGTCGGGCCGCTCGAGCTGTAGGAGCCAGAGGATGCGCGTCGAGATCCTGGAGCGCGGACGCGCACGCGTCGCGACGAGCTGCAAGCTGAACCTCTGGCTCGACGTGATCGGGAAGCGCCCGGACGGCTATCACGAGCTGCGGAGCCTCTTCCACGAGCTCGCCTTCGGCGACGAGCTGCACCTGAAGTGCGAGCCCGCCGAGCGGAGCGCGGTGCAGTTCACGAGCGACGATCGCGGTCTCGAGACGGATCCGTCGAACCTCTGCGTGCGCGCGGCGGAGCTCTGGCTCGCGAAGCGCGCCGTCGGTGAGCGCTGGAAGATCGCGCTGCATCTGGTGAAGCGCTTGCCCGCGGGCGGCGGGATCGGCGGCGGCAGCGGCGACGCGGTGGCGGTCCTCGTCGGTCTGGAGACGCTCGCGCGCGGCTTCGCGCGCCGCGAGGACCTCTACGCGCTCGCGTTGGAGCTCGGCTCCGATTGCCCCTTCTTCCTCTGGGGCGGTACCGCGCTCGTGCGCGGGCGCGGAGAGCACGTGGAGCCGATGGCGCATCCGCTGCTCTCGGAGCGCGAAGCACGCGCGGTGCTGGTGCTGCCCGGGCTGCACGTCCCGACGCGCGGCGTCTTCGCGCAGTACGCGGCACAGGCGGGCCAGCGCTTCGAACGACCGGAGCTCGAGGAGCTGCTCGCGGCGCGCGACTGGTCGAGCTTCCAGCGTTCGCTCTGGAACCGCCTCGAGTCGTGCTCGGTGGTCGCCGAGCCGCGGATGCGCGAAGTGCGCTCGGCGCTGGAGCGCGTCTGGCCGCTGCCGCCGGCGATGAGCGGTTCGGGCTCGACCTACTTCGCGTGCGTCGGCAGCGAGAGTGAAGCGGTTCAACTGGCCGGCTTGGCGCGGGAAGCGCTGCCGCAAGCGCGCGTCGTCGTGCAGCCGCTCGCGGGAGCGCGCGCATGAGCACGAGCGGCCCGAGCTTCGCCCTCGTCGGCTCCGGCGCCGTGGCCTCTGCGCTCGCGCCGCGTTGGTGCGAACGCGGCGCGCGGCTCGTCGGGCTCGCCTCGCGCGATCGCGCTGGAGCCGCGCGCTTGGCGACGAGCTGCGGCGCGCTGGATGTCGAGGTGCGCGAGCACGCGCGCGAGCTCGCGCTCGGCTGCGAGCTCCTGTTGCTCGCCGTGCCCGATGCGCAGATCGTTCCCGTGGCGCAGGAGCTCGCGCAGAGCGGTGCGAGCGCGGCGCTCTTCGCGCACGCGAGCGGCGCGGTGCCTTCCGCCGCGCTGGCACCGCTCGCGACGGGCGGAGCTGCTCTCGCCGCGATCCATCCGCTGCTCGCGCTGCCCCCGGGACGCACCGCCGCGATCGATTGGGCGAACGCGCATTTCGGCTTGGAAGGAGACGCCCGCGCGGTCGAGCTCGCGCGCGGTTGGGTCGAGCGTCTCGGCGCGCGGAGCTTCGCCGTGCGTCCGGACGCGAAGGCGCTCTATCACGCCGCGGCGGTGCTCGCCTCGAACGATCTCGTCGCGCTGCTCGCCGAAGCGCAGCGCTGTCTGCACGTCGCCGCACCGGAAGCTCCGCCGAGCGCCCTGCTCTCGCTCGCGGAGAGCGCGCTCCGCGCGCTGCGCGAGCGCGACGGCGCCGCGGTGCAAGCGCTCAGCGGCCCGCTGGTGCGCGGCGACTTGGGCACGGTGCGCGAGCATCTGGCGGCGTTCGACAGGCTGGCGCTCGATGGCGGTGAGGCCGAGCGCTTGCGCGAAGTCTACGTCGCGCTGCTGCGCGCGGCGCTGCCGCTCGCCGAGCTCGCGCGCGGTGAGGCCGAGCGACGCGACGGCGCGCTGCGCGAGCTGGAGCAGGAGCTCGCTCGCTCTCGTTCGCGCGGAGGAGAACCGCGAGCGTGAAGACCGTGCTCTCGCTGCACGCGCACGACGCGCCGCGCGTGCGCGAGGCCTTTGCGCAGGACGCGCAGCACGTCGATCTCGTCGAGCTGAGATTGGATGCCTGCTCTGCCGAGCTCGGGGCGGAGCTCGTGCGCGCCTCTCCGCGAGGGGTGATCGCGACGGTGATGCCGCGTGAGGAGGGCGGGAGCTTCGACGGCTCGCTCGAAGAGCGCCTCGCGCGCTTGGCCGCGGCTTCACGTGCGGGGGCACGCTACGTCGATCTCGATCGAGCGCACGCGGCTCACTTCGCCGCGCTCGGCGGCAGCGCGGAGCTGATCGTCTCCGTGCACGACCGCGAACCGTGCGCGCCGGGCGACGTGCGCGCAGAGATCCTCGAGCTGGCGCGCGCGTTCCCGCAGGCTGCGCTGAAGCGCGTCTATCGCGTGCAGCGAGAGGAGCAGTGCGCCGCGATCTACGCGGGGCTCCGCGCGGCGCGCGCCGTGCATGCGCGGCCCGTCGTGGCGTTCTCGATGGGGGAGCACGGTCACGGCTCGCGCGTGCTCTCCGGCGTGCACGGCTCGGCGTGGACCTATCTCGCGTCGAGCGAGACGGCGCAGACCGCCGCGGCGCAGTGGAGCGTCGCGGCTTGGCAGCGCGCGGTGCCGCTGAGCGGCATCGATACCACGACGCAGGTCTTCGGCGTCGTCGGGCGGCCGGTCGCGCGCTCGCTCTCGCCGGCCGTGCATGGCGCGTGGTTCCGCGCGCTGCAGCGGAACGCGGTGTATCTCCGCTTCGCTCCCGACGACGCGCGAGCGTTCTTTGAGGGCCATGCGCGCGGGGAGGTGGGTGTTGCGGCGCAGGGCTTCTCGGTGACGCAGCCCATGAAGGAGCTCGCGTGGCGCTTCGCGGACGAAGCGAGCGCCGCGGCGGAGGCGATGGAGGCGGCGAACACGCTCGTGCGCACGAGTCGCGGTTGGCGCGCGGAGAACACCGATGCGCCCGCGGTCGTCGATGCGTTCGAGAGCGCCGGTGCGCGGATCGCCGGTTCACGAGCGCTCGTGCTCGGCGCGGGCGGGGCCGCGCGTGCGGCGGCGCTGGCGCTGCGTCTCGCGGGCGCCGAGGTGACGCTCGCGCTGCGCGAGCCCGCGAAGGCTGCGGCGTTCGCGGAGCGGCACGGCCTGCGGCTCTGGCCATGGAGCGAACGCGAACGCGAGCGCTTCGGTCTGCTGGTGAACGCGACTCCGCTCGGATCGCACGCGGCGCTGCACGAGGTGCCGATCGGCGAGCGCGCGCTCGGGCCGGGTATGCACGTGCTCGACATGGTCTATCGTCCGCGGCGAACGGCGCTGCTTCGCGCCGCCGAGCGCGCGGGCGCGATCCTCGTGGAGGGGCTCGCGATGTTCCTCGCGCAAGCGCAGCGGCAGAGCGAGCTCTTCACCGGACAGCGAGCACCCCTCGAGCTGCTGCGCGAGGCCGCCGCGCGCGAGCTCGCGCGCGAGGGCGAGGCGTGAGCGAGCTGCAGCGTATCGCGTTGCTCGGCCCGCGCGCGGCGGGGAAGAGCACCATCGGCGAGCGGCTCGCGGCGCTCCTCGCGGTTCCGTACGTCGATCTCGATCGGGAGATCGAGGCTGCGGAAGGCCAGCGCTGCGCGGAGCTCCTGCGCGCGCATGGCGAGGCCTGGTTCCGCGAGCGCGAGCTCGAGGCGCTAGAGCGGGTGTGCGCGCGAGGAGCGCAGGTGCTCGCGACGGGCGGCGGCGTGGTCACGACCGAGCGCGCGCGAGAGCTGCTGCGCGAGCGCTACCGCTGCTTCGCGTTGCTGGCTTCTCCTGCCTGTCTCGCGGAGCGCGTGCGCGCGCAAGGCGGCGCCGCGACGAGGCCCGGACTCACGCAGGAAGATCCGGCGGCGGAGGTGGAGGCGCTGCTGCGCGTGCGGCTGCCGCACTACTTGGCACTCGCGGAGTCGCTCTGGTCGAGCGAGCGCATGAGCGTGGAGGAGCTCGCGCGCACGCTCGCGCTCTGCGTGCAGGGGACGCACGGAATCGAGCCGGAAGCCGCGGCTAAGCCGCGCTTGAAGCTC
Source organism: Planctomycetota bacterium (assembly GCA_016793245.1). Taxonomy (GTDB): domain Bacteria; phylum Planctomycetota; class UBA1135; order UBA1135; family JADKAF01; genus JADKAF01. The sequence goes on from JAEUHW010000316.1 coordinate 60,152, forward strand.
GAGCTCGAGCCAACAGCGGAGCGCGCGATCAAGGGCGGTCACCCTTGGGTCTTCCGCGACAAGCTGAAGCGCCTGAATCGCGTCGGCACCACCGGGGAGCTCGGCATCGTCTTCGATCGCAGCAAGCGCTTCGTCGCGGCGGGGCTCTACGATGCCAGCTCGCCGATCGCGCTGCGCGTGCTGCAAGTGGGTCAGCCGCGGCCGATCGATGCGGGCTTCTTCGCGGAGCGCCTCGCCGCGGCGGTCGCAGCGCGGAGCGGGCTCTTCGATCCGGCGGAGACCGACGGCATTCGGCTGGTGCACGGCGAGAGCGACGGCTTTCCGGGCCTCGTGCTCGATCGCTACGGCGAGCACCTGGTGCTCAAGATCTACAGCGGCGTCTGGTTTCCTTGGCTTGCGATGCTGCGCGAGCTGATCCGCGACGCGCTGCAGCCGCGTACCTTGCTGCTGCGCACGAGCCGCAACGTCGAAGTGCCCCCCGGAGCGCCGCGCGATGGCGAAGCGTTGTTCGGCTCGGTACCCGAAGCACCGGTCGAGTTCCGCGAGCACGGGCTCCGCTTCGAGGCTGACCTCGTGCGCGGCCAGAAGACGGGTTTCTTCCTCGACCAGCGAGAGAACCGTTCTCGCGTCGGCGCGCTCGCGCGTGGGCGAGCCGTGCTGAATCTCTTCGCGCACGCCGGAGGTTTCTCGGTGCATGCCGCGGCCGGAGGCGCGCGCAGTTGCCTCGACGTCGACCAGAGCGAGCACGCCCTCGCCGCCGCGCGCCGGAACTTCGAGCGCAACCGCGATCGCGCCGAGGTGCGCGCCGCACGCCATGAGACCGTGCGCGCCGATGTCTTCGCGTGGCTCCGCGAGCCCGCGCACCCGAGCTTCGACCTCGTCATCGTCGATCCGCCGACCCTGGCGCAGCGCGCGAGCGAGAAGGAGGGCGCGCTCCGCGCCTACGAACGCTTGAACCAGGGCGCGCTCCAGCGTCTGCGGCCTGGGGGCATCCTCGTCGCGGCCTCGTGCACCGCGCACGTCCCCGCGGACGAGTTCTTCGCGTTGCTGCGCAACGTCGTGCGCCGCGCCGCGCGGCCGGCGCGCGAGCTCTGGACCTCGCGCCATCCTGCGGATCACCCCGCGCGCATCCGCGAGGCGCACTACTTGAAGTGCATCGCGTTCGAGCTCGCCGGCCGCTGAGCTTCGAAGCGCTCGATCAGCTCGTCGATCACCGGGCCCAGAGGTGCAGCACCACGCTGCGCCTCGTTCCACTCGAGCTGTAGCGTGCGCGTCCCCTCGAAGAGCTGCAGAACGTATCGGATGCCGTCGACCATCATTGACCGATCCTGCGTCGCGAGCGGGATCGAGACCTGCCGCAGGCCCGCCAGGATCCCTTGCACGACATCGTCGGCGATCGGGCCCGCGCGCTGCGTGACCGCAGCGACATAAGGGCGCGTGTGCCGCAGCCGCGTCACGGGATCCCCGAGGGCGCGCAGATTCGCCTCGAAGTCCCAGAAGGTGTGCACCAGTCGCCACGCGCGTTCGGCTCCGCGCGAGCGCTGAGCACGGATCTCCCAGGAGAAGCTCGCTTCGAACGATGGGAGTACGACGAGGCGCAGATGAGGATCGCCCGCGTCGATGTAGGCGCCGCTCCGGAGCTTCGCTTGCACCTCGTGGCGCACGAGCAAGAACTCTTCGTGGTCCGGGAAGGCTGACATGCACGCGGTAGCCTAGCGGCCGGGCGTGGGCGCAGGAAGTAGGAGAGCGTGGGCGGATGAGCCGGGCGCGCGAGCGGCCTGTCGAGAGTGGCCGAACGAGCGAACGAGCGCGACGAACGATGCGAGCGGGTCCGATTCGCGACGACGAGCTCGGTCGTGGAGGCTTCACGCACGCGCGGGGCGTTCGGACGCAAGCGCGCGTAGGCGCTACGCCCGGCCCTACGGCGAAGCAAGCGCCGCGCCCGACGCGCGCGCAGGACGTCGATGGCGTTCGATGATCGATGCGCGCTCGACGCAAGCGAGAAACGCGGGGCGGAGCGCGTCGTTCACGTCGCTTGCTACGCCTCCGGGCGCGGCTCCGCTTCGTCGAAAGACAGCGTGCGCCGTTTCGGAGCCCGCGGGAGGCGGGGGCTCCGAAACTCATGCTACGGGAGAGGTCGGACATCGACGCGAGAGCGAC